>JAPLNX010000423.1 GCA_026400935.1 Planctomycetia bacterium | reverse complement strand
CCTGACCACCGCCCATGCACTGGCCGTTCAATCCTCTCGCAGGTAAGACCATCAACCGGAGAGCCGGATGCGGGAAACCCGCCCGTCCGGTTCGGAGGGAGGGGCGACCGAAATCAATCGGTCGTTCCTACCCCTATCGTTCGATCTCGAAGTTCGCGTCGGTCGGCAACAACGCGCTGAGGCTCTGGCCGTCGATCAATTGCATCGCGAGGTAATGCGTGCCGCGCGTCGAACCGACATCAAACACCTGCACAATGTGCGGGTGACTCAGCCGCGCGATCGCCTGAGCTTCCAGTTGAAAGCGGCTGATCCGCTTTGGATCGAGCACCGCAGTCGGCGGCAAGACCTTCAATGCCACCCGCCGATTGAGCCGCATGTCACGGGCTTCATAGACGACTCCCATCCCGCCGCGACCGAGTTCCCGCAACAGTTCGTAATCGCCAAGCTGAGGTCGATCGCCAGACGAAACCGCTTCCGCAAGCGGGCTGATGGGCCGCTCACTGATTGCGGAACTCGCACACTCCGAAGCCACCGTCGGCAACACAAACGGCGGCAAGCTGTCCGAGTCGTCAAACTCGTCAAGCACGTCGCGAGCATTCGCTTGTTGAAAATCCGATGTCATGGCTGTGAAGTCGATCTGTAAAATTCTTGTGGGGCACGATTTCGTCGTACTCAAGACTCAAAACAACGAGCACGTTGAAAACGTGCTCCACGTTATTTCCATCAGCGGCTAAACTGTCGCGCATGTCCGTCGCCAATGCCATCTCTGAACTCCACACTCCCGTCGCACATTCGCCGTTGGCAAACTTATCGACGATGTGGACGATGCTGCGAAAGGCTCATGGCGGGCCGGGGCATTCGGAATTGGCGGCTCAACTAGAATTTTTGCGGCGGTATCAAGGGGCCGTGTTTCGGTTCTTGCGGACGTCGTTGCGAGATGACGACGCGGCGTTGGAGATGCTGCAAGAGTTCGCATTGAAGTTCGTGCGCGGCGACTTTCGCAGTGCTAGTCCTGCCAACGGTCGCTTCCGCAACTTCTTGAAAACGGCGCTCGCCAACCAGATGCGCGATTACCGCGCCAAGCTGGCCACGCGCCGCAAACACGAGGTCGCATCTCTGGACGAGGTCGCCGAACCAAACGCGACGGACTTCGGCAACGAACCACCTTTTGAAAACTGTTGGTCCGAAGAACTATTGTCGCGAGCCTGGACCGCACTGCTGCATCACGAACGCTCCACCGGCCAACTGTTCTATTCGGTGTTGCGGCTGCGTGTGACCAATACCGACAAGACGTCGCCACAACTCGCCGAATTGCTGACTCGCGAACACAACCTCGCACCGCCGATGTCGGACGCCTCGTTCCGCAAAGCGCTGCAACACGCTCGCGAGAAATTCGCCGAACTGCTGATCTCCGACATCGCCAGCCAATTGCCCTACCCGTCGCTCGAAGAAGTCGAAGCCGAGCTGATTGAATTGAACCTCCTCCCGTACTGCCGCATCGCGTTCGCCAAGTGGAAGAATGAGTAGCCGAGCTTGCCAAAAGCGCGGGTATTTCGCAAATCCTTTTACGCTCTTGGCGAGCGTGGCTACTCAGCGATTTAGATATCATCAATCCATGCCGCATTGAACACAAACGCTTCGGCGAGCGCAGCCGCGAGGTCGGTGTTGTCGCGAGTCACGACATCGCCGATGTCTGCACCGGCTCCGCTGCCTCCGGCGATGGTGTCCGCTCCGGCGTCTCCCTTGATTGAATCGACTCCGTCTTTGCCGAGGCAAATGTCGTTGCCAGCTCCACCCGACAGCGTGTCCTTGCCCGCTCCACCAATCAGCGTGTCATTACCGTTGCCGCCTATCAGCGAATCGTCGCCAGTGAAGCCAGAGAGACCGTCATTCCCTTCGCCCCCGTCGAGCGTGTCGTTGCCCGCTCCACCGTTGAGCGTGTCGTTGCCGTTCTCGCCGAGCAGGCTGTCGTTGCCGTCGCCACCTTTGAGCGAATCGTTTCCTTCGCCACCTTTGAGCGTGTCCGCATCGCCGCTGCCGAGCAGCGTGTCGTTCCCCGCACCTCCTAAAATGCTGTCGTTGCCGAAGCCGCCGTCGATCGAATCAGCGGCATTGCCTCCGGTGAGCGTGTCGTTGAAAGCGCTGCCGAACAGTGTCACGGAACCTCGGAAGGTGGACGCATTCAGCGACACTGCGGCGGGGGAAAACGCGGCGCTGAGTGACGCTCGTTCGATGCCTCGCAGCGTCTCGACTTCGGTGTCGCCGTCGAGATTGACCTGCGTCAGCCGCGTTGGCGTGATCGTCGCGTTAAGCGTGTATTCAAAAATCGTGTCCGAGCCAGTGCCGCCGTCGAGGTAATCGACTCCCTCACCCCCACTGACCGTGTCGTTACCCCCTTGTCCCAGGACTCGGTCGTCGCCATCTTCGCCGCCGACCGAATCATTGCCATTGCCGCCGAGCACGACGTCATCGCCGTCACCACCCAGCACGGTGTCGTCGCCGTCGCCGCCATTGAGCGAATCGTTGTCCTCGTCACCGACGAGCAGATCGTTCCCTTGTCCGCCGGAGATCGTGTCGTTGTCTTCGCCGCCGATGAGCTGATCGTTCCCAACTCCGCCGTCGATCACGTCGCGGCCTTCGCCGCCGTCGAGCGAATCGAGGCCGGCATCTCCGAAGATGCGATCATCGCCATCGCCGCCAAACGCCGAGTCATTGCCGGTCCCGCCGGTGATTTGGTCGGTGCCGCTACCGCCATTGAGGCTATCGTCACCATCGCCGCCGAAGATCGTGTCGTTGCCGTCTTCGCCGGAGATTGTGTCCGCTCCGATTCCGCCATCGAGTTGATCGTCGCCAGTTCCGCCGACGAGCACGTCCGCACCGCCGCTCGAATGCAGGATGTCGTTGCCGACATCACCGAAGAGCGTGTCGCTTTCGCCCGTCGCTCCATCTTCATCGTTGAGCACATCGTTGCCGATCCCGCCCCGCAGCAAGTCGGCTCCCGCACCGCCGTTGATCGTGTCGGCTCCGGCATCGCCGTTGATGATGTCTACGCCTGCTCCGCCCGTCAGCGAGTCATCGCCGTCACGGCCATCGAGCTGATCGCCGCCGTCGCCGCCATCTAGCGAATCGTTTCCGGTCCCGCCATCGAGCAGGTCGTCCCCCGCTTGTCCGTTGAGAACGTCGTTTCCTTCGTGACCAAAGAGCTGATCGTTTCCAGCTCCCGCCGTCAGTGAATCATCGCCCGCGAGGCCGCGCAAGACATCGTCGCCAATTCCTCCGTCGAGCGAATCGTTGCCAGCGCCGCCTTCGAGTTGATCATCTCCGTCCTGACCATTCAGAACGTCGTTCCCCTCGTTGCCGCTGAGTTCATCAACCGAGTCGGAACCTTCGAGCGTGTCGTTGCCGACGCCGCCATTCAACCGGTCACCATGACCGAAAGTAGTTTGGCCACCGGAGTCAGCAGTCAGCACATCGTCACCTCCGTTGCCGAAGGCCCAGTCTGCATCACCTCCGGTATGGATGATGTCGTTACCGTTTCCGCCATCAATGAAATCTTCGCCAAAACCTCCGTCAATGAAGTCGGCACCGGAATCCCCGTAGATGGCATCGGCACCATTGCCGCCAATGAGCGTGTCGTTGTTTACGCCTCCAAGCAGCAAGTCGCTGCCATCGCCGCCATCGACCGTGTTTGTTCCATCGTTGGTTCGGATCTCATCGTTTCCTTCACCGCCATAGATGGCATCGTTGCCCAAGCCACCTCGGATGGTGTCGTTTCCTTTTCCTCCTTCGATCACTAGAGGTGCAGTCAGTTCATATCCGGCTTCGATCGTGTCGTTGCCGTCATTCCCGCGAACGGTGAGCAGAGTTCTAGCGAAGGCGCCGGGAAGCGAGTTGATCCGCAATCTGTCGTTACCGGCACCAAGATGTACCGTGGTTGAAACACTTGGGATCGTGAATATCAAACTCTCGAAGGGAACGAAATCCCCGCCATTCACTGACGCTGTCCCACGCAAGACGGCGGCCACCTGGGTCTCCGTCGGGGAGTTAAACCCAATATGTGCAACGCTCTGAGTGACAAGGAATCCCGCATCCACCAGCTCTGCGTCAATGATCGTCGGACGTATGTTGTCGTAGTTTGAACCTCTGATGAAGCTCGTGTCGATAAAAGCGTGATTGACAAAGGTTTGTAGGACGATCGGTTCCAAATCTACAAACGTGATCCGCGATCCATCCAAGTCGATTAACCCGTCGTTGAGTTCGGAGTATGAGAAGTCCAAGTTTTGGAACTGGCGATTACCTCCCAGAACGATCAGCGAATCACCCGCCGCCGTCGCTTCGCCGGCGCCGTCGAAGTGGAAGTCTTGGAACGAGACATCGCTCCCCGACAGGTCCAGCCGCAGCGTGTCGTCGCCGGGAGTCCCCATGATTTCCAGCCGCTGCCGGCCGTCAAACGGCATTTGGAACAGCGGTGATCGGTCGCCACCGGGACTCTGGCCCGCCAGCGTCAGCAGCCCGCCATCGACGAAGATGTCGAACGACGAGAACCCCGAACCGCCGTTTGGCGCGGCGAGTGTCGGCAATTGAATCGACATCGGATCGTCGGCTCCTCCGCCGTTGATGCCGAGGTAGCGAATGTCGATCGGATAGTCTTCGACTTCGCCGTCGGCCGCTTCGCCGGTCGCCGTGAGGTTGCCGATTGAGCTGATGCGGAAGCGGGCGTAGGTCGGATACGTTCGGGACAGGCCGTCGTCGAAGCCAAACAGTGCGGCAGCGGATGCGGCGTCGAGAGTGGGGATTTGGAACGAGATCACGTTGTCGCCCGCGACAACCGGGATACTGAAGTTGGTTTGGGTGGTCAGACCGGTCGGGGGATTGATCCGTTCGGAATCGTCGAAGCGGCCGTTGTGGTTGAAGTCGATGAACGCATCGAGGAATCCAGCGGCCGAAGCATGCACGATGACGCTGCTCGTCAAAGGCATGTTCGGCGCGCGGTTCAAGACAGGCGAAAGGAACGTGACGCCGTCTTCGTCGTCGATCCCGGTCGAATCGTCGCCGTCCTGGTCATCGTAGAGGGCGTCGTATTCGGTATCGCGACTCGTCCCCAAGATCGGGCCGGTGCTCGCGGGTCGATGTCGAGCGCCGTCGTCGGCCAGACCGCTTTGAAACGGAGCATCGCCGTAGTCACGCAACGCTCGCACGAGAATGGGCTCACTCGCGGAAGTGCTTAAGTAATACACCGGTGAGCCCAGATACTTGGCCGCAAGACTGTTGAAGCCCGATCCCAGTTGGTTCGTCGGAAATGTCGCAACGCCATCGTCGTCCAGCGGAGCGGTCCCCACGACTGTGACTAAATTGGTTCGCGACGCCGCGAGGAATCCCGTGGCGGCGGCGTTGACGACGAACGTCGGGTCCGGCTCGATCTTGTCATCTTGGGTGTGAAACACTTTCAGCTTGCCAGCCGCGCTGACAGCCGCCGGATCGACGATCAATTCTTGGATGCCGTCGCCATCCAGATCGGCGGCGGCGACGCGAACTCCCTCGCGAGAGGAAACATCGAACGCCATGAAACTGGAGTGGAACTTGCCATCGGCACCAAACACCTTGACCTGTGGCGTGCTGCCAGCCCCTTTTGCTGCGATGATTTCTGCGATGCCGTCACCGTTGATGTCACCCACCGCGAGGTTCACGCCCCCTCGGAATGTCGACTCGAACGGAGCAATCGTCCGCAGCAAGCCACCGTCGAGTGAATTGAAAACCTTGATCGACGGAGCCGCATTCGGCCCGGTCGCCGCGACAATGTGCTGAGTTCCGTCACCAATCAGATCGCCGACAGCGACGCGAATCTCGGTGGCGCTCGTGCCGAACGGAGTCAGTTCGCGCAGCAACGAAAAATCCTTGCCGCTGTACGCGAAGACCTTCGGCCCGCCGGAGACGATGATGTCCGAAAAGCCATCGCCGTTCAGGTCGCCGGTTGCAATCTGCAAGCCGCGCGTGCCGACCAGCGGATCAGACACCGTGATATGAAACAGATCCATGAACGAAACTTGTGAGCCGCTGCTGCCCATCACGAAGATTTTGATGGTGTTGTCGCCGCCCGGTCCCGGAGCCGTGATGATCTCGGCGACGCCGTCCCCCGTGACGTCACCCATCGCGACCCGAACGCCGCCGCGAAACGTCGTCGGGTACGCATTGAACGAACCGGAAACCTTGCCCCTGTTTTCAAGCACCTTCACTGTTGGATCAAATCCCGCGTCCGCGCCCACCACGATGCATGCGGTCTCTGTCACGGAGACAAATTGCACGCTCCCGGTGGGAACGTCGTTGCTCGGCGTTGCGGAAGTCACCGTGGCGGTCAGCGTGACGGTGGTTCCTTCGTCCGCAATCTTTGGAACAGTCAATGTCGTTTGCGTCGGCACGGGAACCTGCGGATCGGCTCGATAGATCGCCGAACTGCTGTCGGTGAACGTCACGAAGAAGGCGATCTGCCCGTGACTGTTGGCCGCGTTCGATGACATCGAAATCGAACTGATCTCTTTGCCGCCGAGCATCGCTCCGTTCTCGATGACTTTGTTCGTGACAGGATCGGAGCCAGCAACCGTTCCGGTGTAGATGCCGATAACGCCGGAATCGAGCACGCCGCGGAACACCATACCGCCGACATTGTCGATCACGTTCGGAAACTCAAATTGTAAGAAGTCGGTCGTCGCCGCGACCACTTGAACGTCTTCGATCGCACCCGCGTTCGAGTACCGAATCAGCTTCTGAGCACCGGTGTCGAGAATCACACTCGACAGCACGCCGCCGTCCTGGCTGATCGCCGTCCGCGAGAAGGCATTGAGCGGCCCGCTCGAATCGCGCAGGTTCGTCCGAGTTCCTCCCGGTCCGGAGTGCTCGACGATCACTTTGTCTCCATTCGTCAAATTGGCGTTGAACGAAACTCCGTCGGCGTTGTTGAGACTCGTGAACGTCTCGCCGACCGCGAACGGCGAATAGCCGTCGCTCTCCTGAACCAGCATCGTGATCGCGCCGCCGACCGCTCGATGAAACACACCGGTCCCTTCCAGCTTGTCCCCCATGAACGAGACATCGCCGCTGTCATTGATGTCCGGCAGCCGATCAAGCTGCTCGAACTGACCGGTTGTGGCGGCCGCAGAGCCAGTCACCAACGTCGTCGGTGCAGCACTGCCGTTCCCCACCGCGATGACCTGAATCCCCGGATCATCCGCCAACGCCCAGAACACAACGCTCCCCGAAGCATTGATCGACGGATTGCCGAACTGAAACAACGGCCCGGTGCTCGAAGCGATCTCCGTCAGCGCAGCTCCCGAACCCTTCAACACAAAGTTGTCCGTGCTGGTCGACCCCTTGAACGCGACCTCTCCGTTCTCGCTTAGAGCGGGGGCGTTCCCCAAATTGGAATACGCCGCAGAATCCGCGATCTTCACGAAGCTGTAGTTCGACAGAACGACGCGCGACTCCAACCGCTCCGCCGCAACACGCGGTTCGTCACGCAGGCGGTGATTGCGTCGCCCACTCCGTGAGGCCCGCGAGTCCCCCTGACCTTGAATCGTCAACGACAACGCCGACAGCCACTTTGATGCCAATACCATGATCAACCTCACCTGTTTTGGGAAGCAAACCCACGAGGCGAAGGCCCGCCCCAAGACATGTACGGGGTCAGTGGCGAGTGTGAACGCGATTATCAAAAATCTTTTGGCGAGTCCATCAATTTGGAGCGAGACAACGACCGCACCGGTCAAGATTCAATGTCGACAACATCAAAGAGGCTCGGCTTGCGTGCTCGAAGCTGCTACATAAACAACAGAAAGATTGCTGAGTTGACGGCTCATTCGAAGCCGCTTTCGGGACTCTCGTGGAATTAGCAACGATGTCCTGATCGCTCAGATCAATCAGTTTGGGTGATTAAATTCGGCTTGCAATTCGGCCCCTTGATTCGTTTGTGGTGATCCTCAATGCCTCCGTTAGATTCCCCCCTGATGCATGCGGCAATCAACGATGCTGAGGTTGTGCGACAATACTCGCAACGGCTGATTGCGTTTGCTCGGACTCGATTGCCTGATGATCTCGCTCGCCGGGTTGATCCAGAGGATGTTGTTCAATCGGCTTATCGCAGTTTCTTTCGGCGATTGAATCAGGGTGAGTTTGAATTCGAGGGCGAGCACGATCTCTGGCAATTGCTAGCGACGATCACCTACTGCAAGACACAGAACCTTGTGAAGCACCATCATCGGCAGAAGCGAGACGCTCGACGAGATGAACCAACGCCGATCAGCAATGGATTGGTGGATCGCGAGCCAGGACCGGAAGACGTGGCGATGTTTTACGAGTCGTTGGGGAAATTGCTCAGCGAACTCCCGGACCACTATCGCGAGTTCGTACTGTTGCGTCTGGAAGGCTATTCAATTGAAGAAATTGCTCAGCGAGTACAACGGTCGCAACGAACCGTGTTGCGCGTGCTCGCACGTTTGCGAAAACTGGGTGAGGCTCAATTGGAGCCAGAGGTTTGAGTTGAGGAAGCGGTATCCACAAGTAACTCGCAGCGTGAGTGAGGGTAAACGCCTCTGGAAATTCGGAATGCAATTTGTTTGGAAGCGTTCACTCTCGGTCACGCTTCGGGTTACAAGAGGCAGACACCATGAACCACTCTGCAGCCACCGCTGACGACGATGCTTCCGCCTGGTTGCGGCGTGAAGAGGTCGTTGAGCGTTTTGAGAACCAGTGGCGTTCAACGGGCTGTGCGGACATCGCAGATTTCTTGACTGAAGATGACACCAACGATCGCCACAAAGAGCGACAGATGGTGTTGGTCGAGTTGATCAAAGTTGATCTCGAATACCGCTGGGGGAGCGGCGAAGAAGCTCGCATCGAATCGTACTTGTCGCGGTTTCCGCAACTTGGTTCGGTGGAAGACGCGCCGCTGGAATTGCTGATCGAAGAATTGAATGCTCGCAGTCGATGCCAGCGGTTGCCTGATTCCGCAGAGTTGCAACGGCGGTTTCCGAAACGGTTCGAGCAACTGCAACCAAGTTTGAACCAACTACGACAACGAATTGGTCGCGGTGGAACGCTCGCGTCGCGCGATCCTGATGAGACCGAGCGGTTCTTTCCGTTGGCTTCATCGCAACAGACGGAGGAAGCCTCGCGGACCATGCCGCAGTCTGTCGGACAATATCAAATTCTCGAACGGATCGGGCGTGGTGGTTTCGCGACGGTGTATCGCGCGTTGGATCAGCGCTTGCAGCGTGAGGTCGCGATCAAGTTGCCACACGCGGAACTGTTGGGATCGAGTGACGCTCGCGAGCGGTTGCTGCGAGAAGCTCGCGCGGCAGCGAAGCTGCGACATCCGGCGATCGTGCCAATCCACGAAGTCGGCGAGCACGACGGGCAGCCCTTCATTGTGTTCGAGTTCATTTCTGGTCAAACATTAGCGGAGGTCTTGAAGACGACATCGCCAGCACCAGAACAATCGGCATGGTGGACTCTGCGAATCGCCGAAGCTTTGGATGACGCGCACCAGAACGGGTTGGTGCATCGCGACGTGAAGCCGTCGAACATTTTGATCTCGCCGCCGCTCCGCAATCCTGAACGACATGAGCGTGCCGGATTGCCGATGCTCAGCGATTTCGGTTTGGCGTTACATCTGGATGCGGACGTCACACTGACTCGAGAAGGGGATCTGTTAGGAACTCCGGCGTATATGTCGCCGGAGCAGGCTCGCGGACAAGGACATCAGGTGGATGCTCGGTCGGATGTCTACAGCCTGGGGGTTGTTCTGTACGAAATGCTCTGCGGCCGGCTACCGTTCCAAGGCAATTCGGCGAACATTTTGTACCAAGTTCTTCACGACGAACCGCCGGAACCACATTGCATTCGGCCGACGGTGCCGCGTGATCTGGAGACGATCTGCCTCAAGGCCATTTCGAAGGTTCCTCAACAACGCTATGCGACCGCCGGAGCGATGGCAGAGGATTTGCAGCAAGCTCTCAACCAACGGCCGATCCGCGCCCGTCGGATCGGAGTCGCAGGTCAATTGATCCGCTGGGCACGCCTCCAATCCACTCTGGCCAGAATCGCGGCAGCCGGGGTCATCATACTGGCCATCGCATTTCACCAGCGTGACCGCTTCTTGGGTGAAGCAGTACGTGAGCCGGTACGTGAATCCGAACGTGAACGTGAACCAGAACGTGAACGTGAACCAGAACGTGAATCGGAACTCATTGCAGTCAAAGTACTCGGTTCTGAATGGCCTGACTCCGAATGGCTCCTCACATCCGCCATTCAGTCCGACAACCTCGACATCGTCGTCTTGGGTTTGGACGGCAAAGTTCGGAGAAATTTAACGAACCATCCTGCCATGGACTCGCTTCCCGCTTGTTCGCCGGAGGGCAAAAGAATCGCCTTCCAATCCAATCGAGAGGGTTCCAAGAACATCTTTGTGATGGATTCGGATGGTCACAATTTGAAGCAACTCACCATGAACCCACAAGGTGACCAAGATCCGGGATGGTCGCCTAATGGCCAACGAATTGTCTTCGCACGTTTGGTCCACACCGAGGAAGCCAACATCATTGTGATGAACGCCGACGGCTCGAACCTGGTTCCACTGACTCAAAATCAGGCACTCAATTACGACCCAGCTTGGTCGCCCGATGGCCAACGGATTGCATTCACCTCTACTCGAGCCACCCGGCAAGGCTTTCGACTGTACGTCATGAATGCTGACGGCCAGAACGTGCAGATGCTGACTAAGACGGACAACAAATACGGTTGCGTGTTTCCCGCTTGGTCGCCCGATGGGAAGCAGCTCGCGTATTCAGACGAGGTGGTCGGAAGCGTCGAAATTTTCCTCTACGACATGGCCGTCGGGAGCATCCGGCAACTCACGTTTCTTGGAGGCGTCAACAGCGCGTCCGCTTGGTCGTCCGATGGTCGGCGGCTCGCGTTTCAGAACTACTCGAACAACCGTTGTCGGCTCTACCTTATGGACGCTCAGGGCATGAACCTGAAAATCATCTCGGATGAGGACCAGCCGTATCTCAGCATCGACCGTCGTCCCGCCTGGCCGCCGATCATCCGCCCGCGGTCGCCACGGCCATAAGTGGCCCCGCAGAGTCAACGGCGGTCGGCGAGCGACAGAGCGTTAGCCCTCCGGCGAATCTTCGCCGAGTTTTGAAGATTTTGGAAATTCGCGTCAGGCTTGTCAGGAAAAAGTTGATTAGCATGCAGTGCCTGAAACGCAAACGACGCTAGTACCACGACCGAGAATTGATCCTCCATAAAAAGCGAGTTTGTGTCATTACTGCATCACCTTTAACGGAGGGTGGTGCGATGCCAAGGAAGGCAGTGCGGATTGAGGCGACGGAGCGGCAACTGGAAATCCTG
>JAPLNX010000159.1 GCA_026400935.1 Planctomycetia bacterium | reverse complement strand
TGCAAACCCCACCGAGCTTGCCTCGGTGGAAACGGGCCTTTGCACTACGTTGAGCCAAGCGTAGTGCAAAAGCCCGCTAACCACCGAGGCAAGCTCGGTGGGGTCGTTTGTTTGAGGACTGGAAGCAATGGCGTCGCCCCCGAACCCGGATCGCGAATTTGCGAAAGCTCGGCGTCCGAGAAGCCGAAGCGGTCACTCACGGCATCAGCAGCAAAGGCCCTTGGGTGATGTCCTCCAGCCAAGCCGTGCATCAAGCACTGTCTCTGGAGTTCTTCACCCAGTCAGGACTGACCAGCCTCTTCACTCTCTGGAGCAAGCTTGCTCCCAAGCATCGAACCGCCTAGTGCGGACCCGCATGCTAGGTGGTGTGGGAGGGGTTCCGGAGTAATCTGGACCCCTATCCCGATCTTTGTTCGCCCTCGTCATGTGCGACATTCGTAGTCAGCAAAGGAAATCCGAACGTCAGGGTCACAAGCCAACCGTATCGTTACGGATATCGGAAACCGTTGTTGATCGAACGGATTGCCAGCTTGAATATACCAGAACCGGCTCGGAGCAATGATGCAATCTTCGAAGTCGATGTACCGCCCCCTCACGTCGTGGATGAAGCGAGCTTCACCTCTGACGTAGGCCGCAAATGTGAACAGCACGTTGTCCGATTTACCGCGGAACATTGATGCCTGAATCACACTTTCGAGTTGCCAAAGCGTAAACAGCAGCCTGATTCCGTCCCGTTCAACCTCATAGTTGTGGGAAACACCATAATCTTCGACCGTTGGTTCGACGGCGAAGAAGTTAAGGAAGTCGGTGTCATTCCATCGAAGCTGCGGCATCGGTCACAAGTGGAGTTCAGTACGGCGTTGATTTGAGGGCGAACGTTAGAGTTCAGCAGAATGCGGAGGGCGACTATAAAAACGGACTGCGGCCCGTCCGCATTTCTGCTGAAACGATTAGTTGCACTGGCCGTGATTGACTGATCTTTCTCTATGGGGGTTGATTGAGTCGGACACTGAATTCGCGGCGGTTGGGAAGGCTTGGAATTGGATTTTGAATGAGCGTCAGTTCACGGCAAATGACGGGAGTATTACATCGCGGGCAACGTTCCGGTTCAAGTGCCGAGACGGTCGGAGCACAGATCGGCTGTTCGGTGCGGAGTTGTTCTTGGATCTGTTGGCGTTTCTTCGAACAGGAATTGGCGTACAGCCCGCTACGGCGGATGGTTCGCAGGCCGCGTGGCGGAACGTGTTCGAACCAACGTGACAGAAACTCGTCGGGAGTCAAAGTCAGCAGTTTTCTCTGGCCATCGCGGTGATCTTGATACCAAAACGAGACGGCCGTGTCGGTGACCGCGTGAATTCGGCGGTTGGAAATTGGTCCACCGGTGATGTAGCGGGCGAGATACCCGGCGACCGAGACTCCGTGGGGATATCGTTCCTGAATGCGGACGTTCCAGGGTAATCGCCCGAGCCGGTTCAGCAGCGACTGGACGCGCGTGGCCGTTGTCGATGTGGGGATCACCAGCCGGTTTTTCTCGATGGCGGTTGTGAGCAGATGCCTCAACTTTCCTCGAAAGACCGCCATGAGGACTCGCGCCGGGAGTAGCGTCCGGCCTTCCAAGGGAACAAAGCGACCATCGGCGTCAATGCCACCGGCGGTGACGAGACAATGAACGTGCGGATGAACGCTGAGATTGCGGCCCCACGTGTGCAACGCGGAAATGATGCCCGGTTTTGCTCCGAGATACCGGGAATCTCGGAGCAGTCCATCCAGCGACTCTCGAGCGGCCTGCATCAGCAGGTTGGCAAACAGAGTTCGATTGAATTGCCAGAGACTGTTGAGCGTTTCCGGAACCGTGAAAATGACATGCACATGGTCACACGGCAGCAACTGCGATGAAAGTTGCTCCAGCCACTGGGCGCGTCGGCCCCCCTGACATTGGGGGCAACTCCGATGGCGGCAGGAGTTGTACCGGATTCGGTGAACCTGCCCGCATTCACAGCGTTCCACGTGTCCGCCGAGTGCGGCAGTCTGGCAGTCGCGAATCCGCTGAGCGGCACGTTGCACATCGGCCCTCAGCCGCCGTGTCTTCTGGAAGCGTGTGTAATGTCTTATGATAATCGACTGTAGTGATGCGGAAGATTGCATCTGTTATAGTCTTCTATTGTATTCGATTGTCTTCCCCAGCGTAGCTGGCTAGTGCAACGTAAAAGCTGACCAGTTGCGAGGAGCAAGCCATGAAGACAGATAACGAAAAATCGAGCAATCTGGCCGAGCGTCTTGTTAGCTGCTTATTTGCCTTCAATTCCAATTAGTCTTGCAGAGTACGCGATGGCATATTGAACCACGGTCAGCGCGTATCAAAGTTGTTTACCTGTTAGGACTTCCGCAAGGAAGTCGTCGTTCCAGCCGGCTATTTGCATTTTGCCTCGTAGGCTTTCTTTGAGCGGATGGTGTTTGAGTCGCGTGATGGCGAAGCGGCG
>JAPLNX010000142.1 GCA_026400935.1 Planctomycetia bacterium | reverse complement strand
GTGATCGCCAACTGCACTTGTTGTTGTGCCAGTTGGTGATTGTGGATGATGCTCTGAGCTGCTGCGGATCGGGTTGCGCCGACTCCGTTGCTGGGGTCGAGCAGCGAATCAAACCTCAATTGGTCGATGATGCCAAGATCTTCGAGGCGAATCTTGGATTTCGCCCCCAACAACAGCTCAGGAATATTGCTGTCCGCTTTGGGGTTGAGAACGTCATCCGGGATGACTTGTGATTGGGCGAAAGCTGCCCCTGACAGAGAGACCACCACGGTGGCCGCGCACAGCCCCAAGAACCACTTTGGACGACGCATGGCAAAGACCTTTTCAACGAGATAACAACCGCCAAAGCCAAACAGGCAACAATCGCCAGCGGGAACATAACTCGTGTCGCATCTTACGGAGCAGGAAAACCCAGCGTCAAAGGCGGTTTCCGGAAACTTTACTAGTCTTCCCCGTTCAATTCGATCCGCACTGCGCTTGCAGATCAGCTAATCCTTTGCGATGACAAAAATTGCCAAAGGACTCTCCGGACTCTCGACCTTGTTTGAAGTAGGCCAATACCGGTGAGACCGATTGTGCAATTTCTTCCAGTGGCACCAAATCTCGGAACAGAAATGCCAACCGAGTTCCCTCGGCGTTGCCTCCCAAGAACAGCGTGTATTTTCCTTTCGCTTTGCCGACCAAGCCAATGTCAGGAGTGTAGGGACGCGCGCACCCGTTCGGGCAACCGGTCATATGGACCGAGATGCGTTCGCCGATCAGATCGTGCTTCTTGAGTTCGACCTCCAACGAGTCGATAACGCTCGGCATAACTCGTTCTGACTCAGTTACTGACAAGCTGCAAGTTGGCAGGGCAGGGCAAGCGATTGAGTAACGACGAATTAACGAAAGTTCTTCTGCCGCTGCGATGCCGTGCTCGGCCAGCATGCGTGAGATGTCTGCTTGGTCTTGCGGCTTGATGTCACACAGGATGACTCCTTGTAAAGCGGTCAGCCGAGTTTCCATGCCATATTTGCCGAGGATTGCTCGTAGGCCGGCCTTGATACGGGTCACACCGTCGTCCTTAATGCGGCCGTTTTCGACATTGATGCCGAGGAACAAATTGCCGTCCCCTTGTTCGTGCCAACCCATGTGATCATCGACGCCAGTGATCTCCACTTCGCGAGCATCGGCGAGTTTTCGACCGAGATGCTCTTCGACTTTGGCTCGGAAGAAGTCGAGACCCTGGCTAGCGATGACGTATTTTAGTCGCGCGATCTTTCGGTCGGCTCGATTGCCCGTGTCGCGAAACGCCATGACGACTGCCCCCGCAACTTCAACTGCCTCTTCTGTTGAGCAGAACGCCATGCGTTTGGCGACGGCAGGGAATGTCTTCTTATTCGCGGGTGTGACCCCTTGCCCACCACCGACGTAGACGTTGTAACCTTCGATCGTTCCAGCACTATGAATGGCGACAAAACCGAGGTCATAGGTCAACACATCGACGCAGTTGTCTTCAGGCAACGCGATCCCAATTTTGAATTTGCGAGGGAGATAGTTTACTCCGTAAATCGGTTCGACTTCCGGTTGAAACTCCGCGACATTCGTGGCTTCACCGGTTTGTTCGTCACGCAACCAAATATCGAAATAGGCCATCGTGCGCGGCTTGAGGTGTTCGGCGATTTGATCAGCGAACAACTGCATGTCGCGGCGGACCGGGTCTGAGTAGATCGGAGCCGGGCAGCACATGACGTTGCGATTCACGTCACCGCACGCGGCGAGCGTGGTCAATTTGATACGATTGATCTCACGAATCGTCTCGCGAAGGTTGGTCTTCAAAACGCCGTGAAGCTGGAAGCCTTGCCGTGTCGTGATACGCAGCGTGCCGTTGCCATAGTGGTCGCAGAGATTGAGTTCCGCGAGGAACTGCTTAGCAGTTACTTTACCGCCTGGAACTCGGCTGCGGACCATGCAAGCGTATGACTTCCCTTCGCCTGTGCCGCGACCATCACGATTCTCTTGCTGATAAGTACCATGATTCTTCAAAAGGTGTTCCGAATCGTCGCTGAATTTGTCATTCTGAAGCAACTCTTCGGCGATCGTGCCGCGCAGTTGGCGACTACCTGCCTTGAGGAATTCGATCTTGCTAAGCTGCGGTTCGTCGGACATCGAAACACTCCCTTGATGCTCATTCAAACGCGTTTGTGATGACTCAGTTTCAACAGGTTGCCGCGTGGCATTTTTTCCAATTGATTGGTTTGCGGCAGAGTGTAGTGGCGGTGTTTTGTCATGAGTAGAGAGCCTTTCAGCGAGTTACATTCAGAGCAACTCGTCGAGCAAGCAAGCCTACATGCGGGCACAGAATCTGTGATTGCAGTTTGGCCGATGTGGCTTGACGGACTGGCTTGGCTTTACGCGACGGGAGCTGGAGTCGGCTTATGTCCCAAAGCTCCCGGAACGGCGGGCAGTGTTTGGGGGCCGCTGTTGGTCTGCGGATGGCAGTGGTTCGATCGCCCGTTGCACGAGAGTGTCGCACTGACTTTGGTTTGTATCGCGATTGGTGTCGCGGCTGCTGGTCGAGTCGCCTCGAAACAGCGTTGTGAAGATCCGGGTTTCGTGGTTTGCGATGAGATCGTGGCCTTCGCGATCGTGTTTGCAGGAGTCAACGTTTCTTGGCTGACTGGATTGATCGGCTTCGTCTGGTTTCGCGTCTTCGATATCGCCAAGCCATGGCCAATCAGCCGGCTGGAAAGACTGCCGGGGGGATGGGGAATCATGGCCGACGATCTATTGGCCGGAGCATTCGCAGCCGCAGCCTTGCGAGGAACGTTGTGGTTGCTTGAATTCGTGGTGTGAGGGAATTGATTTCAGATTTGAAATTAGGCATCAACTAAACGAAGTTTACAAACCCCACTGAGCTTGCCTCAGTGGGTTCGGGCTTTTGCACTACGCATGATTCACTCAAAATTGTGATCGCCGTAGTGCAAAGGCCCATAAAATCACCGAGGCAATCTCGGCGAGAAGCTTGATTGAGGATTAAGAGTAAATGTCTGCACAAATCATTGATGGAAAAGCGGTCGCCGCGCGGATGACGGCGGAGATTGCGGCGGACTCTGCGGCGTTTCAGCATTCGACAGGGATCGTTCCGCACCTTGCCGCAGTGTTGGTTGGAGACGATCCGGCCAGTGCCGTCTATGTTCGCAATAAGCAGCGAGCGTGCGGGAAGGCGGGGCTCAAGAGTTCGTTGCATCGGCTTTCGATCGAAACAACGGAAGCTCAATTACTCGATTTGGTCGAGGACTTAAACGGCGACTCGACCGTGCATGGCATCCTCGTTCAATTGCCGTTGCCGAAGCACATTCGCGAGCAAGTCATTCTCGATGCGGTCATCGCCAGCAAGGATGTGGACTGTTTTCATCCACACAACGTAGGGCTACTCGTACAAGGTCGGCCGAGGTTCTTGCCCTGTACACCAGCGGGTTGTCAGCGACTGTTGGCCGAATACAACATCCCGACGGCCGGCGCTCATGCTGTGGTGCTCGGTCGCAGTGAGATTGTCGGGAAGCCGATGGCCATGTTACTCGTGCAACGGGGAGCGGTCGCCGATGCGACGGTCACGATTTGTCACAGTCGGACGCAAGACCTCGCCGCGATTGTGTGTCAAGCAGATATCGTCATCGCCGCGATCGGCAAAGCTCGGTTCGTCACCGCCGACATGATCAAACCGGGAGCGGTTGTCATCGACGTGGGCATCAATCGCGACGGAGACAAGCTCGTCGGCGATGTCGATTTTGATGCAGTCTCACAGGTCGCCAGCGCGATCACTCCAGTTCCTGGCGGAGTCGGCCCGATGACGATTGCGACCCTTTTGCGCAACACGCTCACAGCGGCGCAGTTGGCTGTGGGCTGAAAGAGAAATTTTGACAGGAGCCGTTAATTGGCTATCGCGGTACGGACCGCCGTTGCCGGCGACCCCTTGCACAGATTCATATTTGCGGAACTACCGCAAATGATACTTGCCTTGGATAAAGACGACCAAAGCGCACTTCGGGATTCGGATGCAGGATTCTCAGAGTGGGAAGTTCGCGATTGATCAGAAACGAGAAGCAACACACGGAGCCAGAGTTTCTGGAAAGCCGTGCGGAATTGTTGCAGCTAGCGAGTGGTTCGAGATGGAAAACTCGTTTGCGCGACGTAGTAGGGTTCCGCGAATCAAGGAAGAACACTCTTAACTTCGTTGACTCATCTCATGAACCATTTTTACTAGTATCTTGACATTCTCAGCGGGAGTTTCAGGGAGCACTCCATGTCCTAGATTGAAGATGTGACCGGGGCGTCCGTCGGTTGCGCGCAGCACGTGGTCGGCTTTGCGACGGATTGTGTTGAGGTCCGATAAGAGCACGATCGGATCTAGGTTTCCTTGCACGGCGACATCGTGGCCAACAGCCTGCCAAGCGTCTCGCAAGTCGATGCGCCAGTCGATGCCGATGACGTCGCCGCCCGCTTCACGCAGTAACGGCAGAAGTGCGGGATTGCCGGTGGCAAAATTGATGACCGGTGCGGCGTGCTTCACTCCGTCGATCACCGCTTTTGTGTGCGGGAGGACGTATTCGCGATAGTCGTTCGTCGAAAGACAGCCGGCCCAGCTATCAAAAATTTGCACCGCCTGACATCCCGCATCAATCTGAGCCAACAAGTACTTAATCAGACTATCGGTCAGGCAATTCATGAGCGCGGTCCAAGCTCCGGCGTCCGAATACATCAGCTTTTTCACGCGTGCGTAGTTCTTCGATCCGCCCCCCTCGACTGCATAAGACGCGAGTGTGAACGGTGCGCCGGCAAAGCCCAGCAGCGGAATGTCCGGAGGCAAGTCGCGGCGAATCAGTCGGACGGCATCGAAGACGTAACTCAACGAAGAGACATCTTCCAAACGATGAAAACGGTCAACGTCCGAGGCATTCGTAAGTGGGTTATGGATGACTGGGCCTTCCCCTTGCAAGTATTCGAGTTGCATTCCCATCGGTTCGAGGATCGGCAGCAAATCGGCAAAGAGGATCGCCGCGTCAACACCCAAGACTCGTTGAGCGATCAACGTCACTTCTGCTGCAAGCTCTGGTGTTTTGCAAAGCTCCATGAAGGTCACTTTGCTGCGAACGGCCATATATTCGGGCATGAATCGGCCCGCTTGTCGCATGATCCAAACGGGAGTCGCGTCGGTCGGTTCGCGACGCACTGTCTTCAGAAAGCGGCTGTTATGAAGGGCTGACGTCAATGTTTCGCGGCAAGCTGCGGTCAAGGTGTTGGCTCCTGGAGGTCGTCGGATTGTAGTGATTCTCAGCAGAATTGTGATTTAGGGGTGCTGGTGATCGCAGAACTGAGGCGGAGTTACCGTCTGTTGCCAAGTTTGGCACTATAGTTCAAGCGCGACTTCGTGGTTGCTGTCAGTGAGGTTGTGGGTTCGTGTTGCTCGCACACGAGCGTAAGTCCGCAACGAGGTCACCGTCTGTTGGAAAGTGACTCGCTGGAAAGGGCTTGTAACGACTGGTCTAATACCGAGCCAATTCTACAAGTGGTTGAAACAATCGTCAGGGTCGTTGCAACCGGTGCTTCTGAAGTTTTCTACCGTCCGGTGTTCTGCCGCTGTTTGGGTTTTCGGTTCGGCCGAGAACGATCCGTACTTTCGATGAGGTTGGTTTCGCAATGGCGCTCAAGCTGACTGTCGAATCTTTCTTGCAGGTCGTTCGGCAAAGCGGCCTGATCGATAAAGAGCAGCTTCAGAAATTACTCAAGGCTTACGAGCAACGCGGCGTTGACCTAGCGAAAACCCAAGCCATTGCTGACGCGCTCGTGAATGACGAACTTGTTACGCAGTGGCAAGTCGACAAACTGCTGACAGGTAAGCACAAGGGATTTTTCCTGGGCAAGTACAAGCTACTTGATCTGCTGGGAAAAGGGGGAATGAGTTCCGTCTACCTCGCCGAACACGTGCTGATGCGGCGGCGTTGTGCGATCAAAGTGTTGCCGTCGAAACGAGTCAACGACTCGTCGTATCTCGCCCGGTTTCATCGCGAAGCTCAGGCGGTCGCGTCAGTCGATCATCCGAATATCGTTCGTGCTTATGACGTCGATCACGCTCAAGATCGCGACTCGCAGATTCACTTCCTTGTGATGGAATACGTCACAGGCCGCAGCCTGCAAGAGATGGTTATGCAAGATGGTCCGTCGGAGTTTGCTGACGCTGTCGAATACATGCGGCAAGCGGCTGACGGCCTTGAGCACGCGCACCGTGCGGGACTCGTTCATCGCGACATCAAACCGGGGAACTTGCTCGTCGATACATCAGGGACGCTCAAGATACTCGACATGGGTTTGGCTCGCTTCTTCGATGACCGCGACGAGAATCCGCTGACGGTGGCTCACGATGAAAAAGTGCTTGGCACGGCGGACTATCTAGCTCCGGAACAAGCGCTCGACAGTCACACTGTGGACCAGCGAGCTGACATCTATAGCTTGGGTTGCTCGTTGTATTTCATGTTGACCGGACATCCGCCGTTTACTGACGGTACGCTGGCTCAACGGCTGATGTGGCATCAGATCAAAGAGTTTCCGCCGCTAACTGATGCCCGACTGGATTGCCCTGAATCGTTGATGGTGCTGCTGAACCGCATGGTCGCCAAGAAGCCGGATGACCGGTTTCAAACGGCGGGAGAAACCGCTACCGCGTGTGCTCAATGGTTAACCGAAAACGCCAGTCCGGATTGGCAACTCAAGCACGTTTCGGCAACACGAAGTACGGGCTCAAAAACTAAGCTCGCTTCCTCAACGCGAGACTTGCTGAGCGACTCGCAGACAATGAATAGTGCGGCGGCTTATGGCAGCAAGGGGTCGTCGATTATCTCCGGCGATTTGAGCAGCGCGTCGGCGACGAAAATTTCGATCCTGGCTCAGCCAGAATTTCCGCCGGCGGCGCAGTTGACTGCTCGCGTACGTGCGGCAGTCTCCTCGCCTGCTCCTCAAACTGCCATGCCGGTCGTCGCGCCACTGATCGCGAAGCCAGTCATCCCCGTTGCAATCCCTGTTGTTCCAGTGGCTCAGCCGATTGTCCCGAGCATTCCTGTGGCGACTCCGGTTGCGGTGGTTGTTCAGCCTGTCGCGATGACCGCTGCCGTTGTCGTTACACCTGTGCCCCCACCGTTCACTCCAGCTTTGCCTCCTGTCGTCGAAGTTGAAGACCAACCGTTTTCATTCGGCGAGGAAACAAGTGTCGCAACGGAACCAGGAACATCGGAGCCAGAGTTATTCGCGGAGAACCATGCGGATACCGAAGATGACATTTTCTCGCTCTTTGGCGGGACCAGCGACGTCAGCGTTTCCGAGACAACCGCTGCACAGCCAGAAACAATATCGCTCGTAAACAGTCCCGATCCAGATTCAACATCTTCAACATCGTTGCCTGAGCCAGAAGTTCAGCCGTCTGAGCAAATCGAATCGGCACCGGAAGAATTTCATTCTTCGGCGGAGCTGTCTGTTGAGCCGCCGACGGCTCAAAATGACCAGCAGCCGATGAAGCTGCCTGCATCGAAGTCATCGATACTCGGTTGGAAGCAACCTAAGTTACTTGCAGCAGTCGCAGGGTTCTTCTTGGTGCTTGCTGTCGGTGGCATCTGGAAGCTGACAGCAGGCTCGAAGCCAGGTGACTCAAAGAAGCCGAAGAAAAATGGCACAGCCGTTACTCAATCGAACGGAGGTGCGACGAAGAAATCGGACGCTCATGAAGTAACAATTCAGGTCGGACAGGGGAGCGAGTTTTCTAACATTGGTCGCGCTGTGCAGTCGATTTTGGATGGTCGTGCAGAGTACGAGTCGAACGCGGCTGGTAAGCCGCTACGATTCATCATCAACGTCACTCCTGGTCAACCGTTTGAGGAAGCGTTGCTGCTTGATGATTCTTTTCCCGGTGAATTGCACCTTAAGTCAGCCACAAACAACCGAGTGAAGCTTATTCCGTCTGGCAACGAACCGGTCATCAGCATCAAAAATCTCAGTAATGTCACAATCGAAAACGTGGCGATCGACCTCTCTGGCTTCCCACCGAAAGACACAGGGATCGTGATCTCCGGGACTGTTTCACGCTGCCAGATCAAGCAGACGGTGATCTCTGGTGCGGGCAAGGCCAGCATCGTTCTCAATGGAGCCAAAGGGGGCGACGGAGCCGACGTGATTTTGCTCGATGGTGTCACGGTTCAGAACTCGTCTCCGACGGCACTGGGCATTCAGATTGTCAAAGGGGACGCGACCCAGAACATCACGCTGCAACGTTGCCGCTTCATTGGCTCGCTTGTCGCTGCGATGTCGGCAGAAAGCTCAGTCGAGTCTCTGACGTTGCGAAACTGCGCTTTCTCTGGCGGGCAATCGAGCCCGACGAACGGTTTGCAATTCGGGAGCGGAGTGGCGGTCAAAAATCTGCTGATTGATCATTGCAGCTTCACGGCACTAGGTGGCTCTGCGATTCTGTTTGGCGATATGCCTGCGAGTGGTTCTGAAAACCTTTCGTGGCGTAACAGTCTCTTTGCTGGTGTGAAGGGGGCTGAATTGCTGATCCAAAACAATTATGACGCAAAGAAGTTCGATGCTTTGATGAGCCAAGAAAAGCCGGTCGCCAACAACTGGTGCGATCGCCCCTCTCCAAAGCCGCTGCCTGGAGAACAAGATCTGCTCGGCGAGGGAGGCTTGCGGATTTCTTCCATTGAGTTTGCCTCCATGGATTCCAAGAGTGACTTGTATCTCACGGCCAAGCCGAACACGCCCTACAAGACCGCTGGCATTGTAAAACCGAAATGAACGACCGCCTCGTTGAAGGAATTCACCGCCTTAATCGGCACAATCGTTAGGCTCGCGCTGCTGTCAGTTGAAAAGGCACTGAACACGCCGGAACAGCCTGCCACTCGCGACCGATTTTTCCGGGCAGCGACCTCCGCCGCGCAACATCAAGCCCCGCGTGCCAGTTGCGACTGGCCTCTCTGGCCGGATTCGCGAACTTTCTTGGCGACCGATTTCGCTCGCTATTTTTGTTCGCCGCAACTCCAGGCCAGACCGTCTCTTAAACTGTACAGTTGGAATCGCCTCGCGCGTACCGCAGGATGCTCGCCGTGCTTGCTCCCCGCAAGAAATTCCCGCCCCCAGGATTTCCCGTCGCTCAAATGCGTAGGGTTCGCCATGAAATCTGGCCGGACAACCTCCACGAATCGCAACGTACCCCGCCAAACGGTTCCGGGGCTGCGCTCTGGTCGCCGACAGGCGGCGAGTCGTCCGGTAACCGCGCATCGTCAGCGAGGTGTCGGCGGGTCAGGGAATCAGCCTGCGTTCTTTGCTCAAGAGAATTGGCATGAACCGCGGGAGCGTGATGAGACTCGTTACCTCATTCAGCCGCCAGGGGTTGGTTTCATTCACCCGGTGACGGCAGTTGAGGTTCGCCAACGGATGGATTTGCTCCCGGATGCGATTGTCGAAAAAATTGAGGTGGTTCAGTTCAGCCGCATGACTCGGAAACGCCAACTGTTTCCCTGTTACGGAATGCAGTGGGGGAAGTCGGTCTATCTTTATCCGATCGAAGAATCGCTCGTCGAAACTTATTCTCGACCGCCGACACCACAACAGCAAATAGAAGCTCGCATGTACGGCGGACGTTGGGCGCAAGCAGGTGGCGAGTGGACATTGAGTTGGACGTTGGAGACGTTGAAGGACTTTTATCTAAACAACGTTCTGATCCACGAAATCGGACACATCCTCGACCATCGCAATACACGCACTGAAGATCGCGAGCGATACGCCAACTGGTTCGCAATCGAATACGGCTACCGAGCGTCGCGCGGACGGCGAACACTTCGCACGTCGTAGATTGTGGCTCCGTCCCGACCGTTCCGTGAAAGTGCTACTCACTGGACCGCGACGACTCCGAAAAGCATGTCGGGGCGAAGCCGCATCCCAAGTCATTACGCGGCGCTTGCGACTCGCATTTGCGGCACGGTTCGTTCCAGCAGAGCAAATCCTCCGAAGAGAATCGCGGTATAGCCAAGATCACCCAACAGTGCGTTCCGGAAGAACGGTAGGCCGAGGATGTAGCAATCGGCCAAGCCGCTCAAGGTGCGGGGATAACTCTCGGTGAACACGACCCATACGCCAAAGTTGGTCAGCAGGAAGAACAGGACCGAGCCCAAAGTTGCCATGCCAACGACGCGAACGGGTGACTTACTCGTTTGTAGCCATCGTCCCAACAGTCCGATGACGACGATCGCCAAATAGACGCAAGCGGTCATCGGGATCATCACGCTTTGGTACGCAGCGTCTCTGGTCGCATAAAGAATGACGTCACCGACGAACAAGGCTGCCAAAGGTAATCCGAGGCTCAGGCGTCGTGAGGGTAAATAGGCCGCGGCAAAGAGCGCAATTGCTGTGATCGGTGTCATGTTTTCTGGGTGAGGGAGCAACCGGCTCATCGCGGCTGCAGCAATCAGGCAAAACAACAGGATCATTCGAGGAGTTGGCATTTGGTCGATAGCTCCTGGGCAATCGAAGTCAGTTTGGATAGTGAGTCCCGCTCAGCCTCGCAGTAACGTGGCCAGCAGAAGGGGCGGGATTGTAGTAGCATCTCTGCCAGTTTGGGAACGTTGAAGGAATGATCTCTGTGCCTGACCGATTTCAGTCGATCACGCCAACATGTCGTCGATGTGCTGCCGTCCGAATTTGGCAATCGACAATTGGCCGTTGTTGACGTAGTGCTTCCATGCGTGAGCCATCCTCGCGAGTTGTCCTTCATTGAGTTCTTTGATTTGCTTCGCAGGGCATCCGGCCCACAGCGTTCTTGGCGGCACTTGCGTCCCTTCGAGTACGACGGCACCGGCAGCGATCAGCGCTTGTTCGCCGATCACACAGCGACTCAGCACCGTTGCCCCAATCGCGATCATCGCTCCGTCACCGACCACCGACGCATGGACCAACGCGCGATGACCGAGTGTGACTCTATTGCCGAGCACGCAAGGAAAGCCGTGATCGACGTGCAGAATCGAGCCGTCTTGCACGTTCGTTTCTTCGCCCACTTCGATGAAGTCGCCATCGCCGCGCAGAATGCAGCCGTACCAAATTGAGCTGCGTGCCTTCAGGCGAACGCGCCCCATGACGATCGCTCCCGGAGCAACCCACGCAGAGGCATCAATCTCCGGCTTCGTCCAGATCGCATCCCACAGGCCGCTTTCGTCTGGATAGGGCAAAAGCGGCGAGGGCAAGGGTGCCGGCATTGCGGGGAAACTTGGAACTGAATGAGTCATGTGGCACCTTCAATGAGACCTCGAGCAAACCGTGTCCTCAAACCCCACCAAGCTTGTCTC
>JAPLNX010000366.1 GCA_026400935.1 Planctomycetia bacterium | reverse complement strand
CGCGACGTGTTGACCTCGACCGCCTCTTCATCGTGGCGAACTCGATAGGGACACGCGCGCGGCCAGCCGTCCACATTGAGCGACACCGTAAAAGCTTGAGCGTTTAACTTCGATAAGTGTTCTGCCCCTAATCGCGCCAGCAGACTGGCCTTCTCGCCACGCTTGATGGTTCGCACCAATTGGTTGTCCGTTCGCAAAACATCCAGAGCTTTCGGCAACAACAAATTCACTCGAACGTTTTCAGGCAACGCTCGGTCGATTTCCTCTGCATCCTTTCGGCGCTGCAATTCGATCTTCAATTCTCGGTTGCGGAACGTGACTTGAAACTCCGCTGACTTCGTCGGATTGAAATAAGTTTGCGGCGGACGAACTCGGGGAATGACGTACTGCACAATCGGCTTCGTTTCACCAGCCGGGACGATGTGAAACATCCAACCTCGTGAGACTTCTTTCCCAGCAGGAGCAGGAGCAGGTGCGGGTGTTGCTGTGGCCGCTGGCTTCGGATTCGCGACCGCTGGCGCTGCAATCGCCAACTTCAAGGCAATCGGCAAACCATCGGCATTCATGGCGATGTTTTCCTTTTTGCCGCTATGAGTCGTTCGCGGTTCGCCATTCTCACCTATTTCAAACACTGCGACAGAGACCGACTTGATCTTGCTGTCTGGCGGCGGAATCAACACGGGATACAAGGCCACCGGCTTGTCACGAGCTGTCGCTGGCAGCCACAGGACCGTGCGGTACTTATCACCGCCCCACGAGACATTGCGACTGCTGGCACCCGGTTCGTCGCGTTGGGCCAGCTCCAGCTTCGTGCGATATTCGATACGCCATTCTTGTTCTTTGATTGGCGTTCGCAGCGTGAGTCGGCGCGTCTCCCACGGCAACTGCGTTTGCTTGTCGAGCAGCGCGATCGTGATGACCGACTCTGTGGCCGTGACGTTCTTCGGTTTTTGAATCTTCAGCAGGACTTGTGGCTCATCGACCTCACTCAACTCGTAACCACCGGGCTGCACTAACTTCTCCGGCTCGACGGTTAAGTGCCCCGCATCGAGCACGCGAATGATCGACTCGCGGCGTTTCTGTCCCGTGCGCGATGTCACTGTCAACGGGAACTGAATCTCCGGAAGTTCGGCACCATTCCAAATCAATAGGTCCGCCGAGACTTTTCCGAACGTCAACGGCAACCAATTTGGCGAGTTTGCATTGGCGGCAGTCAAACCACTCAACGTCCGCCAGCGTTCCGCCACAGTCAGCCACGGCGATCCCAGCCCAAGACTTCCCGCATCCGCGAAGCGGAATGTTTGCATCGCGCGGAGACGAACAAACTTGCCATGCTCTTCCGACAGTTGCTTCGCGAACCAACGCTCGGCGTCCGTGGACGGCGTATCGGCGGCGTCGGCCCCGCGCGTCAGTTGCTCACCAAGCGTCTGGTCAACTTTATCTCGCTGAGCAGTAAAGACCGTCGTGACGGAATCAGCTCTCTCCGCGAGGTCCGCAAACGTTTGACGGAGCACTCGTCCGAGCCGAGCCGATTCCACAAACAATTCGGTCGAATCGTCCGAGTCCGATTTCGCACTGAGGCTCTTCCCGAACGCGGCCCAGAGTTTTTGTTCCTTCAGTGTTTCCAGACCCGCCAATCGCAACGTGGCAATCGCCCAGAATGCCTGCCAGTCGCCGCGTGGCACCGCCGAGCGACTTTCCACAACGCCATCCAATCGTTCGGCATGGTCCAGTCGATCGAGTTGCTCAAGCAGTCGGCTACGTTTGCTCGACGCGATCCACGGCACCAACAGCACTTCGTTGATTCGCCCCCATTGCTCGGCCTTCGGGGTTTTGTCGGACAGTAGTGAATCAACCTCACGATCAAAGCTGCGCCACGCGAGCCACGAGCTTTCCAACTTGTTCGTCAACCCGGCCACTTTGTCGAAGTTCGGTGTCTCAGTGGTTGCTGGAAACAAATCGGTCGCATGCTCAATCACGTCAAACAAGTTGAACCACGACTCATTCTGACTCTTCACAAGATCGCGCAGTTCTTCGAGTTCTTCGACATTGTTGTTCGCTTCCGTCTTCCGCGAATCGGCAAATCGTTTCAACTTGTTGCGCGATGATTTCGACGTCGCCACCGCGCCGCTGGACTCCAATTGGTTCGCGACCCATCGCGCCAGGTCCGGTAGTTCTGCGGCGATTGTCGCCTTGAGTCGAGTCGCTCGTCGCAGCGTTTCCGCTTTAGCGTTGACCGATGTCAGCGCGGACTCTGCTTCGACCAAACTCTGCAAAGCGGACTCGACTTGGCCAACTTGTAGCCAACGTTCGGCTGCGACCAACTTGATTTCCAACTCCGCACTTCCCGCTTGCAGCACTGTGGCGAACGCCCAACTCTGAGCGGAGAACTGCTCGAAGCGATCTCGCAAATCAATCACTTGTCCGCACGCGCGGCTGAGACTCGTCGGACCAGTCGTCCACGGAAAGTCCTCGCTCACGGATTCCGCAACCGAGACGACACCTGCCACCGTCACGAGTTCTGCTGGCAACGACGCGGCTCCTGCGAGTTCATTGGCCAGCGACAAAGTCATATTCAATTTCGCGAACTCCGCCGCCGACACGCGACCGTCTTCCTTCGCTTGCCGTGCGAGCTTCAACGCCGGACGGAATGCTTCTTGCCAAATACGAACACGATACTCCGGATATTTGCTGACCAGCTTTTTGAGTTCCGCGTGCTTGGGCGGCTCGGCGGTCGCAACAGGAGTCTTGCCGTCTGCTGAACTTGTTGCCGGAGCGGGTTTCGATCCGTCAGCCGCACCGGCGAGATCTGACTCGTTGGGAAACGCGGCTTTGAAAAAGTCCGCAAACTGTTTTTGTTCCTCAGGTGACGGCTCGCCGTCGCTCGACCGTTCGGCTGAAGCCGCGACTGCGACAGTCGGATCGACAACGACTCCCTGTTGAGGTTCCACCTTCGCCGACGACTGGCGAGCGAGCGACGCTCCCGCATGTGCCAAAGAAACCAGTTCTTTCGCAGGCCGCGCACGCTGAGCCTGAATGTCACGGACTTGATCAGCGATCTTGGTGAGTGTTTTGCTCGCTTTCGCCAACTCATCATCAATGTATTTGAGTCCGTGGCCGGCACGCAGACATTGTTCGGCGTGAACCAACTCCAATTGCAGTCGCCGCCATTCACGCGGAGCAATCCACGCGGCCAACGCTTCCTGATCTTCGAGAGCCGCATCGCGCTGTGACCACAGCTTCAACAACTGCTCGCGGCGCTTCGCTCGTTCGCGCCGCTCAATCTCCGAGTCCGCAGGCGGCTTGTCTGGCTCACCCTCTTTGCCGGGCTTGTTGCCCGACGCAGCGGTAGTCGTCTCGGATTTGCCCGCCGCAGACTCCTTGTCAGCCGTCGATTTTTCTGCGGCTGATTTCTCTTTCGCGGGAGCGCCGCTCGTGTCGCCCTCTTTGGCTTTGTCCTTGCCGCTCTCACCGGACGCACTCGACGAGGCTTTGCCATCGGGCTCGTCTTTGCCAGCAGACTTTGATTCCTGGCCAGCCAACTCCTTCGCCGCGTTGGCCACGGACGACTTTGTGGACTTGGGGCGAATGAGCGTGAGTTCCAACTTGGACTCAGCTTCGGGCAACCGCCAGACCGTCTGTTTGGCTGCTCGATTGGACTTCGACCAAGTTCCGACTTGCTCGTTCAAGTACGCGAACAGTTCGTCAAAACTGACCGACCGATTGCTGCGACGTCGAGATTCATCTTGCGTGTTTTTGCCGGTGGCGGGATCACCTTTCCAACCATCCGCTTCACCCAGAAGTCCCCGCACGGCAAAGTGACTGAAGACGGATTGACCACGCTCATCAGCGAACTGGCTCGAAGCGTGCGAAGTTTCCCCATCGGCCACCGCACCGATCACACGCAGCTTCGGATACTTTTTGACCGCTGCGACGATTTCTTTTTTCAACTGTCCCAGAAAGTCACGATTGAGGATGCCCACGCGCCAATTTGGTCCGCAGTCGCCCGATTCCAACAACAAGGTGACATTAGCGGCCGAATTCTCACACAGCTTTGCGAAGAGTTCACGAGCGAGAACTCGATTTCCATTGTCTTTGTGGAGCGAATTCGGTCCCGCGCCTACCGTCAGAAAGCACGCCGCGACACCGGACTCGTCGTCACTGTGCTCGATCACTCCGCCTTGCAGATTAAGGTACACGAGCAAACTGTGCTTCTTCGTCAGCGACGACAACTCTCCGCTGATTTCCAGGAGCCGCGTCCCGTCGAGCTTGAGTTCATGCTTGATGGTCGGATCGGGAAATTGTGTCTTCGTCTCCTCACGTTGATGCAGTTCATCAAACGCGTTGGCACTGGCGATCGCGAACGGAGACTGTCGGAAGACGGGATCGTTGTAGGTCATGCCGATGGCCACGACCTGAGTCTTCAAAGATCCGCCGGGTCGTGGCAACAGTATCAGCCAAACGATCGCCGCACCCAACGCCACAACGAACGTGGCCCAAACCGCGCGCTTGGTCTTTAACGACAACCCACGAGCGGGCGTCTTTCCCACCGATGTTCGCCAGCGCTGATCGCCGGATGCTCCCTGCGACATGATTCACTGCTCCGTTCTAGGCGTGGTCAGGACGATAGAACGTGCCGACTTGAACGGCAACTCTTGCCGCAACAACAAGCGAGCTGTGTTGAAGAAAACTGCGATCAACAGAAAATCATTTTTCCGGACGACGGATAACTAGCTTTAGTCCGGATAACTTTAGTGAAGTCCCCCGATTCACGATTGCAAACAACCTAGGCGACTAGAGAACCTGTGCCGCCTACGGTGACCTTGTCGCTTCGGCGAACCTGACCCCGTATTCTGCCATTAGCGGCTAGACGTCACTTCACGCCTTTAACGCCAAATGCCGATGGGAATGGACACACGGTGTCTTACGCTGTCGGCAAAGTGAGTTTGTTGGCCCGTTCAAAGTCGGCTCCAGTGATGCCTTGGCAGGGATTTTGAGTGGGACTGTCGTTCATTAGAATATCGCGAGGAAATGAAACATGCGTCGTAATTCGTGGCTCGCAGCACTGGTTAGCCGATTGGTCCGCAAATCAACGTTACGAACCGGTCGCCGCCCAGATAACCGGAATCTCGCTGCGGAGCGACTGGAAGAACGAGCGTTGTTGACGACGGGCATCACGTTCGCCGGAAACGTGCTCACGATCAATGTGGGAGCCGCCAACGAAACCGCAACACTTAGTGTTGCCGGAACAAACCTGAGTGTGACCTCGAACGATGCTGGCGGAACAACCGCCGATGCTGCCGCACAAGCACTTGGCTTCGGAGCGACAACCGCCCAAAACGCCGCCAACACCGGCAGCGTCGCTGCTGGAAATGACGTTCGACGCATCGACATTACCGGATCAGCAGGCACGCAGTCGTTGATCCTCCAAGGCGGAACCTTCACCGGCTTGACCGTGGTTGATGGTGCTCAAGATGTTGAGAACGTGACTTTCAATACGGCCACAAGCACATTCTCAAATATTTCCGGCAACGCCGGCGCGAACTCCAACTTGTCCGTCTTTGCCGCGACCCTTATCACGCTAAGTGCGGATGTCACTAACGATGGTCAGCAAACATATTCTAGCGCGGTCACACTGGGCGCGAACACCATACTCAATGCGACGGCGGGCGCGATCAACTTCGTGAGCACGGTGGATGGTGCGTTCTCTCTGGCGGCCAACACGACGGGCGCGACGACGTTCGGCGGAGCCGTGGGCGGCGGCACCGCGTTGACCAGCTTGAGCACCAACGCCGGAGGCACGACCGCGATCAACGGCGGCGCGATCACGACGACTGCTGCCGCCGGGCAGGTCTTCAACGATGCGGTCACACTGGGTGCGAACACCATACTCAATGCGACGGCGGGCGCGATCAACTTCGTGAGCACGGTGGATGGTGCGTTCTCGCTCGCGGCCAACACGACGGGCGCGACGACGTTCGGCGGAGCCGTGGGCGGCGGCACCGCGT
>JAPLNX010000267.1 GCA_026400935.1 Planctomycetia bacterium | reverse complement strand
ACGGAACTCTTCGGGCGTGCTGTGAGCGAGGTGCGCAATCGCCGCTGTCGTGATGTCGCCGCCCCAACTGTCTTCGAGCGTCATCGCAATTCCCATCGAGACGCACAGGTCGCGAGCCTGCTTCGTCTTCGTCAGCCCACCAAGTTTGCTGATCTTCAGATTCACAACGTCCATCGCCAGATCTGCTTTGCCACGCAGCAGCATGTCGAGGCCGTCGATGTTCTCGTCGAGCACAAACGGATGGCTCGTGTTGCGTCGTACCGCAAGGCACTCCTCATAAGTCAGGCACGGCTGTTCGATGTAAACGTCAACGTCTTGCACGGCGCGGACAACTCGCATCGCCTCGTGCTGAGTCCAGCCGGTGTTGGCGTCGGCGACGAGCCGATCCGACGGCAGCAACATCGCTCGCACGGCGCGAATCCGTTCGATATCGGTATCCGAATCGCCGCCCACTTTCAGTTGGAACCGCGTGTAACCGGCGGCTCGATAGCCCGCGACCTTCTTCGCCATCTCGTCGGGCGACTCTTGCGAGATGGCTCGATACAGCCGCACGCTCTCACCAAAGCGGCCTCCCATCAGCACACACACCGGCAAGCCCGTCGCCTTGCCGAGGATGTCCCAGCACGCGATGTCGATTCCGGTCTTCACATATGGATGCCCCTTGAGCGCCGCGTCCATCCGATGATTGAGCTTCGCCAACTCGCGCGGATCAAAGCCAATCAGATGCGGCCCCAGTTCACGGAGTCCGGCTCGCACCCCTTCGGCATACGCCGGCAAATAGAACGGCCCCAGCGGACAAACCTCGCCGTAGCCAACGAGTCCACAGTCGGTCTCAACGCCGACGATCGTGCTGTCGAACACCGACACCGACTTCCCGCCGGACCACTTGTACGAGCCTTCGACCAATGGCAACTCAACTCGGTGAGCAAAGATGCGTACGATCTTCATGGGAGACGTTCCTGTATTGCAGATGATGGACTTCAGACGAATGATCTTACTTCTAGCACCCACGACAATCTTGGTCCAAAGACGCATCGAACCGCAAATCCGCGCACAACGCGTTTTGCTTCATCCGTGCTGGTGATGGGCGAGTCGAGCTTGCCGCTTTCGGTGTCGGTCGCTTGCGATTGCATTGACTGATCGGTCTGCATGCGAATCCGAAGAGTGAGGCGTTTGAATGATTGTTAGCACGCAGCATCGAATCGTATTGTTGAGACGCCTCCGTACTCACTCCCAAATCGCGCAGAGAATCTCCGATGAGTTCTGCTTCCGTTGAGAACTTAAGAATTCCTCCAATAGTGTGGCCAATAAGTTGCATATTGTTACCAAGCCAACTAACATGTTGGCCGATTCGCGACTGGTCGGGCGAATCGAGTGTCTTCTAGCCGTGCGATTTAACTGCGCCGTATTGTCGCGCTTTCTGTGGCGTTGACTTGAGCACTCGATTTGGATCCTTGGGCGATATTTCCGCCTTAAAACACAAAGAAACCTCGCGAAAATGAGCCGTTGGATTAGACATCCTGCTCTTGTCTGGACCCTACTAGTGCCACGACCAAGAAATAACCTGCCATTAGATTTGGAGTGCGGCTTGTTGGATTTTTGTGGTGCGGGTGATGCGCCGGTGCGGTGGGCAGAACCGAGCTACGGGCTGCGATTGTGTCGGTTTGCCGGTGTAGGT
>JAPLNX010000523.1 GCA_026400935.1 Planctomycetia bacterium | reverse complement strand
CGCCGCTTCGCCATCACGCGACTCAAACACCATCCGCTCAAAGAAAGCCTACGAGGCAAAATGCAAATAGCCGGCTGGAACGACGACTTCCTTGCGGAAGTCCTAACAGGTCAACAACTTTGATACGCGCTGACCGTGAGGCGATGGCTTGGTCGATGGGTTAGCCTTCTTCTACATCATTTGGGGGAGAACTGATGAATAAATCACAAAATCCTGAAGTGTGCATTTGATTGACGCAGCGAGAAGCTTGAGGTGCAAGACGTAGGTTGGGGCCTGCGGTGCTTCTCCACTTCGGTGACGAGCCATCGTCGAACCAGTGAATTAATCAACAGACAGCAGTTGACCATGTAATCAAAGCCTGCGCGCGGTGTCGTTTATTGCGGACCTATTTAGCCTCAAGCCTGAGAGGCTAGTGTCCACGGTCAACTACTGCGGTTAGCGCAGGACAAACGGGTCCAGGGAATCGCGGCGGGCTGTGTTGTCCGCTTCGGGCCGTTTGGTCATTCGATGATTTGGTATCAACTCCATGTCTCTTGCACGGTGCATGCGAGTCTGGTCCGCGATAGCAACTTCGTGTCTTAACGTGCCAGTGGCCTGTACTTGATGCGGTGGGGTTGATCGGCGGCGGCTCCGAGGCGTTCGCGTTTGTTGGCTTCGTAGAGTTTGTAGTTTCCCTCGAACCAATAGGCTTGGCTATCGCCTTCAAAGGCCAGGATGTGGGTGGCGATGCGGTCGAGGAACCAGCGATCGTGGCTGGTGACGATGGCGCAGCCGCCGAAATTGGAAAGCCCTTCTTCCAGCGCTCGCAACGTATCGACGTCGAGGTCGTTGGTCGGTTCGTCCAGCAGAATCACATTGCCGCCACGGCGCAGCAGCTTGGCGAGATGAACTCGGTTGCGTTCACCGCCGGAGAGTTGCTTCACGAGTTTCTGTTGCTCGGTTCCCTTGAAGTTGAAACGACCGACGTAACCGCGCGAGTGCATCTTCAAGCCGCCGACTTCGATCATGTCGATGCCGCCGCTGATTTCTTCGTAGATCGTCTTGTCGCCGTCGAGCGTATCGCGCGACTGATCGACGTAGGCGAGTTCGACAGCGGTCCCAATCCGCAGCGTGCCGGAATCGGGCTTCTCGACCCCCATGATCATCTTGAAGAGGGTCGTCTTGCCTGCTCCGTTGGGGCCAATGACTCCGACTATGCCACCTTTTGGCAGATTGAAATTCATATTTTCGAAGAGCAGTTTGTCACCGAATGCTTTCGACATTCCTTCCGCGCGAATGACGAGGTCTCCCAGCGGTTTTCCGGACGGAATTTGCATTTCGTCCATGTCGTTGGACGTTTCGTAGGTCTGGCTACGAAGTTCTTCATAGCGTTGCAGACGTGCTTTGTTCTTTGTCGCTTGAGCCTTCGGCGACATGCGAACCCATTCCAGTTCGCGTGCGAGCGCCTTCTGACGTTTCGATTCTTTGTTCTGATCAACCGCCATGCGGGCGTGCTTTTGTTCGAGCCACGAGGAGTAGTTCCCTTCAAACGGGATTCCCTTGCCGCGGTCGAGTTCCAAAATCCACTGCGCGACGTTGTCGAGGAAGTAGCGATCGTGTGTCACCGCGACGACCGTGCCCGCGAAGTTCTCCAAGAAATGTTCCAACCATGCGACAGATTCGGCATCAAGGTGGTTCGTTGGTTCATCGAGTAGCAGCAGGTCGGGGTTCTTCAGCAAAATCTGACAGAGTGAGACTCGCCGCTTCTCGCCACCTGAAAGATTTGTGATGAGCGCATCGTCGGGAGGAAGTCGCATCGCGTCCTTCGCGATCTCCAACGTCCGGTCGAGTTCCCACAAGTTTCCATGGTCGATTTTGTCTTGAACCTTGGCTTGTTCATCCAGCACTTTTTCCATTTCTTCCGGTTCAAGCGGTTCGCACAACTTCTCATTGAGTTGGTTGTACCGATTCAAAATCGCATACGATTCTGAGGCCGCATCGTTGATGCAATCGGCGACGGTTTCGTACATGTCGAGCTGTGGCTCTTGGGCAAAGTAGCCGATCTTGATCCCCTTGGCGGGGCGAACTTCGCCCATGTAGTCCTTGTCTTCACCCGCCATGATCCGCAGCAACGTACTCTTACCTGAGCCGTTGTTGCCGAGCACGCCGATCTTGGCTCCCGGATAAAACGACAACCAAATGTCGCTGAGGATGACCTTCTCCTCGTACATCCGAGTGAGAGCTTCGATCGTGTAAATGTAATTGTCAGCCATTGTCGGAAACTCACTTCTGAAAACAAAAAAGGACACGTAATTGCGTCGTAGTGGTAAACACCAAGAATCGTTTTGGCGACGTGCTGTTACGTCGCCATTACTCATCCGCGTGATGAGCAGATCGCTTCACGAGACGCTGTTCACATTCGGCTCGTCACTTGGAGCGTGACAGTTACGCACCTGCGGACTCGCCGTGAGAGACCTTTGGGGGACGCTTCATAGCAATTGCTGCGAAAAACCCAAGCCATCAGAGACGAAATCCTGACTTGGCTCGCCTCGATACGGATCTCAGATCGCAGTGCGGCCTCAATGAATGATCTCTCGCACAAGCACGAACGCTTCGGCCGCCATTCGATTGACCGTTGCACCGCGATACCGGGCCAACGCCTCGATCGCTTGCAGCGATCTTGGATTCGGCGGTTGTTTGATCTGTGTTTCAAAGCAGGACATCGCATCGAGCTTTTGTTGCAGGTGGGCCGTGATATCGACAAACACAGTCGGATAAAACACCGACGTGGCAATCGGCGGAGACCATTCGGTTTCGGACAATGTTTCGTAGCAGAGCAACTGCTTCACCGAGCAATTGGCCAGCGGCCGCGCGGCAACCAGTGTCGCGTGATAGATCCGCCCGTGGTCCGAATGAATGTCTCCGTGATGTGGCAAGTAGACTCGTTCCGGACGAATGTCTTGAAACTGTTTCGCCAGCGCATCGGCCACGAGATGTCCCGGTGTAACGTCTAAACGCGGCGCCGGGAAATCGAGGAACCGCGTCTCTTTCACGCCCAGGAATTGGTGCGCCCTTCTCGCTTCGGCTCGCGTCCGCTCGATCAACTCCGAGGGAAACAGTTCCGGAATCCCGCGCGTCACCACGATCACGAACACTTCGTCCCCATCGGCTACATGCCGAGCCATCACTCCTCCGCAACCAAGCACTTCGTCGTCCGGATGTGGGGCAACTACAGCAACTCGCATCGTTGATCTTTCTGAAATTTACGTAGCCATCACGCTTCTCGCGATAAGTCGGTCGCTTCACGGAGCGTTGATGAGCATCCAGCACGTCTCACGGAACGTGACAGCTACTTAGGGGCGATTTCGCCGTGATTCTTGTTGTTGACTAAGTCCAGAATGATTCGCTCGAGTTCAGTGACGCGGTGTTTCAATCGGCTCACCTCATCTTCAACGACGTAACCCAATCGTTGTCCGACAGACAGCCTCAGCGGTTTTGTCGGATCGGCGTTATCGCTCCAAGTAACATCGCGCAACCAGAGCAGTCCGTCACCGGTTTGCACCAACGCGCCTCGCGGTGGGTCTGTTAAGAGAACTCGGCCGATGACGCCGCGAATCGGGTAACTCGTTTCGATTTCGGAGTGCCAAACAATTAGTTTACGATCCTTCAAGTAGGTGTAGGCACCGGGATGGGGCCGCGCGGCAACTCGGATCAAGCGATGGATGTCACTTGCCGATGCTGACCAGTCGATCCAGCCATCTTCGGGGCCGCGCTTGGCGTGATAGGTTGCTTGTGAATCATCTTGCGGCTGCGGATTCCATTCGCCCGCAAGCAGCTTTGGTAGCCAACGATCGAGTGCTCGACCGATGGCTTTTTCCATCGAACGAGTCACGTCACTCGCATCGTCTCGAGGAGAAACTGCGAACGGTTCTTGCACGAGGATCGGGCCGCTGTCGGCCCCTTCGTCCATCACGAAATAAGTGACCGCACCGGGAATCGCATCGTGGACCAACCACGCGACGGGCGCTCGTCCACGCCCGCGAGGCAACCAGGTCGGATGAAACCCAACACTGGCCATTCGCGGTATCGCCAGCAATTCCGACTTCACAAGCTGCGACAGGCCGACGACAAAGCAGAGATCCGGTTGCCATGCCCGGACCTGAGCGATCGATTCCAATGCGTTGATGTTTTGAAAGCTGACGCAAGGAATGTCCGCGGCAGCAGCGACATCATTTAATCGTGCGAAACTGCTGATGGCGGACGGATCATCTGGCTGGAATTCCATAACACCAACGAGCGGTGCTTGGTGTCGTACAAGCGATTCCAAAGTCAACCGCGTGCTGGAGGTGGCACCGGCGAGAACGATTCGTAATGGTTGTGAGGCAGTCATCGATCAAGACACCCCACATTTACGGTTTGCCATCGATGGGTTACGGAGAGATCTCATGAGTCGTGTTCTTGTCGTCGGTGCATCTGGGCATGCAAAAGTAGTTTTGGACATTTTTGAAAAGCAGGCGATGCATCAAGTGGTCGGTTTGTTGGATGACTTCAAGCCCATTGGGACGTCGGTCTTTGGTTACGAAGTTGTCGGTTCGGTCGCGGATGTTTGCCGGTTGGCAACGGAGCTTCGAGCAGACGGACTATTCGTGGCGATTGGCGATAATTTCATTCGCTCGCAACTTGTCGAACGTCTGAAATCACTCGCATCACAACTGAGCTTTGTGGTTGCCGTGCATCCTTCGGCTCAAATTGCTCGCGGCGTGAACTTGGGCGGTGGGAGTGTCGTGATGGCGGGCGTTGTGATCAACAGCGATTCGCAAATCAGCGAAGGCTGCATTCTCAACACGAATAGCTCGCTGGATCACGACAACCGCATGGGGGCATTTAGCAGCCTCGCTCCGCGAGTCGCCACTGGCGGCAATGTCACATTGGCTGATGGAAGCACCGTTGGGATTGGAGCCGTTATTCTGCATGACCGCAGAATTGGTCAGCACGCCGTTGTCGGCGCCGGATCGGTCGTGACTCGAGATGTGCCCGATCTCACGGTCGCCTATGGCATCCCTGCCAAGGTCGTGAGATTACGAACCGTTGGTGAGAAGTATCTGTGACATCCTCAAGAACATCGCTTGTGAAATAGCGTCCGTGGTCATGTTTTTGGGGGGCTGCATCTACTTCAACCGCACCGACACGGTCGAGCCGATCGGTACTTCGGGCCAAAGTTTGCCAGCAGGACGAACTCGAACTGTAATCCATGAATCAGCCGATTGATCGTGGCGATGGGCTTGCGGAGCGATCGCTTCCACGCGGCCTGTCCGCTCTTCACCAGCGAACTCTAAGCGCACAGTTTGGCCTACTCTGATCCGATTGACTTCCTGTGACGGAATATCGACTTCCACAAACGGTCGATCGCGGTCCAGGATGATCACTAGCGCTTCACCAGCGGCCACCGGATCCGCCGGTTGTTTCACATAGGAGCCGACAAGCCCATGTCCCGATGCAGTGACCGTCATCGCATTCTTCTGTTGATTGAGTGACCTGAGTTGGTCCGTTGTTTGTGCGAGCTTGGCTTCCGCGACCCCCACACCTGCCGCTTTGCGAATTTTTTCTGGCAGGTTTTCCCGCAGCTTCTTCAGCCCTTGAATGTGCTGGTCGCAAATATCCGCAGATGCTTTTTTCACTTCGGATGTATTTCGCGCATCCTCTTGGCGGATCACAGCCTGTGCACGAACCGACTCGGGGATCACAACTGGATCGCTGGCGAGTGCTCCAAAAATACGATCGGGCTCGCTCATGGCTGTCGGAGCGATCGCCAACATGCGGCCTGAGCTCGCCTCTTTCGCGAAGTTGCGCCAGGTGATGTGCTGGAACGTCGCAGAATAATGCTCACGCAAAAATTCTGCGGACTGCAGACGAGCTCGGTGTAACGTCTCATCCAAATCCTTGAGCTCCAACGTCATCTGCACGTCAGCCTTCGCCCGACATTGTTCGAGCGCAGCTTCCAATGCGGCAACTTCTCGTGATCGGGCAGCAATTTCGCGATCCAATGAATCATCGGCGAGTACAACTAACAGTTGATTGGGCTTCACTGAGTCACCGGGCTTGGCTGAGACTCGCTCAACTCGACTGGCTCTTGGTGCATAAACGACCGACTGTTCGGCTCGTAGAAAACCGGTCAGGCGCACTTCACCAGCGTGTCCCAGCCACAACACAACTCCTAAGCCCGCAAAAAAAGCGACGGCCGCAAGCGGGAGCAGTCTCAAATAGGAAATCTTTGAGTGGGTCGTTTGCTGCGGCAGCCCAATCGTTGAGGTTGTCGCTTCGGAAAAGTCTTCATCCGCAGGGAGCGTCACCGAACTCATCACAAAATCCTCCCTGGCATTACCGTGAACTCTGAGGCAAAAGGCACGGCAAAGTCTCGCAGAGGAAATTGTCTAAGCGGAATTTGCCTGTGGTGAGATCGGAGTTTCGGTCACAGCGGATTCACCGGAACTCTGCTTCGCATCACATGCAGCGTCGAGCTTCGGGAGCAGAGCTTGGCTGGCCGGACTTCGCGGCAAAGTTTCGCAGGCCGATTGTATTTTTCGGGCCGGTTGTGCTGGCTAAGAAATGTGCCTGACGACATCTGACACAGGAAAACGGACTTTCGGCAATGATGCGTACTTGTCGTCAGACGCACGGTATCCCGCCACACAGACGACGGCGGTCCCGAATCCCTCTTGAGGCAACCCCAGCAATTCGTCGTATTTGGCCGGGACGATCCCTTCCATCGGACACGTATCAATGCCGAGCAGCGCTGCCGAAGTCATGAAATTTCCTAACGCAATATAAGCCTGTAGCGCGGCCCAGTGATGGATATCGAATCCCGATGGCGGCGGTACGAGCGAGCCGATCATCATCTTTTTGAAGCCAACCAAGGATTCGACCGAAACACCACGAATCTCTGCCGTCACGGCGATGTAGCGATCGACATCAGATTCGGTCAGTGGCTTCCGCACTGCGAACACGACGACATGCGACGCATCAGCCACTTGGCGTTGATTCCAAGACATTGGTACCAGTTTCTCCTTCGTCGCTTGGTCGGTAATCACCACGAACTTCCACGGCTGTAAGCCAAACGACGACGGAGTGAGGACCAGCGCCTGCTCCAGCGTTTGCCAGTCAGCGACCGAGATTTTTTCGGCGGGAGCAAACTTTTTGACGGCGTATCGCCAACGCAATTGCTCCAGAAGTGTTTCATTACTGACTGGCTTTGATGAAATCATCAGAATTTCTCCTAATCGAATTAACCACGTTTTGTGACGCACAGACGGATGCTATGCGGAAACATCAAATGCTGGAAACTCCGCCGAATTCGATACGTGGTAAGCACTCATTTGTAAAACCGGGCCAGCCAATCCGGCGAAAATCCCACCTTTAATCCGGTCAGCAATGTCCAATTTTGGAGAGTCTGCCGAACGATCCCTTTTGCCAGCCAGCGACGCGGATCGACATGCAGCGGTCCCGGCAGAAGTTGGATTTTACCCCCAGTCCGCCGAAGCTTTTGCATCAGCAGCACGTCTTCCATGAGCCGCACTTCGGCAAATCCGCCGAGTGCCTCGAAGGTCTCTCGCCGCAGAAAAATCCCTTGGTCGCCGTATGGAAGTTGCCGCCAACGGACTCGTGTGGCGTTGGCTAGTTCCAGCCATCGGAAGGCCGCTCGCTCGTGGTCGATCTGCTGTTGGAACGCCCCGCCTGCGATTTGGCGGTTGGACAGAGTCGCCTCAATTTGGTTTCGGGCGACTGGTTCGAGCCAACAATCGGCATGAAGAAACAGCAAAACGTCACCCTTGGCTGCGCGAGCGCCGGCATTGAGTTGGTGCCCCCGACCCGGCTTTGAGGTCACTACTATCGCCCCCGCCGACTTCGCGAGATCGGTCGTCCGGTCATCGCTGGCTCCGTCAACAACAACAACATCGATCGGACGTAACTCAAAAGCCCGAAATACACTACGCTCAATTCGAAGAGCCTCATTCAGCGTCGGAATCACGATGGACAAGTGCATGAGAGCCTTTGCGGGAATCGACCGATCGCTTGAACTACGCAATAACCTCCGCAAAGATTGCCCCAATTGCAGAAGTGGGTCAATCGTTAAAGTCTGCGTAGGCTGTCTGGTTTCTAGGGAGGTATGGCAATGAGTTTGAATCGGAAGTCGTTGGTTCTGGGTTTGGCCCTAGGTGTGTGCTCGATTGCGACAGCACCGGCCCCTTCTGCGGAGATGATGAATCGAATCGAGAAGCATTCTAAAAACTTGGATTGGTTGGTCGAACACCCGACGATCCAAAAGCTTTTGGAATTGCACAACCAGGAACGAGCAAGAAATGGCTTGGCCCCATCGAAGCTGAATCCGGAAATGTGTTTGGCGGCTCAAAAGCATGCTGTCTGGATGGCTGAGACCGGCTGGTTTCAACACAGTGGCCTGCCTTACATGGAAAACATCTTTTGGGGAGTTTCGACCCCGCAAGATGCCACCAATGGCTGGATTTGGTCCCCGGCGCATCACGCCAACATGCTAAGTGGTACGGAAGTTGGCTTCGGCTACATGATCCTTGAAGGGCGACCTTACTGGTGCTCAGTCATGCGGTAAAAATGGGACTTTGAACGCAAACAATCCACAAGCCCAGCGTCTCACGATGCTGGGCTTCTTCGTTGGTAAAGCCACAAACGCAGCCCTACACTGCCACCCCTTAACGCGGCCCGAGAATTTGATGGTTACACACGAACCCGACGCGCAAGCGAGGGATGGTCGCTAGATCCCTCGCTTGCGCGTCGGGCTAGAGTGGTTTGAGAGCGTTGGCACAGCGAGCGGATCTGAGATGGCGAAAGATTTTCTGAAGGATGCGAGAAGCGAGTACGACGTCGTCGTCATCGGCAGTGGACTGGCCGGTTTGACTTCGGCCAATATCCTTGCACGAGCCGGTTATTCCGTGCTCTTGCTAGAGCATCACTATCAGCTCGGCGGCATGGCGACGTGGTTCAAACGAGCCGGCGGTCACATCTTCGATATCTCACTGCACGGCTTTCCGATCGGCATGATCAAGTCCTGCCGCAAGTATTGGACGCAGGAGATCGCCGACAGCATTGTGCAACTCAAGGGGATTCGCTTTGAAAACCCTCAGTTTTCGCTTGAGACAACTTTCAACCGTGAGGATTTCACCCGCCTATTGATCGAGAAATTCCGCGTCGAGCCTGACACCGTCCAGTGTTTTTTTGACATGGCTCGCGGGATGAACTTCTTTGACGATCAGGCCAAAACGACCCGTGAACTGTTCGAGGAATTCTTTCCTGGTCGGAGCGACGTCGTACGGCTGCTGATGGAACCGATCACCTACGCGAACGGCAGCACGCTGGAAGATCCGGCGATCACTTACGGCATCGTCTTCTCGAACTTCATGAGCAAGGGAGTTTTTACATTCGAGGGGGGGACCGACAAGCTAGTGACACAAATGCGGGCCGAATTGGAGAAGAACGGCGTCGATATCCGCATCCGTACGCTCGTCGAGAAAATCGAAGTTGATGCGCACCGCCGAGTGACGGGAGTCGTGGTCAACGGCCAGCGGATTGGCTGCCGTGCCGTGATCTCGAATGCGAACCTCAAATCGACAGTGCTCGAATTAGTCGGCGAAGAGTACTTTGACAAACCATTCGTCGAAGAAGCAAAAGCGGTACGGCTCAACAACAGCAGTTGCCAAGTTTATATCGCGCTAAAGCCGGGAGTCGGTTTCGATTACTGCGGCGACTTGCTGTTTCACTCGGAACATCAGGGCTTCGACATCGAAGCGATGCTTAGCAAGCACGTCAGCAGCCGGACGTTTTCGTTTTACTACCCGTCGACCCGCCCCGGCAGCGATCGGTTCGTCGTGGTCTCGTCCACGAACGCCAACTTCAAAGACTGGGCCGCGCTGTCTGAGGAAGAATATGAAGCTCAAAAGAAGGAGCTTTGTGAGAAGACCCTCAATTGCCTCCAACGTTATATCCCGGATATCCACGAAAAGGTCGAGCATGTCGAAGCTTCAACGCCAGTAACGTTCCAACATTACACGCGGCACTGGAACGGAGCCTCGTTTGGTACGAAGTTCGAGGGGCTAAAGGTCAGCAAAGAATTGCCACAGCAGATCGGTGGCCTATACCACGCAGGCAGCGTCGGCATCATCATGTCCGGCTGGCTGGGAGCAGTGAATTACGGCGTGATTGTTTGCAATGATGTCGATAAATATTTGACGTCAAATGTTGGGAATTAGTCTTCGTTCCCATCAACCGGTAGAAGCAGGCGACCGTTCCTGACGCACCGAATTCTTGCCACGCAAAGAGTTCGAATGGTTGCGTTGGAGAGAATTTTCAGACCGAGCCCAATTTTTGCGCTCATTTGGCTGCCAACACGCCAACAAAAATCGCTCTAGGCTCAAGGAACGCATCGCTATAACTTGCCGCGCACTGAGTGGGGGCACTCTGTCTGCTAGACCGACTCATTTTGAAACGGAACATTGTGATGTCACCCCTCACCACTGACAGTCAAGCACCAAATACGATTCGGGTATCACACCTCAACCACGCCGATCGTCCAGTACGAGTGCTTTACGTAATGGGGGCCGGCCGCAGTGGTTCGACGTTACTGGATAGCATTCTGGCGAATCATCCCGATGCGGTTGGTGGTGGCGAATTAGTCAATCTCCACAGTGCTGGCTGGTCGTCGAACGAAGTTTGTGCGTGCGGCAAACTGGGAACAGAGTGCGACTTTTGGACGCGAGTCCGTTCCGCTTGGCAGCGCCGAATCCCCGACGCGACGGTAGCCAGTTACATCGCTTTGCAAAAACATTTTGAATTTCCGCACTGGTTTGGTTTGATCCAGTTTGCTCGGCTGGCGCGACAGCGTTTCTTTCCGAGCGGAGCCTTTCAAACGTATCTGCGTCAAACCGCGGCTTTGTACCAAGCGATAGTCGAAGTCAGCGGACGATCGATCGTCGTCGATTCATCCAAGACGCCGATTCGAGCGGCCGTGTTATCACGAATTCAGGGGCTTGATCTCCGTCTGATCCATTTGGTGCGTGACGCGCGAGCTGTCGCGTGGTCGCGACGAAAGTCGCTGGCAACCGATCAAGCCGCTGGGGTCCAAACGACAATCAAGCCGCGGCCGTCGTGGTACTCGGCGGGTTATTGGGCATTGATCAATTTGCTGTCGATGCTTGTCTGTTTGCTGAGCGGCAGCCGTTCGCTACGCCTGCGATACGAAGACTTCGTCACTGAGCCGAAACGCGAACTGGAACGACTCGGCACACTGTGCGACTTGGATTTCACTGCAACCATCACCGCTCTGTTGCATGGCGATCCGATTCGCGTCGAGCATCCGATTGCCGGCAATCGCATGAGAATGGGCGGTTCGGTGCGACTCAAGCCAGACTGGGAATGGCGCGATCGCTTGCCGACGCGTGAGCAAGTCATCTGTTGGCTCTGCGCCGGTTGGATGCTGTGGCTCTTCGGTTATTCGCGCAACCGCCGCACTGCTGCCGAAGATGTTGCGATGCAACCCGCTAATGCCACTCGCCCTATTTGAGTGTGTGCGGAAGTCACCCCACTGAGCTTGCCTCTGTAGGGTTTGCAAACATCGCTAGGTTGTGGGTTACTTTGAGAGAGCCTCATCGTTCCCACGATTTCAGTTCACCGAGAAGGCGGAGCATGTCGTTTCGCTTTCGCTCGAACATGCCGAACAGAGTCAGCACGCCCAAGCCCAAGCCAATGCCGAAGGCCCACCACGGCCATGTGTGATTGATCGCGTCTGCGGCGTGCCAAACCATGCTGACCATTGATAGCAACAGGAACGACGCACCTAGATACAAAAACGACCGCACGCGCAGCATGATCCCCGCCAACACGCCGCCGACAGATAACACCATGAGCACGACTGGCAACCAGAAGCTTTGTGAGATCCCCGTCAGAAACATTTCGCCCGCCGAACTGACATAAATCAGTGTGATCGCCGGATAGCGAATCGCGGCCAATTGAGTATCCGTCAGTCGTTGTCGATTCCACTGCGCCGCGGCCAACACCGAGACTGCAGGCGGGATCAACCAGACTTGCGGGCGGACAAATAACTCGAAGCCGTACTCCGACCACAACGACCACAATCCCACATTGCCGGCCAATGCGGCTCCCAACACATACCAGAACGATTGCCTCCGCAAGTTCAACCACACATAAACCAAACCGGCGATGAACAGCACCGTTGAGTAATCCGTTCGGGACGTCGCCACCCAAAAGCCGAGTGCCGGAATCAACGGCAACAGCGCGGCTGAGTTCTGTAACGGTTCCGACAAAATCTTCAGTCCTGCTCGCTGACACAACTCACTCGCGCCAACTCCAGCGAACGCGATCGCCATGACGACCAACGGCCAATACGGCTGCAAGTACCCTCGGAACAATTCGGGCATTGAGAGATAGAGATGCAAAAAGAGCAGCGCAATGACGACTTCCGCAGCGTAGACGCAGGCTTGCCTCCATTTGGAAAGCGGTGAATTGTCGCCGCTTTCCTTTTCTCCAGCCATTTGCCTTTCCGTTGCTTCGCCGTCTGCTCCCCCACGCAACGCGAAAGCCAACAAACCCGCCGCCAATCCAATCAACGCGATTGCCACAAACGCAATTTGTGGCCCCGTGATCGGACACCCGTTGATCGGATCAAACCAGATCATCTCTTGCAGCAAGACCGCCACTAATGCGAGCCCCGCTGTCGAGCCAACATCCATCACACCGCGTGAAACCGCCTGCCGCCAATCGCTTGCCACCGGGATCAATCGCGTGACCAACACGCTCAACACAAACACTGTCACCCCGAGCGCTTCGAGAGCGCGAATCGAACGCTGCAACCAAAAGTCGAAGCGTGGTTGCGGCTCCATCCATGCCCACAGAAATTCCACCGCCGTGATCGCCACGAACCAGATCGTGACTCGCTGAAACAACTCACGTCGTCCCGAACAGGCCATCGCTGCCAGACCGGGAAGGAGCAATGCAACGCTCGCCACACTCGCCATCCGCAACGATGCTGGAGCAAACGACAGCACCGCCACGCAGGCCAGACAACTCACCGTGATCGCCCACGCGAGCTGCAGATTCGAGAGCCAACCCTCCGCCCCGTCGCGACGTTGCTGCCAGTTCGAGGTAAGCGATATGGCGCTAGCCACCGTTGCTGCACGAACCGCATCGCTCGAAATGTCACCGGCGGCTAGCGCCGTGCCGCTTACAGAAAAACTGCCCTTCGTCCGCAACCACCACGACGACGCCCACCACATAGCTCCAATCAGCGCCACATCTGCCGCAATCAAGCCGATCACCCAGACTGACCAACGTTCCGACATCGGCAACGCCCGCGACTCGAATACCAATAACAGTCCTAACCAGACTGAGCCATAAATCCCCGCGACGGTTGTCTTCGAGAACCGATCCCACACCGAAACCGTAAATGTCATCAACACGCCAAACCACAGCAGTCCGCCGGCCAATGGATGCACGTTCCAAAACAATTCATGGGCATCTTGCAAACGTCGATGACCTGTCCCCGCATGAACCAACACGCCGCAAAAGACGAAGATCAACGCGGCCCCCAAAGCGACTCGTGCTCCCTGCCGACAGGCCGAGACTTTGCTCACCAAATCAAATCGCTCTCGACGCCGTAATTGCCACCAGACTTCGACAACTTGCCAAGCCAGCGCCGCCAGTGAGAACGCGACCAATCCCGCCTCCCACCAAGTCACGCTCCCCGATGTCGAACGTTGTAACCAGCCGCCAGTTTCTGGACGCCAAGCCATCACGCTCGCCACGACCACACTGACCATCGACGCGGCCACACGCTGCTGCGACCGAGTAATGATCGCCAGCACCGTCACACACGCAGCAACAACAGTCATCCCACAAACTGGCCACGTGACCGATTCAAACTCAACGAACTCACGCAGGCATAACAACCCCACACCGGCCAAAGAAATCTCAGCCCATCGCACGGCGATTGACACCTTCTCGGAGACTGTCGGCATCACATCAACGACCGCCGCACACTCCACTGTTCTTGATTTCGTCAACACGAATGAACGCACAACGGTCAGCCACACAATGCACAGGACAACGGCCAAGGGACCGAGATGAAACGAAGTTCCAAAAGACATCAGCGTGGCGATCACGAACGGAATGCAGAGAACGTTCTCTGATTGCAAACCTCTGCGATTCGGTAACACGACGCTGCTAGACGTGGTCTGAATGTCGCTCATCGGCAATTCCGCAATCTCATTCACACCACTCCGACTTCGACCGACTTTGTGACGAACTGCATTCAGCGTCCAAACCACCGCCACACTTAACCAACCGAATTCCCAGCCATGAAAGACTTGCCAAGAGGGGTCAGAACTTGCGTTGCTCAACCCCATCGTTGCCGCGGTCAGAGTGAGAACCCAACACAATGATGACACTCCGACGAGATTGCTGATCCGCAACCAACTTCGTTCGCCGACACCGCCAGCGAGAATCAACAGCACCCAACCAAAGTGGCCCACAAATGCACCGCAAGCCGATAATAGTTCTCGATCGGGATGAGCCGGATCGACCAAGAGTTCGGCAGCGACGATCACGCTCACTGCGATTGAACTACCCCAAGTCCAAATCTGTTGCCAGAGCCAAGAACTGATCGAAGTCGGAAGCAAACCAGGGCCAAATAGCGACGGACTTAACGGTTTGAATTGTTCACGGAGCGTTATCCAGACCAAGGAACAAATTGCCGCACCGACGGTCATCCATTGCAGGAACGTCGGCATCATGCGTGCTTCAAGCCCAATCGGCTCCAGCCACAAACTAACGAAAGCCGCGAGCACGATCGTCAGGCAGACGATGTGCGAAACGGCGAACATCATCGTCGTCGATCGCTCACGTCGAGCCTCTCTTATTAGCCAACCCGACCACAGCAGCAACGGCATTAGCAGCACCAATAGCTGCTCCATGAAGTTGATCTCTAATTGCAAAGGAAACCTCGCCCACAACATCGCATGAGCTTCAGCACTCGGAACGATCAGCAGCAACACCGGAACCAAACAGAGCCAGCCGATAACCCCGTGCAAACTGCGACTGGTCTGCGGCATTCGAGTTCGTTGAGGGCCACTTCCGAATCGAACCGCCCAATAAGCACTCAGTCGCACGCAACTCAACGCGAACATGCCTCCCAACGTCAGCCACCAAATGACCGAGTGAGCAATCCAACTGCCGTCGCTCGTTTGAATCGCACCCAACAGCAAGCCGCTCACGCCCGCAGTTACCAAGCACGCGAATGAAGCCAGCCGTCGTCGTTCACAGATCGCTCCGCAAGTTGCCGCTAACGCCACCGTAGAGACAGCCCACCAGGAGGTTGTCTCGAAGTATGGCTGCGTCACCGTTGCGAGAACCTTCGGATCGTCCCAATACGCCGACGTCATCCACGGCCACGCTGCTTCCGGGAGCGCGAACATCATCAGCATGAACACGAATAGCACGACTTCAGACAACCACGGAAAGCGAACCGGCCTCGGCACGCGGCCCCGACGTGAGCCTCTGCGCCACGCGACGAACAGCCAATGCCGAGTGATCTCTTCCAACATCCAACTCGCGCCACCAACTCCGATCAGCGGCAACGCCAGTCGATCCCAACGCCATTGCGTCGGCAGCCAATTGAAGCGTGGCATCTGAGCCATGATCAGCGGCCAACAACCGGTCCACGTTGCGGCCAGTAACGCGACTACCAACACGGGAGGAATCCAACGATCGACTTTCCAATCGCAACACCGTGCGAGTACCGCGAACTTCCCACCGAGTCGTCGCCACAAGACCCACGGCACGCACGCGGTTGCTAGTCCCGCAATCTGCCAATGGATGTGCCGCACGTCCACAATCGCCGCGAGTGTGTCGATATGAGCGACCCACCACGCTTGTTCTTGAGCGAATGATGCGACTCCCAAAACCGTGGCGATGAACGCGACTGCTTGGCTCAACGAAAACACGTTCCGCGATTGCCACAGATGAGCTTGCCCGAAGCACAGCACGGCGATCCAGCCGAGATAAATTGCGTGAGGTCCGAAGTCGCCCCAAACTTTCCACGACATTGCGAACAGCGCGACGACGATCGCTCGACCGCTTGCCGTCGCCCACGGCGTCATGAAACGCTTGCGAACTCTGCCCACGACCGCACATCCCAAAGACCACGTCGCGAACGCCAGCAATCCGACCACGATCGGTCTGTTCGGCAACAGGCCAACAGCTTCTAACCAGCCACGAACATGCTCGTTCCAGCCGAGTGCGTGCAAGAACACACCCAACCACACGACCGCTCCGACCCATGCGAGTTCCACTCGTTTTAGCCGCTCATTCACGATCATGCCGACGATGCCGAAGAGCACAAAGACCACTGTCGCTAGCGAACGATCAACACTCGGTTGCGACAAGTTTGGCCAGAACCCCGCGTAACCAGCGATCGCCAAACTCAGTACTGCCATGCCGCCAGCAGCAGCAAGGTAACTCTTTGCGTGCCCCACAAGACCACGCGCGGATAACGATAACACTCCCCCCCCTGAGCTTGCCTCGGTGGAATTGGGCTTATGCACAATGTCCGCTTCGCTCGTAGTGCGAAAGCCCGATGACCGCTGGGGCAAGCTCAGTGGGGTTTGCGCCAAAGTTGTTCGCGCGGATCGCCACAACGCCCCCGCTATCGCAGCCGTAAGCAGCGACATCAGCGAGACCACGATCCCGCTCCGTCCCAGCAAGAGTGTTTCGATCAACGTTCTCTCGGAAGAAACGCCCGCGCCACCGATTGCTTCACCGAATTGATGAAAGGCAATCAAGCCCGCCAGTGCGAGGCATTCCAGCGCCGGGAAGTGCAACGGAGCTAAGCCGGTTGCGAAGCCGAACCAACTCAGCACGATGAAGTTTACAACGCCAACCGCAATCAAGCGATCGGGACTCGGCCACGCCAAAACCACAGCTGCGACCATTAACGAGGCACCGAGTAACGAGACCGCAGTCGCCGCAATGTCGCGGCTGTTCATTGCCGGGTGGGTAGCACGCTCAGAGTCATCGAAGGGCTTGGGCTGCATCCACGCCCTTCGCAAAGCATCAGGACGTGCCACCCAAATATTTCCTCCGGGCAGCAGCCTGACTGCCGTTCCGACGATCATCGCGGCTGCCAGACTTAAGCAGGGCGACAAGCGGCTTAACGTGTCGAGCACCGCTTGCGACTTCCACAACAACAGACCGAGTGACACCGCCAGCGAGAAGCAGGCGATCCCCAACAGGCGATACAAACTTTCGACACGCCGATTTGTCAGCCGTCGCCACTTCGCCGCGAAGAACGATTCCTTCAAGAGTGCAATCGCATACGTGGTCAGCGGCAATGCGAATAGTGCGTTTAACGACCCTGTGCTCAAATCGGGAACTGTTTGGCGTCCGATGATCAACTGCCCAATCGCACTGCCGAGAATTGCGACGGTCAGCGACAGGACGCCAAAGTGCATCAACTCGCGAGCACCGGACCATGCGATCCAACCATACGCGATGACTCCGATCGTCACCGCGATGACATACAACGGATCTGTCACCGACCGCTGATCGGACAGCGCGATCGCGGCCAAAAAGTTTAACGGCACGAGCAACAACGCGATCGTCAACAAGCCGCGACTGGTCGTCTGCAAGCGCCAATGTCGCAGTGTGTAAAGCCCCGCACCATGAATGGCTGCCGTCACACCCAAGAAGCAGAGTGCGGGAAAGTACGGAATCGCATTCCGCAACGTGGACCACAAGCTGATCACTAACCCAACCGAACTGCCGATGATCAATAACCCGGCGAGCAACTCACCCCAGCGAATGTTTTTCTTTTCCAGAAACGCTTGTAGCCAATCGGTCCATACCGATTGGCTGAGTCCCGGCTTCGAGGGCTTGTCGATTGGAGCGAGCGTTGTCGGCTGCTTGGCAACGCCTGTTACAACGGTGGCGGTTCTCACCACAGTCGCCTCGGCATTAAGAAACTCGGACATGTCAGGTGGACGACTTTCGGCGTCTGTCGGGGCGAGCACCGGCGAAGTCTTCTCAGGTTTAGTCACCAAATTCATCGAAGACGAAAGCGTGATGCGTTCCAACGATTCTTGGACGATGATTTGTGCAGCTTCAAACTGCTCTGTAGTCACCAACTTGTCAGCCAGTAGTTGCTCGAGTTGTTGTTGCCACACTTTCAGTCGGTCTTGAGGCGACAACTTTGTGTCGGGCTTTGCATGCTCGCCACAAATGGGACAGACCTTAAACGTCAGTGCGTACAACGAACCACACCCGACACATTTCCGGCGACTAGATGCAGCGGGCGCAATTGGTTTCGTCTGCTGCCCCGGATCGCTCAGATTGCGGATAATGAAGGCGAAGAACGTCCAAATGCCGTGACCGATGAGCGTGATAAAGAACAACAGCATTCCAAGTCCGAGCAGAATCTCCATGAGCAATGCTCCGGCATGTTGTCAGGTAAGAAAACGGCTCTCAGCTATCGCTGTAGTACACGCAGCAACCATACCTGTTTAGCGGCAATCAACCGAGCAGGCGAGCCGTGCGATATCCGCAATAACGGTTTTGTACCCAACCGTCACACGCGTGGCCGACAAAAGCTGCGGTCTCAATCGTCGCCTTCAGATTGTTCCGAGCGGTCACTGCTTATGATATCGTCCACTACCCAATTTTGAGTTCGTTCTGCGGAAGGATCCGATTTATGACAAAGTCCACGGAATCACTGCACTCTTCGTGGCACGCATTGCGAGAGCAAGTCGAGGCAGCGTTAGAGCGTGCGATGCACCTGGATGGCGAATGCCCGTCACGACTTAGTGAGGCGATGGCTTACAGCTTGCACGCAGGCGGGAAGCGATTACGACCCGTGTTGGTACTCATGGCTTGTGAGGCTTGTGGTGGCAATCTGGAGGACGCAATGCCGGCCGCTTGTGCGATCGAGATGGTTCACACGTACTCGCTAATTCATGACGACTTGCCGGCCATGGACGATGACGATTATCGGCGCGGACGATTGACGAATCACAAAGTCTTTGGTGAGGCGATGGGCATCCTGGCCGGTGACGGACTATTGACTCTCGCTTTTGAAATCATGGCTCGCGATGTCCGCCCCGCAGTAGTCGCTGCTGCCTGCTGCGCCGACTTGGCATTCGCTGCTGGTGCACGCGGCATGGTCGGGGGACAAGTCGCAGATCTCGAAGCGGAATCCCGGAGCACAAGCGGCTCGAAAGTGATGGCTGGCGAGACTGCTGTCGAGCACGAATCTGACCAACAAACGCGGGCCGCGCGGGCTACGGAACTGGAGGCCATTCATCGGCGGAAGACCGGGCGTCTCATTCGATCGGCACTAACGTTAGGTGGTCGAATCGCTCAAGCGGATGTCGCGACGTTGGGAGTGTTAGACCATTACGGCACCTGCATCGGTCTCGCGTTTCAAATAGCCGACGATGTGCTCGACGTCACAGGAACGCAAGACAAACTCGGCAAGGGAGTCGGTAAAGACGCTGGGCTCGGCAAGCTGACCTATCCGAGTTTGATCGGCTTGGAACGCAGCCGACAGAAGGCTCAAGACTTGATCAACGAAGCCTGCTTAGCGATCGCACCGTGGGGTGAACGCGGACAGAAATTACAGGCGATGGCTCGTTTCGTCCTCGAACGGGATCACTAGGACTGCACTTAAGCGATTGGTCTACCGAGAGTGAACCACTCCCTTATGCGTCTCGCTAACTGCTAACAAAAGTTTCTGCTTCATAAACATAAAGACTTCTGAGATGAATCGTCTGACTCAAGCTCTTCGTCGAGCGATCGATGCTCGATTGCAGCCCGCCTATTTGCGGCTCGTCTCCATTGCGGTATTGGCTGTTGGTGGCGTCTTGTTGTGCATGAGCTTTGCGACATCGGATCGTGGTCAGACAAAGTTTGGAACGCCGTTGGGAAATGACTTCGCAGGCTTTTATGTCGCCGCTCAGATCCTCGACCGTGGATACGAGTCGAAGTTATATGACCGCGATCTACACGACCAGCTTTATCATGCCTTGCTGCCGAATCTCGATAAGAACGATTCGATCCCGTATGTGCATCCGCCGTTTGTGGCGGGTGTCCTGCGCCCACTGACACACTTGCCGTATGAGGCTGCGGTCGCCGTGTGGTTTGCCATTTCAGTGAGCTTGTACGGAGCCGGATGTTGGTTCCTGATCCGCTCACTGCGCGGTTTGCCACGCGATCAGACCACTTTGATACTGCTAATGGCTCTTTCTTTCGAGCCTTTCTTAATGGAATGTTGGTTAGGGGGACAACTTTCTGCGGTTGGCTTCTTCAGTTACGCGGTGGCGTGGTTGTTGTTCAGTCGCAACCGACCGATCGCCGCAGGAATGGCTTTGGGATTGAGCTTCTACAAACCGACGTTGCTGTTGCTGATGTTACCATTGTTGGTGGTCGGCCGCTGCGGACGGATCTTGTTGGGCATGACAATTACGGGAGTATTCCTGGCCGGACTGTCGCTCACGTTCGTCGGTTGGGATGTCAGTGTCGGTTATCTCGATGTGTTGCTTTCATTTCGCAAAAACACAGCGGGAGGTGACCTGCAAATCGTGGCTTGGAAGTACGTGGACCTCAACAACTCATTGCTGTTGCTTTGCGGAGGAAAATCCCCATTCCAAACGGCAGCCTTTGTTGGACTGTTTCTCGTGCCATTCGCCTTTTTGGTGCGATGTTGGTGGCAATGGCCTTCGCGAGATGCGACTCAACATCAGTGGCTTTGGGCAGCGACATTGGCATGGCTACCTGTCTTGAACCTGTATGTCGGCATCTATGATTCGATCTTCGTCGTACAGAGCGCCGTGATTGCAGCAGATGTCTTGTTGCGAGAACGCCGTTCAGAAGCCCCCTTAACTGATTCGGGATTCGCATACTGCACCCTCGCCATCGCGGGATCTGCTTGGTTCAGCCAGAGTTTGGCTCGCGCGTCTGGATTCCAGTGCTACACGATCGCATTGATCTCTTTGGGCGTTTTGGAGTTGCGGTTATACCTCACGCGGTCTTGAATGAGATGCTTAACCGTACTCCGCAGGCACGCGCGTTTTGAAATGCGCTTGCCTGAGGCGCGTGGCTAAACGATCGGACAAGAAACATCTCATCGAAGACCGCGTGAAGCATCACAACGCAGTGATCACATGAAACCGTGACGACTGCTGTCGAATGACGTTGCCTTAATTGCGTCGTCGTTTTCTGTCGCTGGTTGCTATGGAGTTTGAAGCCGCTTCTTCAGTTCAGGCAATCGCTTCTCTGCTTCGGAGACGGCCTTTTCATTTTGGCCATCTTGAATCACAAGCACCCAGAGATTGATGGCCGCTTCGAGCATCTCGCGACGTTGATTGGCATATTGAGGTGGCAGTTCTCCGGACGCATACGCATCGAGCGATCGGGCTCGGGCAATGAGAAACCTCCGTTGTTCGGTAATGTCGTCTTGTTCCCACGGGTGTTCGGGACGCGCATCGTATTCCGACAACAATTGCTTGGCATCCTCAGCTGTCTTCAGGTCAGGCCAGCGCTGCATGATTCCCTGCAATTGCATCAAACCGGCATACAATGTTTTGGGTTGACCCAGTCGCAGTTTTCCTTCTTCCAAAAGTGCTTTCGCCGATTGCTCACGATTCAGTGCAGAATCAGAACCGATTCGGCTGGCAGGATATTGTTGAGCCAGCTTTCGGCGATCGGCCACACCTGCGTCGAGCCAGTCGATGGCCTCGGCAAAGACTTTCGAATCAGGAATTCCGTGACCGAGATTTTCGACGACCATCACCTTTGTTCGCACTCCGACCTCTGTCAGCATCGGCCCTCGAAATCGCGAGACCTCACCGAGATTGAAGTCTTGGGTCCCGGTGATTATCGCGACACTCAGTCGGTCGATTACTCGATGCCGCAACCACGGCTCTTCCCGTAAATCACCAGCTGCGCAGACCGGCATAACGCCGCCGATCAGTTCCGGAAGCGAAAAGCCGATGCCGCAAGCGATTCGGGCACCGCCAGAAAAGCCTGCAAGATAAGTTCGATCGGGATCAATCTTGTGGTGCCGGCGGACGTCATCCAAAACATCCATAACGAGCCGAATTCGCTTCGGTGCCGGAGTGTTGTTGCCCGCGTTAAAAGGACTCGCGAACAAGATTCCTTTCTGCTGGCAGACCGCTTGTAACTGACTCCATCCAGCCGGTTGTTCGCTCGGGGAGATGAACAATACGAGTGGCAAGCCCTCGTTGTTCGCCCCTTTTCCCTTTTTCCCTTTTGAGTTGGCTTTGCTCGTCGGAGGTACGAACAGTTCGTAGCGTTGCTTGGTCGATTCGTAACCTTCGAGCCACTCGGCAGGGGAATCAACGCGGCTCTGATTTGCAACTGCGAACACCCAGTCCATTCGCGTGGCTTCTCGCACGGTGACTTCCTTCTGGTAGCCGACATCATCAGCCGCAGTGGCGGTGACAAAACCGTCATTCAAGTCGCAAAGTGCGAGAAGCGTCAACAGAATCGCAACGAGTCGTCTGCGAACAGCAATCATTGGGAAACTCGATTTGTGATGTTAGGCAGCACTTCGTTGAAATTCTGAATGGTCGATGTCAATCGGTAGATTTAAAAGCAACCGAACAGTTCTCCCAGTCGCACCTTGCTGTGTTGCGAGAAATGACTTTGCCCTTTGGCCAAGTTCATGCGCAGCGTTTGGGTTCTTGAGTAACGTGCGAATGGTGGCCGTCAGTTCGTCGCCATTACGAACCACCTGAGCCGCGTTGCGCGAGAGAAGTTGCTCAACGACGTCGCGAAAGTTCCAGGTGTTGGGCCCAAATAAGACCGCAGCGCCGAACGCCGACGGTTCAAGCATGTTTTGACCTCCGCGCTGTGTGAGGCTGCCGCCGACGAAAGCAACGTCTGCTAGCCCCCAACATGTACCGAGTTCACCGAGCGTGTCGAGCAATAAGACTTCGTTCGATGAGCTTGCTGGTGCCGAACAGATCGGTCCGAATCTAGCGCGCGATCGTCGTCGTAATGGTAATCCGCGACCGAGGACCAATTGAGCGACTTCTTCAAATCTCTCTTTGTGGCGTGGGACTAAGATAAGCCGTAGATCAGGGAACTCTTGCCGCAACATTTGCCATGTATCGAGAGCGATCGTTTCCTCGGGTGCTTGAGTGCTTCCGGCAATGAAGACGCGTTCGCCGGTCTGTACTCCGAAGAACTCCCGTAGTTCGCGGATCATCGCATTACCACGATCGAATTGAACGCCATCGAACTTGATTGAACCGGTGATGTGTAATCGGTCGCGCGGCGCACCAAGGTCGAGCAGACGTTCGGCGTATTCATTGTTCTGTGCAGCAAGCACGGCGAATCGTTGCAGCAGACTTCGTAGCAGCGGACGAATTCGACGATAGCCGCGAAAACTTTTGGCGCTGATACGTCCGTTGATTAGAGCGAGCGGAACACCCAGCCGATCAGCAAAGAAAATCAGATTCGGCCATAGTTCCAGTTCAATAAGCACAATTGCGGACGGACGAATCCGCAGAATCGCTCGACGCACAGCCCAAGAAAAATCGAGCGGGCAGTAACAGACAGTGTGCTGCGGGAATTCTTTCTTCGCGACGTCTAAACCTGTGCGAGTGGTCGTCGTGATAACGAACTCCCAATCGGAACGAGTCGCAACTAACTCGCGCATTAACGATCGCAACTGCAAAACTTCACCGACGCTGACAGCGTGCAGCCACAAGCAAGGCCGTGATGATGTTCGCTCCGGCAATCGTCCCCAAAACTTTTCAGACCAGCCATCACGATACTTTCCATGAACCCAGCGGCGGTACATCAGCACTGGTGAAACCAGAACCAGTAACGCGAAATACACGACATTCAACAACCAGGGCATCCTTGCCACTCCGTCGGAAATGCATTGCTGTCGTAGCACGATTTCTCAAACCTTGCGCCCGTAAGGCACACACGGTTGGGAAAACCGTAGTACAACGGACCTAGCCTTCATTTGCCCCGCAGCACTTTTTGAACTTTTTGCCGCTGCCACATGGACACGGATCGTTGCGGCCCACTTGTGGCCCGAAGTTGCGAATCGGTTTGATGGGCTGAACGTCCGCGTTCGAGTTTGTTGATCCTGTAACCCCTCGCGAGTCCATTTGTTGTTGCGGTTGCTCGGGGACGTCGGCAGGTTCTTCGCGGAATTCTTCGTGGCTGACCGACGTAACCTGCCATTGTGAGCCGTCGAAATCAGCACTTTCTCGTTCTAAGCGGAAAATTGCCGAGGTCACCTGAGCGGAAACCCGCTTCCACATCTCTCGATACGCTTCCATGCCCTGACGGCGGTATTCCGTCTTCGGGTCTTTCTGCGCGTAACTCACCAACCCAATGCCGGATCGGTAATAGTCCATGTCATAGAGGTGTTCTTTCCATGAGTTATCCAAGATTTCGAGGATCACCGATCGTTCGGTATGGCTCATTTCTGGACGGAAACGAGCGTCGTAAGCGGTTGTCACCATTTGTTCGACTTGTTCGCGATTCAACCGGCGGAGTTCTTCCGGTTGCCATCCAACTTGCAAAATCTCATTGGCCCAATTGACCAGCGAGGCCAGCCCATCTGCATTTGGAAACACGGGACGGTTGCGATCTTCGAGTGCTGGCACTGGAAAGGTTTGATCGAGCAATTCTTTTAGACGTCGGAGCAACGTGCCGTCGCCAAAGTAATCAGCACTTGCTTGGAACAACCGATTCGCCAAATGCTCAAGCGTCTTACCATTCAGCTCCGCCGGATCAATCGTCACGCGGAAACGGCTGTTGGCCCACGTCAGAATGCTTCCCAGTAACCCTGAGACATCTTTGCCTGCTTCGGCATGTCCGACGAACTGAGCCAGCACAGCCTCCACAGGGAAGCGGATTTCTTTCTGCCGATAATGTTCTTCAAGCTTCGTCTTGAGCAACGCGCTGATCTTTACCGAATCGCGCGATTCGAGTTCAGCCGGATCGCAGGCCACGTTGAATTGCTGCGCACACCAATTGGCCAAGGAGATCTGACAAAAGTTTGGGTCAAGCAGCGTGTCTAAGGGAGTGAGATCAAACTTGTCGATCGCCTCCATCGCTTGAGGTCGGATGTAATCGAACAAGCCGTCACGCCCGACCTTGCGGAGTTCGAGGTCAGTAAACTTGGTGCCGAAGAGTTGGTTGGACCAACGAGTCAGAGTCTTCCAGTTCCAATTCGCTTCGTCGTCGGATGTCGGCAGATTCTCTTCGATCTCTTCGAGAATCTTGCTCTCATATCGACGACTTGCTTCGTCTTGCAGATAGAGAATGAACGGCTCGCGATCCATGTCGCGAATGTTGTCCACATCCAGGGAAAGCTGCAGAGTTTGGTCGGCCCACGCGACGAGCGATTCCCAACGGTAATCGCGAGCGAGGTAATGCTCGGTCCATTGGTTGATCTGCTCGCCAATCATGTCCAAAACCAACTGGCGGCAATTGCGACCGTCGAGGATGCGCTGGCGGTACGAGTAGACTTGCTTCCGCTGCATGTCCATGACTTCGTCATACTCGAGCAGATTTTTGCGGACATCGAAGTTTCGTTCTTCGACTTTCTTTTGAGCCGCTTCGATTCGCTTGCTGACCATCTTGCTCTCGATCGCTTCGCCCTCCTGCATGCCTAAACGAGTTAGTACGGCGCTGACCCATTCGCCAGCAAACTTTCGCATCAAGTCATCTTCGAGCGACAAGAAAAAATGGCTGCTTCCCGGATCGCCTTGACGTCCGGAACGACCACGCAATTGAAGATCGATACGTCGCGCGTCATGCCTTTCAGAACCCACGACATGCAACCCGCCGAGTTCTGCAACTTTCTTCGCGTCTTCGATCATCCCTTCACGCTCACGAATGCGTTTTGTGAGTTCATCCCATTCGGACTTCGGCACGTCGAGCTTCGTCGCATACTTCTTGCTGAGTTCATCCCAAGCCAAGTGCTCAGGATTACCTCCAAGAATGATGTCCGTTCCGCGACCGGCCATGTTCGTTGCAATCGTCACGGCACCGAGACGTCCTGCTTGCGCGACGATCTCGGCCTCGCGTTCGTGGAACTTTGCGTTTAGCACTTTATGCTGAATGCCATTCCTCACCAAATAGTGCGACAGAACTTCTGATTTCTCGATCGACACGGTTCCGACCAGAATCGGGCGACCGGTTTCGTGCTCGCGCTTGATCTCTTCGGTGATCGCTTCCCACTTTTCTTTCTCGGAGCGAAAAATGACGTCCGGAAAATTGATTCGTTTCATCGGGCGATTAGTCGGAATCGATACGACATCCAGCTTGTAGATACGCCAGAACTCTTCCGCCTCGGTCATCGCAGTACCGGTCATACCGCCGAGCTTTTTGTACATTTTGAAGAAATTCTGGAGCGTGATCGTCGCGAGCGTCTGCGTCTCTTCTTTGATCTTCACTCCTTCTTTCGCTTCGACCGCTTGATGCAGACCATCGCTCCACTGACGTCCGGGCATTTTTCGACCCGTATGTTCATCGACGATGACAACCTCACCGTTCTCGACAACGTACTCGACATCTCGCTTGTAGAGGTAATGGGCCTTCAACGAATTGTCGATCAGGTGCGGCCATTCCATGTTACCGGCTGTGTAAAAGCTTTCGACTCCAGCAAGTTGCTCCGCAGATCGAATGCCATTGTCCGTGAGATGGCATGAGTGCTCTTTCTCTTTCACTTCGAAGTGCTCTTCCCGCTTCAATTGGGTCGCGATCCAATTGGCCTTCGGGTATTTGTCAGTGTCGCCGAAAGAAAGGCCAGAAATGATCAGCGGCGTGCGTGCTTCGTCGATCAGAATGTTGTCGATTTCGTCCACAATCGCGAAGTCGAGCCGACCTTGGACTTGCAGATCACGACTCGACTTCATGTTGTCACGAAGATAGTCAAAGCCGAATTCATTGTTCGTGCCGTAGGTGATGTCACAGGCGTAGGCGGGCTGTCTCTCATGCGGTTGCATGGATGATTGGATCGCGTTTACGGTTAACCCCAGACCCATGTAGATCGGAGCCATCCACTCCATATCGCGCTGTGCCAAGTAATCGTTGACCGTCACGACGTGGACTTTGCCCGCACAGCCATTGAGAAATGCAGCGAGAGTAGCAACCAGCGTCTTTCCTTCGCCGGTGACCATCTCAGCGATCTGGCCTTTGTGCAGGATGTAGCCGCCGACCATTTGCACGTCGTAGTGCCGCATCTTCAGGTAGCGTTTGCCGGCTTCACGGACTGCGGCAAAAGCATCGGGCAAAATGTCGTCGGTGGTCTGACCGTCGGCCAGTCGAGCGCGTAACTTCGACGCCGTTTCGCGAAGTTCGCCTTCTGTCAGCTTCTCGTATTCCGGTTCAAGCTGATTGATGCGATCGAGTGTCGAGCCGGGAAGAATCTTGGTTGATCCGTCCTTCTCGCGGATAAAGCCGATGCCGCGCACACGACGTTCATTGGATGAGCCAAACAGGTTTGTGACAAATCGCTCAAACTTGCCGGTGGCCAAACTGAAAACTTCGCCGACTGTGTCAAGAATGTCCATTGTGGATTGAGTCTCTTAGGGGCTTGATCGGAACACGTTTGTGTTGCAAACGGGTTTTAGCGAATGAGTCGGAGCCAGTTCGATTGGGCACCAAGGCCGCTGCGAACTAACACTTCTTCGATCGCATGTGCCAGAAAGCTCTCGGCGTCGAACGACATCCTGTCTTGAGGCGAAACCTCACCGAGGCGTGAATGCAAAATCCATTCGTTGGCGACGGCATCTTCTTGCCAACAACCTTGAGCTGCCAACAAGGACAAGCGAGGCATCCTGCCAACGCATCTAACTCGTGACGTCAACGCTGGTTGCTCAACAAAGCGGCGGGAGTCTAGGTGGCTCAGCGCAGAGGGTCAATGGCGTTGTTCCGTTAGTTAAACAACCCTAGTGACCCACTTGACGACAGCGCACCCGCAGGGGGTGATACCTCAGCCTCTTCAATGTGAGGCAGGATCACTTCCGCCAGCCAGAACTGTTTGAGTTCTTTCACGAGCCACAAAAACTTTTCGAGATCGACTGGCTTCGTGAGATACGCGGCGACATCGAAGGGTTCGACATCCGCTAGGTCTGCGGGATCGGTCGAGGCGGTCAGGACGACAACCGGAATTCCTTTAAGCGACTCGTCATCTTTGACATTGGCTAGGACATCTTTGCCGCTGATTCCTGGCAGGCCCAAGTCCAACAAAATCAAATCGGGACGCGGCGCGCGAACATACTTTCCTTCGTGCCTCAGAAACTCCAACGAGTCTTCGCCTGTCTTGAGCCACGACATGCGATGTTGAATCTTTCCCTTCGACAGAGCGCCCATCGTAAGCCGAGCCGCGACAAGGCTGTCCTCGACCATCAAAATTTCCATCGGCCGACCAACTGTTTGACTATCGCTGGCGATCGTCATTCCCAAGCCCTCTGGCT
>JAPLNX010000478.1 GCA_026400935.1 Planctomycetia bacterium | reverse complement strand
GACTGTCAACAACTCAGCGATCGAAAAACTCGCCGGAGATAAGAGCTGGGTGTCGTCCATGACGCCCGACCTTTTACTCCAACTTCGCAATTCATGGGCAGGCCATTTTCTGACACCCACGCCTTCGGCGAATACTTACCGTATCACGTTGGTAAGTCGGCGCGAGAGTGGCAGATGCTGGCGAATGGGAGGCACGTTGATGTCTCTGTTGTCGTATTGTTTTGCAGCAAAAGTGCTGCATTTTCCTGTATCAAAAAGCTGAATTGTCAACGCCCTTCGACGCCTCAATCATCTGCTCCGAATTGCGGGCCTTACTTTTGCTTTTGTTGTTGTTCGACGTGTTCGCGCCGCTTGGCAACAAAGGCGTCATTCCCCAGGGAGAAGGCCATGCGCTGTTTGTCTTGGTTGAGTTTGGTGAAAGATCGATTGGCCCTGACGAAGCGGCGACAACGCTCAACTCGTCAACTTCGAACGATGGAACCGCTGGAAGCACGTGTGCTCTTGTCGGTGTCAGCGCTCATGATTGGGACGGAGTTATCGATCACTGCCTCGGCGGCGGACAGCGTCACCGTGCGTGAAAACCCCGCAACGCCGGGCAAAGTGCAAGTACTCGGCAACGGTGCGACGGTCGCGATTGTCTCCACAAATGCCAGTTCGCTGTCGGCGATCAACATCACCGGCAGCGATTCGAATAACACGATTAACCTCAGCGGTGTGACGGCGGCGGTCTTCAGTAACCCGTTGCTGAAGATCTCGGTGTCGGGGGGCGACGGCAACGATGCGATCACCGGCAGTCCCGACGTGTCGAATAGTTTGATTGGCGGCGACGGAGCAGACACTCTCAATGGCGGCTCGCAAGCCGATACGCTCGATGGTTCCAACGGCGATGATTCGATCAACGGCGGCGACGGCAACGACAGCATCCTTGGTCGCGATGGAGCGGATCGGCTCAACGGCGATGGAGGCAACGACACGATCCTTGGCGGCGACGGATCAGACATCATCAACGGCGGAGATGGTGACGACAGCATCCTCGCGGGGAACGGCGCGGACTCCGTTTCCGGTGGCTTCGGCAACGACATCGTCAGTGGTGATTCCGGAAACGACACGCTTCGGGGCGACGACGGCGATGACTCGATCTTGGGAGGGACGGAGAACGACTCGATCGATGGCAGTGACGGCAACGACACGCTCGACGGGCAAGATGGCAACGACACCGTTCAGGGAAGTGCCGGAACGGACAGTCTGCTCGGTGGCGTCGGAGCGGACTCGCTGCACGGTGGGGATGGCGACGATGTCGTCAACGGGCAAGCTGGTAATGACACAATCGAAGGGGGGCTCGGCAGCGATCTTCTCTTCGGAGGCTCTGACAATGACGCGATCTTTGATGATTTCCGCAATCTGAACAACAGCGGCAGCGGCAACGACACGCTGCTCGGTCAAGCGGGAAACGACACGTTGATTGCCGCGAGCGGTTCCGATTCACTCGATGGCGGCACGGGGAACGATCTGCTCGATACTCGGTCGTCGACGGTCTCGATCGCCAACGCGACGCTGATGGAGGGGAACAGCGGGCAGTCCAGCATGATCTTCACGGTCACGTTGTCATCGGCATCCAGCCTGCCGATCACAATGAATTACGCCACCAGTTCCAACGGAACGATTGCAGGGGGAACCGCGACTGGTGGTTTGGCGGCGACTCCGAACGCGGACTATGTCACGTCTTCCGGCCAAGTGACGTTCAATCCCGGCGAACTGACGAAGACTTTCTCCGTCGCGATCGTCGGCGATACTCGTGATGAGTCGGACGCGGAAACCTTCTTCGTGACGCTATCGAATTTGTCGAACGCACGCGCCGGCAATCTTGTCTCCGAAGGTCGCATCTTTGATGACGATGCCACGCCACCTCCGCCGGTGCTCGACATCTTCTTTTTGCTGGATGACACGGGAAGTTTTCAAGGGGCGTTGACGACAACAATTCGCCAAGCGATCACGTCGATGATCGCTCAATTGGGCGCACTGTATCCGACCGGCGATCTCGCCTACGGCATTGGACGATTTGAAGACTACAACGGCACGGCACCGGTGGTGCCAACACCGATCACCCCTTCATCCTCAATCAGCCGGTGATCACCTCAACCACACCGCAGTTCGGTGCAGCGATCGACGCGGCTTTGCGACGCTCGGCTCCCGGCGGCGGTGGCGACCTTCCTGAGTCAATGCTCGAAGGCTTGGCCCAAGTGGCCACAGGACGCGGCTTTGATGGCAACAATGATGGCGACTCAGTCGATAGTGGTGTTGCCGGTCTCGCGGCCAGTCAAACAAATGCGAACGGCTCAGACGTGCCTGCGTATAGTTCCTTCAGTCCCGATCTGACGGGCGATTCGCGTGGTCCGATTTTGCCTCCGACAGCTCCCGTCGCTACCGCAACAGACGGTGTTGGTTTTCGAGCGGGCGCTCGGCACATCGTGATCGTTGCCACGGATGCGGGGACGGCCTATCAGCCCGACGGTGCGACGGTCTATACCGGAGTTGGCGGTGTGACGGTCTCAGCCGCAACAATGACCGCTGGCGGTCGTGCCACGACTCCACAAGGTCGAGGTGCGTCATTCCAAACCACGATCAACCAAATGATCGCGCAGAACATCGAAGTGGTCAGCCTTGGTAACGAGGTCTTCGGCGGCGGTGCGTTGCGAGCCGAACTGACGGGGCTGGCGACACTCACTGGCTCGATCAATCGCTCATCATCGGCTTTGGAAAACAACATCACTCCAGGTGCCTCCGCGGACGACATTCAACCGGGGCAACCGCTTTACTTCCGCATCGACCCGAATGATCCGACCGGTCTGGCCGCTTCGTTGGTCAGCGGCATCGCCGGAGCGGCTGGCGATCCGCCCCCTTCGCCTCCACCGGCACCTCCTCCAGTATTGCCTCCTGCGGGAGTCGAAAACGACACGTTACTTGGCGGTGACGGCAACGACACGCTGCTCGCTGGCGAGTCGAACGACTTCCTCAATGGTGACGCGGGATTCGACTTGATCGATGGTGGCGATGGCGATGATGCGTTGCTGGGTGGTTCAGAGGGAGACACGCTCAATGGGGGCAACGGTAACGACACGATTGATGGCCAAGGGGGCAACGATTCGGTCAACGGCGGTGCCGGAGATGACAACCTGATTTGGAATGGAATCGGCGATGGCATCGACACGCTCACCAGCAACGCCGGTGGCGACACCGTCACCATCAACGGCACCGCGGCCGTCAATACGTTTATCGTTGGCAAGACGGCGGATAGTCAGTTGCGAATTTCCGAGGGGACGGCGTCGATCATCGTGTCGAGTCTCGTGACGAACATCGTGCTCAATGGGGGCAACGGTAATGACATCGTCACGATCAACGACCTCAGCGGAGTTTCACCCGCCGTGGTAACCGTGAATGGCGATGCCGGTAACGATGTCTTGAATGCGTCGACGGCAACTCTGGGAGGCATTCGCTTGGCTCTGAACGGTGGCGATGGAAACGATTCCATCACAGGCAGCCTGGGGGATGACACGATCGACGGCGGTGACGGCAACGATACGCTGATTGGCGGCACTGGCAACGACACGTTGATCGGTGGAACTGGCAGTGATCGGATCAATGGTGGAGCGGGGAACGATCGCGAACTGGGGGGCGATGGGAGCGACACTGTTGTGGGTGGTGATGGCAACGACACGCTCAGTGGCGATGCTGGCAATGATTCGCTCGACGGCGGCAACAACGACGATGTTCTCACTGGCGACGCCGATAACGACACGCTCACTGGGGGCGCAGGGAATGATTCATTGCTGGGAGGAACCGGTCTCGACTTACTGTCCGGAGGACTCGGCAACGACACCTGCGATGGTGGGCTGAACGATGACATCATCAACGGCAACGAAGGAGACGACAAACTTCGTGGCGGAGATGGCAACGATTCAATCACCGGCGACA
>JAPLNX010000284.1 GCA_026400935.1 Planctomycetia bacterium | reverse complement strand
GCGATCGAAAAACTCGCCGGAGATAAGAGCTGGGTGTCGTCCATGACGCCCGACCTTTTACTCAAACTTCGCAATTCATGGGCAGGCCATTTTCTGACACCCACGCCTTCGGCGAATACTTACATGTGTGGTCTCGGTTGGAATTGCTTCAAATTGATGGTCACTGTTCGCTCCACAAAAGTGCAAATCATTCTAAGACGGCTTGTTTTTGGATCGCGTTCCACAGCGCATCGGCGACGGCTTGCATCCCTTTGTCGCCGGGATGTCCTGCGACTCCGGCGTGCTCGATCTTTCGTTCGGCTCGGGCATAATTGGCCTCGTCAAAGCCGAGCTTGCTGATGTCGATGAACGTGCCGCCTGCCGCTTCGCAGGTCTTCTTCATGAGCTTGTCTTTTTCGGCGTCTTGCCAGAACTGGCTGCGGACAAAGATTGTCGGCTGACTGTGCTTCTTCAGTTCTGTAAAGAGGTTGGTGAAAGCTGCTTCGAACTGAGCTTTGGTCTCGTCGGTCTTCGGCGACGCAGCGTTCTCGCCCAGTGCGATGATGATGACGTCGGCCTCGAAGGCGAGTTCCTCTTTCAATTCGTCCGGCAACTTGTAGGCGGTCAGGTTTCGTTCAAAGTCGGCGATGTTCTTGACCATGATCTGCGGCTTGCCTCCGGCGGCTTTCGCGATGTGGCTCGTCAGCACATGGACGAAGTCTTTGTCTTCGGCACTCGCCGCCATGCCCCAGTTCCCGGTCCAGCCGATCTTCGAAGCGGGGCCGTGCAGCGTGATGCTGTTCCCCAAGAACAAGACCTTGCCGACACGCTGCTTGCCGATGCTCAGTCCCTTCTGGGCAGGTGCATTGGCTTGAGTCGATACCGTGACAAAGTCACTGGCGGCGAGCGGCAGGGTGATGTGGATAACACCGACCTCTTCCTGCGTGATGGGAAGCTGGCCGTGACGGACGGACTCAACGCGCGTGACGGGCTTGTCGGTTTTCAAGCTCAGTGTGATGCGGTCAAGCGGTCGCAGCGTGTGGTTGGAGAGCGCGATCAACACGCCTTGCTCGCAACGCAGTTCAACGGCGTCGACGAGCGGCGTGTCGCAGGTCATCGACGGAGTCAGGTTGGCCAAACGCAAGGGCGTCAGGAGTCGGTCTCGAATGCCCGCTGGATAATGCCACGGGTTGTGCGAGCGGTCGAGCAACTCGCGATCGGCGGAAGCGATCGAACTGGTGGTGCTCGGAGCGGAGACGGTCGCACTGGTCGCGAGTGGTTGATCGGCGTTCGCGGTCGCCGCGCGGGCTTCGGCGAGTTTTTCTTTGGCGAGACGTTCGGTGTCGGCTTGTTGTTCGAGCGGTCGGCGGGCCAGCAGCGCGGGCTTGATGTAACTCAACGCCGGCAAGAAGCCGGTCACAATAACATTCCCTTTTCCGACGCGACCGCTGATCGCTGCCGGCTGACCGTCTTTGAAAGTGGCCAGAACGTGGGGCACGTTTTCAACGTGCCCGTCTGCCTTCGGTTTGAGCACGTTGGAAACGTGCTCCACGATTTTCAACGACTGCTTCACCGACAGCACTTCGACTTTCTCGTCGCTCCAAGTCACGGTGTCCTGCGGGTTGAGGTAGCTCAAAAACTTGCCGGAGTTGTTGTACGGCTCCGGCGACGTCAGTTCGCCCCGTTCGGCCGGCAGCGATGAAGCCAGTGTGTCGAGCGGGCGATTGAACTCATCGCGCGACGCGGCTCCGGCTGTGAGCCACAGCGTTCCGCCGGACTCGACCCACGTTCGCAGTTTCGCAGCGGCGGCGCGAGTCAGATTCGGGCCGGAGAGGTAGCAGACTTTGTAGTGATCGAGCCGTTCGATCTCGCGCTCGGGCACGATGTCGACCGGCGTTTGAGCGTGCGTCAGCGCGAGCCACGTATGCATGCGGTCGTGGCCGAACGCGACATTGCTCTGCATCGTCCAGATGTCCGACGACGAGCTGTAAAGGATCGCGACCTCAGCCGGCACCGGCTTAGCCGTTATGAGCCAATCTTCGACGGCTCCGATCTCGCGCGAGACCTCGGCGTTGGCGGTCCAGAGTTCTGGTCGATGATGCCACAAGTGCGAGCGCCACGTCGAGCCTCCTTCATGGCTGCTCCAGTTCGGGCCGTAGGCGAAATTCATCCACAACCGCACGCCGCGAGCGGTCTCGGCAACGGCTTTCGTTTTGATGTCCCACGGCGTGCGTCCCGCGTGTGCGATCAGGTAATGCCCGATTGTCTGCCCCCGTTTCCTCGCGGCCGCTTGCATCAGCGCGACGTTGAACGCGCCGCATTGAAACGTCGATGAGTTGTTCGCCCAGTCCTCGCCCCAGATCGCGTTCTGATCGTCGGCATCGAGCAATTCGAAATAGTCGATTCCCTGCCCGCAGAAGTTGGCGTGATAGACCGCCCCGTCGCTGAAGTTGACGAGAAATGGGATTGTCGGCTTCGTGAGCGGCAAGGCGCTAGCCGCCGGTCTCTTGTTGTCGCTACTCGCGTCGCCAGTCACGGCAGAAGAACCGGCGACTAGCACCTTGCCGCTCAGACCATACGTCTTTTCGATCACTCGCCGCTGCGTCGCCATGAAGTCGCCGATCGCTCGCGTGCGGAAGAGTTGCGTGAAGTAATGCAGCGCGGGGAACTGATCGCGCTCCGTCTCGGCGACCGGTCGCACGTCGTCCCAACTCGCGACGAGCAAGTCTTCCGGCTTGAGCGACTTCGCCTTGAGCCACTCGCGGAAGCGATCGCGATACGCCTCGTCCTTTGCCATGAACGCTGCTGCTTGGCCGGTCGGCTCGTCCATCAACATGCAGGCCGCGATGTCTTCCATGCGCCGGCCCGACTTCTTGAAGAGTTCGACATCGTGCTTCACCCGGTCGCGCATCACGTCGAGATCGGGCCGGCAGTACGAGTCCCCCTTCATGTGCCAAGCACCGTGAATGATCCTCTCGTACGCGCCGTTGAAGCCAAAATAGTCGAGCGTCCGTTGCTCGCGCTGCGTCACCGCCGCATCAACCGGCAAGTCGTAACCGCCGATGCTGGCACTCACGAGAAACGGAATCTTGACCGGTTTGCGACCATACTTCGGCCACGCAAACGCATCGGCCAGCTTGCCAACTTCCTCGGCAAAGTCGCGATCGCGCTTGAGCCGAGCGATGTTCTGCGGCGATTCCAAATCCGG
>JAPLNX010000243.1 GCA_026400935.1 Planctomycetia bacterium | reverse complement strand
CCCGTTGCTCTCCACCCCGTCTCACGACGACGCAGTTACGTTCGGATACAAAGTTCAAACCAACTTCGACGAGGACTTGCACCTCGCAGATTCAATCCACTTGCAAACGCACTAGCCGTCACCGCTCCGCGTGACGAGCCGGACGCTTCAGAATGCGCGATCAATTCCCTTGATTCGGCTGAGTGCGATGCTTTACGTGTCTCTGTGCGAAAACGTTTTACCATAGAGATTCTGCTACCACAGAAACGCAGTTAACACTGAGCGGACGAGTGATTTTCAAAAGGTTTTCTTCGGCCTATTTAGGAATGAATTGATGACTAAGCGTGTGATGGAACTCGGTGGGTTGAACTGTCGAATCGTGAGTCACTTGCCGGTCGGCGTTCAGCCAAAACTGGTCGCCGTATTGTGTCACGGCTTCGGTGCACCAGGTACGGACCTTGTTGGGATTGGAGATGAGTTACTCAATCTTTGTCCCGAATTGGCTGATTCCGTCGAAATCATTTTCCCTGAAGCTCCGCTGAGCCTTGATCAATTCGGAATGTTCGGTGGCCGAGCGTGGTGGCATATCGACATGGAAGAGTTGATCGGCGCTATTGAGCACGGCAACATTCGAATCTTGCGAGAGCGACGCCCCGACGGGATTGATGAGGCTCGCAATCTAATGCTCGCGCTGATTGATGATGTCCGAAAACGAACGGGCCTGCCGTTATCAAAGTTTGTGTTGGGCGGATTCTCACAAGGTTCGATGATCGCCGTCGAAACCGCCTTGAATCTTCCAGAGCCACCGGGTGGCTTGTGTCTGTGGTCCAGCACGCTCGTCAGCGAAGCAGACTGGCGACCGAAGGCGGCGCGACTCAAAGGTGTCCCCGTTCTGCAAAGCCATGGACGACAAGATCAGATCCTGCCGTTCGATGCGGCAATCTGGTTGCGTGATCTGCTTGTTGAAGCGGGTGCAACTGTGGATTTCATCCCGTTCAATGGCCCACACACAATTCCGGCTGCCGGACTGGAATGCTTAGTGGAGATGCTCATTCGCGGCCTCTCTTCGTAGCCACTTTTTCTAACATCTCACAGTTCAAGCATTCCGCTGCCCCACTGCATTCTGTCGGCTTACCAAGTATCTCGCGATTGCCTCATGCCAATCTGGTAGCGGTGTTTCGATAACCGACATCAACTTCCGACAATCGAGCACGCTGTAGTTTGGCCGCTTGGCTTTTGCACCGAACTCTGCTGTCGTGATCGGAATCACTTCGACGTCTAGCTTCGCCTGTCGAAAAATCTCGCGAGCGAACTCGCACCACGTCATGCAGCCAGAGTTCGTTGCGTGATAAAGCCCAAAGGCATCGGTCGCGACAAGCATTACCAGCGCATCGGACAAATCTGCGGTCGAGGTTGGCGTGCAGATCTGATCGTCAACGACTCGTAGTTGTTTCCGATCGCGGCCCAATCGCAGCATTGTTTCGACAAAATTCCCTTTGCCAGTGCCTCGCAACGCCGCGATGCCGTACAGGCCGCAGGTACGAACGACGAAATGCCGTGAGCAATTCGCTTGTACGAACTTCTCGCCCGTGAGTTTGCTCAGACCGTATCTGCTGGAAGGGACAGCCAAGTCCAATTCGATGAACGGCGTCGGCGTGGGACGCGCCACATCACCGAAGACATAGTCCGTGCTGATGTGCATAAGCCGCCAACCATTTTTTCCCGCCAAGCGGGCAAGCAGTTGCGGACCGAGTCCGTTGACCGCCATTGCCGCATCGCGGTCGTCTTCTGCCTTATCGACCAAGTTGTACGCCGCAGTGTTAATCACGAGATCCGGCTGCAACGGCTCCAGAACTGCAGCCGAACTCTCCGCATTTGTAATTTCGATATCAGCATGCCCGAGTGGTCGCACGTCATGCCCCGCCGCCTGTAGTCGTGGCAGCAGATCACCGCCAAGTTGTCCCGTCGCTCCAATTAAGGCGATACGCATGATGTTGCTTCAGTTCCATGTTGAAGTTCAGTGACGAGATGAATTTGCCGAGCGACTTCGCGAAAGCCAAGCGAAGAATAGAGATGCTGCCCGACCGAATTCTGCGAGAGAGTTTCGATCTTGGCATGAGACAGTCCGTGCCGACGGAAGTGATCTAACGCGTGTTCGATGAGCTGGCGGCCAATTCCCTGACCGCGAAAGTCGGCTTCGACCGCAAGATTGGGGATGTGTCCGATTCCACCATCAAGGTCTTGCCAAGTCGTGATCCCACCTACAACTCGACCATCAATTTCTGCAACAAAGATTCCGTCAGAATCGCGAGCCGCATCCATATCCAAGTGCCGACCTTTGCGCCATCTCCAATCACGGCCGTTGATCGGGCCAAAGAGTCGTTCGATCCCTTGGTCAATCGACACACCTTCAAACGCCGCCACCGTGATCGCTTTCAGAGCGGGCAAGTCCTCAGTTCGGTAGGGGCGAATGAGCATGGTCGTTCAATACCAAGTGACGGAACCGAAACGAGCGAGTGGTCGCTGCTTAAACTGCGAGAAAAATGACATCGTGTTTTCGTAGCCCGGTTTTCAGGCCGGGCGGTTCAATTCGACCGGTTTGGAAAACCGGTCTATCTAAATTAAGTGCCATCGGGCGCGAGCCCCGGATCGTGTCATCCGAACCGAGGTTATCACTCTGCGGCCAATCGAGAAAAGACACCGTTCGGTTTGTTGCGATCAAGGTACTCGGTGAGGCTTAGCTCGAACACCGAACCGCACGCCTTCATGTTGTTATGCTGCGCCAGAACGGTATCAATCTTTTGTTGACGACGTACAATCGCGCCGAAAGTTTGTACTCCATTTTCGAGTTTCCAGGGACGGGCTGCGATCATGTTTTCTGAACGAGATTTTGCTCACGACACTGAGTTCTCAAAGCTGCTGGTCCGAGACAGTGACGTGGACCTAACAATTGTGTCGTTGGAGATCGCTCGCGATGCGAATGCCGATCTGCAATTCGAGGCGACGTTGGAATGGATTGCAAACCGCGCGAACGACTTGGCAAGTGACGTTGCCGGAGCTTGGTCGGAATTGGATGCGCTACGAGCACTCTGCACGATGCTGGGAGAGACTCACGGAATTCGTGGCGACGCCGGCGCAATGTTGCAACCGGAGAGTAGTTATCTGCCCGAAGTCATCGCACGAAAACGCGGTATCCCGATCAGCCTTTCGATCTTGTACATGGCGGTCGCTCAAGCGGCTGGCATCGAACTGAAAGGAGTCGCCGCACCGCAGCACTTCCTGACACGCTTCGATGGACTTGAGGGACCGGTTTTCATCGACGCGTTTGGCGGAGGCCGCATTATGGATGGCAACGAGTGCCTCGCCTTCCTACGCGACATTACCAACATGCCGGAATCCGAACTTAAGCCATGCCTCAAGCCAGCGGACCCACGTGCGATCACCATTCGAATGCTCAACAATCTGAAGGTGCTTCACGCTAAACAAGACAATTGGTCCGCCGCATGGTTTGTTCAAGAGCGACTCGTGGCCCTGAAACCAAATTCGTATGAAGAACGACGAGATATGGCTTTCATCGCGCTGAAATGCGAACGGAGCCAGCTTGCCATTGAACTGCTCAACGAGTGCCTCGGAGATTGCCCGGAAGATCAATCCGGCTTGCTGACTCAGCACATCGAAGAGGCCAAGCGGCAACTCGCGCGTTGGAATTGATGCTGTTGGGGTGCGGCAATGGGTTCTATAACATGCGACGACTCTTTGAGGACTCGATTTATGAACCGATTTGTGGCGGAAATTGTTGTTACTGCGAGCGTGGCTATCGCATCGTTTTCGATTGCGGCCAGCGGTTTCGCGTCTGAGTCACCGGCGAACGCTGATGACATCAAGTTCTTTGAATCGAAAGTGCGACCAATCCTCGTTGCTCGCTGCGTGAAGTGTCACGGAGCGGCGCAGCAGAAAGGGAAATTGCGGCTCGATTCGCATGAAGCGTTGCTGGGTGGTGGCGAGAGTGGGCCGGTTGTTGTGAGCGGTAAACCGGATGAAAGTCTGCTGGTCGAAGCAATCAATCGCCGGTCGATTGAAATGCCGCCAGACGCGCCACTCAAAGAAAACGAGATTGACCTGCTCACCGAATGGGTGCGCCGCGGTCTACCTTGGCCAGTGGTTGATGGACAATCGAAAGTGTTGGAAGCGAGCAGCAAAGGGATCACGGATGCCGACCGGCTCTATTGGGCGTTTCAACCGATTCGCGATCCAGTGGTACCGGATTTAAATGCTGAAATCTCAAGCCGGAAATTTCAGACCCGCAACCCGATCGACGCATTCATCGCCGCTCGTCTTGTCGCTGAGGGGATGACTCCCGCTCCAGAAGCGAATCGACGGACGCTAATTCGGCGACTAACGTTTGATCTCACTGGGCTTCCGCCGACTCCTCATGAGATCGACTCCTTTGAAAACGATCAACGTGCTGATGCGTATGAGCGGCTCGTCGACAGGTTGCTCGAGAGCCCGGCTTATGGCGAGCGCTGGGCACGCCACTGGCTCGATCTCGTGCGATATGCGGAATCAGACGGTTACCGCAAAGACGATTATCGGCCTCATGCTTGGCGGTATCGTGATTACGTTGTCCGTTCGTTTCAGAATGACAAGCCGTTCGATCGCTTTACGCAGGAACAAATCGCCGGTGATGAAATTGATCCGGACAATCCCGATGCACTCGCGGCGACCGGTTACTTGCGGCAATACCTCTACGAATACAACCAGCGAGACGCTCGCAATCAGTGGAATGAAATCCTCAACGACGTGACCGACGTCACCGGCGATGTGTTCCTCGGTTTGGGGATGGGCTGTGCTCGTTGCCACGATCACAAGTTCGATCCAATCTTGCAGAAGGACTATTTTCGTCTGCGAGCGTTTTTCTCAGGCATGATGCCGCAAGACGATCGACCGTTCGCCACGCAGACGGAGATTGCGGCTCACCAAGAGAAACTCGCCGAATGGAATGTGAAGACCGCCGACATTCGTGCGAAGATTGCCGAGATCGAAACCCCGTATCTCAAGCGTGCGACAGAGGGTGCGATCTTCAAATTCCCGAGAGACATTCAGGAAATCCTGAAGGCTGACTCCGCCGCGAAAGAACGATTCTCGCCACACGAGCGGCAATTGCATTACCTCGCGTACCTGCAAGTGAAATATGAGCACGATGCACTCGCCGGAAAACTTAAAGAGGCTGACAAAAAGGTTTGGACGGAACTGCGTGACGAGCTGAAAAAATTTGACGAGCTCAAGCCAGTTCCGTTGCCGATTGGCTATTCGATCGCTGATGTCGGCTCGGTCGCGCCGCCGATGATCGTTCCGGGCGACAAGTCGCAGACGGATATTGCTCCTGGTTTGCTGACGATGATTGATCCTGCTCCGGCGAAAATCATCCCTTTGCCGACCGCTCCGAATTCAACCGGTCGCCGCACGGCATTGGCTCGCTGGCTGACATCTCCCGACAACCCGCTGACCGCACGTGTGATGGTCAACCGAGTTTGGCAGTACCACTTCGGGAAAGGACTCGTGGCGACATCGAGTGACTTCGGTCGCTTGGGGGAATCGCCGAGTCATCCGGAGTTGCTCGATTGGTTGGCGAGCCGCTTTGTCGCACGGATTTCCAATCCTTCGTCGCAGGACTCGAACGCGAATGCTAACGAGAGCGAAAACGCGAACGGATTGGAAATCCGTTCTACGGAAAAACCTTGGTCGATCAAATCTTTGCATCGCTTAATCGTCACATCGGCAACGTACCGTCAATCTCCCACACATGCGGATGCCGACCAGCAAGCGTTGAAAGATCCGAGCAACCGTTTGTTGTGGCGAGCAAACATTCGCCGCCTTGATGCCGAGCAGATTCGCGACTCAATGTTGTTTGCGGCCGGTAAGCTCGACATGACATCCGGCGGGAAGAGCGTTCCGGCGTCGAAACCGCGTCGTTCGATCTATACAGAGCAACGTCGGAACACGCCCGATCCACTGCTCGACGTGTTCGACTCCGCAGATGGATTCAACAGTACGGCCGAGCGGGACATCACGACGACGCCGACACAGGCCTTACTGATGATCAACAGCAAAGAGGCACTCGCTCGAGCCGCCGAGTTTGCCCATCGGATTCAGACAGAAGCGGGCAACGAACGAGGATCACAAATTCGTACCGCATATCGCCTCGCCTTCTGTCGCGAGGCAACCCCCGCAGAACTCGCCACCGCTGTTGAATTCCTAAACTCCCAAGCCGCTCGCAATGCCGAAGCGGCCTCAACCGTGCTCGCCGATTTTTGCCATGTGCTGCTGAACTCGAATGAGTTCTTGTATGTTGATTAATCGCTCGCGGCCGTGAGACGAGCGTCAGTGCCCGATTGACTCGTTTTTTTGAACGGGCATATAACCCGCCGCTCAGCGGAAGCCGAAAACTTCGCACCGGCGGCTGGCCTCTGCATTGAGCGGAGAGGCCATACAGGCGAGCCGCCCGGATTTACGAGTTTTGGCGAGCAAGCGACTCAGTCAAGGATGACGAATTATGAGTATGGCGGCGGTGGTAGCAGAACGGGCAGTTTCGTATTCACAGTTTGAGCAACTGCGAGAAGCTCGTTCGATCATTAAGCAAGAAGCAGAAACGCTGTTTGAATTAGCGAACCGGTTGGACACGGATTTTTGTCGCGCGGTCGAAGCAATTTTGCATGCACGCGGGCGAGTGGTCGTCACTGGGATCGGCAAGGCAGGTCTGATCGGACAGAAGTTGACCGCCACATTCGCTTCGACGGGAACCCGTTCGCAGTTCTTGCATCCGACAGAGGCGCTGCATGGCGACCTCGGTTGCTTGAGTCACGACGATGTCGTGTTGGCGCTGTCGAACAGCGGTGAGACTCAAGAAGTTTGCGATGTCGTCGCAGTCGCTCAAAGCATGGGAGTACCTTGTATCGCGATTACGAGCAGCGAACAGACCTCGCTCGGTTCACAGGCAGAAGTCGTTCTGCGGTTAGGGACGATACGCGAAGCTGGCTCGCAAGGACTCGCTCCAACGTCGAGCACAACGGCGATGCTGGCCATGGGGGATGCACTCGCGTTAGTCCTCAGTCGCGCGCGAGGATTTACGCCGCAGCAGTTCGCATTGTTACATCCGGGCGGAAGTTTGGGACGCCGGCTACGGAGCGTTCGCGAAGTCATGCGGCAGGGAACTCAACTTCGTATCGCGTCCGAATCAGACACAATTCGCCACATCTTTTCGTCGAACGGTGCATCCGGACGTCGCACGGGTGCGGTGATGCTGGTCGATGAGGCGGGTTGCCTGAGCGGTCTGTTTACGGACAGCGATCTCGCTCGGCTGTTGGAACAGCATCGGGAGGGACAGCTCGATCGACCGATCGGCGAAGTGATGACGAAGTCGCCACGGACGATCGACGGCGATGCGCTACTGCAGCAGGCGGTTGAGATACTTTCCGCGAAGAAGATCAGCGAACTTCCGGTTGTGGATGACGATGGACGACCGGTCGGATTGATCGACATTACAGACGTGATTGCTTTGATGCCGCAAGCAAATGATGCGGTTCCTGAACGTAGCACAGGCAGCTCGCCCGTGTGGGTTCACCGGTGAGTACGTTCGCGAGTCGTTGAAATCACACGGGCGAGCTGCCTGTGCTACGTTTTTGAAATCACCTCTCATCCTCGGAATCGCCTGTGTTACGGCGGATGTTTTTGACGCTGATGACCATGACGGCCCTGACTGGGTTGTGGTGGTTGTACGCGCTGATCGTCACGCCGAGGATTGCCCCGCCGATACTCGCGCAGACGCGGCGAGCGATCGTCGATTCGGAAGAGATTCCGATCGAAATGACCGATGGCAACGTCGAAGACGCGCAGCGCTATTTGTCCGGTGCTCCGTGGGCCGAGCAAGCGAAGGTGCAGTTGCGGTTGGCACGCGCGGCGATCTATTCGAATAGCTCGCAGCCAATCGACGAGTCCGAGCGAACGTATGAGTTCCGTCCGTTCGCCATGATTCTGTTCGATCAATCGCACTCGGATGAAAACGACGGCACGGCTTCTCAGCCGCAACCGGTGACGCTCATTGCAGAATCTGGGCTCGTACAGTTTGCCACGAAGTTCGATCCCGTAACACAAAAACCCGGAAGGGTTGTTGGTGGAAAACTGGAAGGTGTCGTCTCTGTTGCTGGTCCTGACGGGCTGACGTTCAAAGGGCACAACGTCTTCTTTAATGAAGAAGTCATGCAAATCCTCACCGACGAGCCGGTCGAGTTCACGTACCAAAAGCATCGAGGGAATGCGGATCATGGTTTGCGCGTCGATCTCATCCGAGCGGAAGGCCCACCGAAACCGGATCAGTTGTTGTCGATTGGTGGCTTCCGTCGAGTGTTGTTGAAAGGGCATGTCGAAATGGATTTGGCCACCGACCGCGATTCAGTTCGTGTGACGTGTGACGAGGGTTTCGATTTCAATCTTCAATCGCTGGTCGCTTCCTTCAAAATCAACGTCAGTGTCGCGAGACCAACCGGACCAGATGAAGCATTCTTATTGAAGAAGTGCCAATACCTCGACTTGATTCTCGAAGACGGTACGAGCGAAATTCACACCGATGCACAGCACGCACACGGGGATGCTCCCGTGAAGCCGATCGTCAGAAGCAACTCTGCTGTATCGAGCGAAGTCCATGCGGAGCAAGTTCTCAACGACAGTGCGAATCAATCGCCGCGAAAGAAACTCGCATCACACAGCAGTTCTGGGATCACGAACTCTTCCGCGTGGACGGCAAAGCAGCTCCGCGCGAGCAGCACCAATCGCATGGAGCTTGAATCGCAACACGACGACGTCACCGCCTTCATGACCAATCTGGTTTATGACGTCGCGACTCAAACGGCAGTCCTCAAAGACGCGGACGCCGTTTTCATTCGTCAACAAAAAACCGGCACGGAGTTGCGCTGCCCAGAACTGGTCTTCGTGCATGGCCCAGACGGTGACATCGTCTCGGCAACCGGTCGAGGCAAAGGCTGGATTCGTCGCGGAGAACCGGAAGCAGAGCAGCCGGAGTTTTGGGCGCAATGGAATTCAAATTTTCGTCTGTTGCAACAACCCGGGACGAACTTGGACTGGCTCGAATTAAACGGCCGCGCGATCGCCAAGCAGCCGGCAAAGAACTCAGGATTGTCTGCTGAAGTCATTCGGCTCTGTTTTGATCGGCTGACGTCTACCGACACAAATCGCGAATCTAGCGTTAGCCGAAGTCGTGAGACTTCGGCCAGAACACTCACGAGTTTGGCCACCATGACCGCCAACAAGTCTGCGACGAAATCGGTTCCCGACAGCAACGGCAAAAGTGATCGCAGGACTTCGCCGTTTCGACCGCGAGAACTACAGGCTTTCAACAACGTCATCCTTGTCAGCCCACAAGGCAAAGCAGAGTCCAAGCAACTGCAAATTCGCTTTGAAGACGCAGTTCCGAAGGGCACGAACTTCGCGAACGACGACAGTCAGCCGACTTCAACCCGCGCCGTTCAACCCGCTTCGCGTCGAACTTCTGGTGAGCGGAACGGCGGTAAGTCCCCGCTTGTCTCGCCGTTGAATCCGGGGGCTGATTCGATACCGCTTGCAGGCGCTTCGACGAAGAACAGCGAGCCGTTTCAGCTCATGGCAGATTTGATTCGCGCGAAAGTTCGCTTACCGGAGGAATCCGTAAACGGGGAGATTGCCAGCGCATCAAGCCCTGCTGACTTGATCGAAGTCATCACCGAAGGGAGCGTCGATTTGCAGCAGTCACACGGTGACGATCAAGACCCGCTGCATGTGACTGGGCAACGAGTGCATCTCGAAAACCGCGATGGCAAAGGTCAGATCGTGCATGTCATCGGACAACCGGCGGTCGTGCGTGATCGCGGCTTTGACATCGAAGGGAACGATATCTTCCTCGATCAGTACAACAACAAAACGTGGATCTCCGGCTCGGGTGCGTTGCGATTACCCGTGAAGAACGACTTCAACGGCAAATCGTTAGAAAGCCCGTCGCTACTGACAGTCTGGTGGAAAGAGAAAATGGTCTTCGACGGCAAGTCGGCCACCTTTTATGACGACGTGAAAGCCGCTCTTAACGACAGCCGGTTGCAATGCGAGGAAATGGAAGTGGTCCTGACACAGCAAATCCTGTTCTCCGGCGGCACCGGAAAACTTCCAGCAGCAGAGGTGCGGCAAGTGGTTTGCCGAGAAGGGGTCGAGATCGACCGTTCGCAATACGTCGAAAAAGAACTCAGCGAAATTCAACGAGGCCACGTTGCACAACTAACGCTCAATCTCAAGACGGGACTTACGGAAGCGGTCGGCCCCGGAACGGTCAAGCAGTGGCGACCCGGTCGCGGCAAGCGCGCGGCACTCGCACCGCGAGCCGTTGCACAGGCGAATCGCCCACTCGAATCCGAGGTCGCCACTTGGGAGTTCACGCGTGTCACTTTCTTTGGCGCAATGAAGGGAAACCTCAACGCCCGAGAAACCACATTTAGCGACCGAGTCCGCATCGTTTATGGCCCGGTCGCTCGTCCGCTCGACGAGATTGATCCTGACGTGTACCTCCCGAAAGATGGCGGCGAAATGGAATGCAACACGCTGACGATCGAGCAACTTCAAGACACAGGTTCCGCAAAGAAATACATCGGGCTGACCGCCGAAGGAAACGCGAAACTCGAAGGCCGCAGCTTCTACGCACAGGCCGACTCGATCAGCTTCGATGAGTCCAAAGAACTCTATACGCTCCGTTCCAAAGGCAGCCGGCAAGTCACCATCCATAGGCAGACAACTCCCGGTGGCGAATATGGCAGTGCGTCCGCGAAAAGCATGCAGTTCATCCCATCGCAGAACTTGCTCAAGTCCGATCAGACAACAGGCATTCAAGGCGCGAATTAAATTGATACAGAAGAAAGGTTCGACGAACGCCGCTCACTTCCATCGACTCGCGTCGATCATGAGGACTGAGTGCACACCCGAAATTCGTGACTCCCACCAATTCTCCGCCCTCACGCTGCCAACGTCCCCCTTCCTTCGAGCCTCCCTATGACCAACGCCTATCACCTGCTTGTGCTCTTGGGGAGCTTGGCGTTGTTGATGGCGTTAGTCGTGCGTGGCAAGAGTGTCTTCGTTGTTTCGCCATTTTGTGCGTTGTTGGCGATCACGCTCAGCGGAGCCGACCCCGTGGCGACGATGAACGGCGCTTACGCTGCTGGCTTTGCCGATTATCTGCGGCGGTTCTATTTGATCTTCGCTCTCGGCGCGGTCTTTGGCAAATTGATGGAAGAGTCGGGGGCCGCAGTCACCGTGGCACAGACGGTTGGCAAGCTACTCGGCAAACAACGAGCTTGTTTGGCAGTCGTGCTGGCCTGTGCGTTATTGACCTACGGCGGTGTGTCGCTATTCGTAGTCGGTTTCTCGGTCTACCCGCTCGCCTTGCAGTTATTTCGAGCGGCAAATTTGCCGCGTCGATTCATCCCCGCCGCGATCGCGTTTGGTTCGATCACTTTTACGATGACGTCGGCCGGTTCACCGGAAATTCAAAACCTGATTCCCATTCAATACCTCGTCAAAGAAACCCTCGTTGACGGAGTCGTCCAGAAGGTGCCGCTGACTGATGCTCGCGCAGGTTGGCCTGTGAGTTTGCTCGTTGCCAACCTCATGTTTTGTTTAGGGCAGTGGCATCTGGAGCGAGTCATCCTTCGCGCGGTCGCAAACGGCGAACGTTTTGAAATTCGGGATCAAGACAAGATCGCTCCTGATGCTCACGCAAAGCATCGCCCGGGAATCGTTGCTTCAATCACGCCGCTAATTCTGACGCTGTTCGCCTTAAACGGGTTGCCCACGATTTGCCACAAGGTGGCCGAAGCGAAGTTCTTCTCTGAATCATCTTCACCGACAGTCGCAGTGCTGCACGCGATTCTCAGCGGCTTTCCGGAAGACGGCACGCTTTCGATTTTTCTGGGGGTCATGTCCGGAGTGATTGTGCTGCGACATTGGCTCAAGGACTCTTGGACATGTTTCGGAGACGGCTTCGTCAACGGCTTGTTGGCGGTTGGCTCAACGGGTGCCGTCGTTGGTTTCGGAGCGGCGATCAAAGAGTTGCCCGCGTTTCAAATTGTCGTCACGTGGGTGACTCACTTGCCGGGCGATCCGTTGATCAGCGCTGCAATTGCGATCGCTGTCATCGCCGCGATTGCTGGGTCCGCTTCCGGCGGACAAGGGATTGCATTTCCAATCATCAAGCCGATCTACATTGACGAACTCGGAGTTGCCCCGCGAGCGTTGCACCGAGTGGTCTCGATTGCTTCAGGAACACTGGATTCGCTGCCGGCAAACGGATATCTCGTCATGCTGATCCGCAATATCTGCGGCGAGACTCACGCTCGCGCCTACGGCCCAATCTTCGTCACGACGGTATTGATTCCGGCAGTCGGAACGGCAATCGCGATCGCCCTCTTCAAGCTCCATCCGACGTGGGCGTTGATGTAGCGCGATGTCAGAACCTGTCCAAAATGTATTCGCCGTTTGTTTTCTTTCGCTCCGCGAAGGTGCGTTCTTTCGCGGCGAGGCAGTGAATCAATCGTCGAACAGGCGGCTCGTCTACCCACCCCTTTCAAGGTCTTTCGCAAGTGCTACAACCCATGTGTTGACAGGGATTTGTCACCATGTGGGAGGGCACAGGGATGTTGCCGGGTGAAGTGTTGGACAAGTTTGTGGAGCGGTGTCCGGCGGCGGTGATGGTGCGGGCGACCGTCGAGCGGTTGTTGCGGCCCGAGCGGTTGGACGAGATTTTCGAGGCTCATCGTTCGCGGCAGTACGAGCGTGAGATCGTTTGTTCGGAGCTCGTGGCGCTGATGGTGGGTGTGGCGACGCGGGCTCATCAATCGGTGCATGCGGCGTATCTGGCGGCGCGGGAGAGGCTCGGCGTTTCGGCGGCGGCGGTGTATGGCAAGCTCAGGTGTTTTGAGCCGCGGGTCACGGCGGCACTCGTCCGCGACACGGCGGTGGACATGGCCGAGGTGATCGCCGCGATGCCGCGCGGGCGACGGCAGGTGCTGCCCGGTCGCGAGGTCTTTTATCTCGACGGCAATCATCTCGCGGCGACCGAGCATCGGTTGCAGGTGTTGCGGACGACGCGCGAGGGGCCGCTGCCTGGACAGACGCTTGCGCTGCTGGACGCGCAGAGCGAACTGGTCATTGAACTCGTCCCGTGCGAGTGCGGTCACGCGCAGGAACGCTCGTTGCTGCCCGAGTTGCTCGAACGGATTCGTGCCGACACGGTGCTGGTCGCCGACCGCAACTTCTGCACGACTAAGCTTCTGTTCGGACTGTTTCGTCGCGGCGCGTTCTTCGTCATCCGGCAGCATGCCTCGACGCTGACGTACCGCTTTGAGGGCCGCCGCCGAAAGATCGGCCGTTGTGAGACCGGCACGCTGTACGAACAAACGCTGATCCTCACCGACGTCCACGCCGCCGCGGGCGAGGAGCCCGAACTGAAGGTCCGCCGCATCACGCTGCAACTCGACACGCCCACTCAGGCCGGCGACGGTGAGATCCACCTGCTGACCAACCTGCCGGTCAAGGTGAGTGCGAAGCGCGTCGCCGAAACCTACCGTCTGCGCTGGACCATCGAAGGGGCGTTTCAAACACTGACCGATGTCCTGCGCGGCGAAGTCGAAACCTTGGGCTATCCCAAGGCCGCTCTGTTCTCGTTCGCGATGGCGGTCCTCTCGTGGAATACCTACGCGGTCGTGCAAGCGGCTCTGCGTTTCACCCACGGCGAACAGAAGATCGACAACGAACTGTCGGACGAGCATTTCATCCGCGATGTCGTTCTGACTCAAACCGGCATGGACATCGCAGTCGATCCCGCCGCGTGGGAACATTATCAGAGCATCACGCCAACGCTTTTCGCCAAAGCTCTCGAAGGCCTCGCCAAACGCGTCGATCTCAAACGCTATCCCAAACACAAACGCGGCCCCAAGAAACCTCGACCCAAACAAACCAGCGGCAAGAAAAACCACCACGTCTCCACCGCCAAACTCCTCGCCAAAAAATCACCTCACCAAACCACTAAGAAACAACCAAAACCAAGACCTTGAAAGGGGTGGCTGGTCCCACCCTACGAATCACGCATCTTGAAGAACTAGCCCGTCGTGACAACCCTGCCATCGCAAAATCACCACTTGACCTTGCCGGCCGAAATGAACCGCTGATAAACACCGCAATCACAAATGGGTCTGATCAAAGCATTCTCATTGGGGTGGAGTTCGTCGAGCCAGCGATTCAGGGAAGACTGAGTAATGAAATTTCATCGACTTTTCGTTATGGCGTGGAGCATAGGTTTGGCAATGAGTCCCTGGTTTGCATCGTCCCAGGACACACAAACAACGGATTCAGTGAAGCCGAATCCAACCACGAAGGCGGTTGATGCCCCGGTCTTACCATCGATCCCGCTGAATGTCATTTCGCGAGTGGCTGGGAGCGTTCTCGAAGCAGACAAGCTGAACCTGACAAAAGAGAAGCGTGAGGAACTTTCGGCGTTCATCACAGCTGGAACTTTCGGCGTTCATCACAGCTCACCACCAAGAGACCAGCCGACTTCAACGACTCCAAGCAGACCTCGATCTCGCCAGGCTGAAAAGCCATCGCCTGCAGTTCGCGATCACAGAACTTGTAGACGAAGCGAACTCGAAATCCCAAATCAAAGGTCAGACGTTTTTCTCAGCCGAGCAACTCGCCAAGTTAAGGCAAGTTCATCGGCAAGAGATTCAACAAACCAGTTTCAATGTTCGCAAGAATTCCCCCCTGCCAAATGCGATCATGATGCCACCGCTCGACACCATTCTTGCCAACAACGATTTGCTGTCGGTGCTGGAACTCCCGACGATTCAGCAAGCTTTGGCCATTACTGATGAACAATGGCAAAAAATCGAAGTTGCCAAACACGACGCCTACTCGGCGGCGCGACAGCTGGTCCTCGATATCGCCAAGAAAGAGGCTGCTCCGATTCTGGAGGTCGATCTTGAAGGGCAGATGCTCTTTGAGAAACTCCTCAAGGACACTTTGCAAATACTCAACGACAAGCAGCGTTCGCAATATCACGAGTTGGTTCAAGAACGCCAAAAGAAGTTCACGACACCTCCTGTGAGAGGCGAAGCGCTCAGGGATTTCAAACTCATTCTGCCACACGGTGCATCCACTTCGTCACAGACCTTTGTTGTTGGAGCCGAAAGCACCATTCGGCTGACGTTGCACAGTGCGTTCGCTGATCCCGAGGTCATTCAAAGGCTTCAACTCACCGAAACACAACAAGACGACATTACCAACAAGCTGGACGAGTTCAATCCGCTCTTGGCCAAGCGATATCAGGACCAACATCGGGGACATTTTCAGAAGGAACAACTACGGCTTCAAAAACTGCGAGAGATTGTGTTGGCTCACAACACTGAGTCTCAAAAACCATTGGCTAACCTGTTGACCGCAGAACAACATGCTCAGTTGAAAAAAGAATGCCTCAAGAGCCTCGGTTTGGCCTCGATCATAAAGCCTGAGGTGATCGAGCAACTCCAACTCACCGAAGAGCAATCAACATTTATCGCCGCTCAACTCAAGAAGCCGGCTCCAGCGATGCCCAACTTCGGAACACCGAGCGGTTCGTTTGAAGCGTTCAAGAAACAGAGCGACGACTTCCACCGCAAGATGACCGAACATCACACAACAATGACCGCTGCCATTTGGGACAAACTGACTCCAGGACAACGAACGCAGTTCGAAGCCATGACTGGACTCACGCAACCTCGGAAATTGTCGAGTTCCCAATGAGCGAGGCCTCATTTTGACATCATTCTGATTTTCGCTTCGCCTCAACCACGCTGAGCATTCCGGCGGGGTAGATAACACATCATTTTCGTTTCTCGTTTTGTTCTCTACGAGACCGCATAACTATCAACGCATTTCAGGGTTCGTTATTGGGAACGCGAATCCAGTGGTCGGTAAATAGCGTCGGAGAATCGGAAGGACGCTTCGGCATATGGCATCTGATACAGTTCGAGTCGAGAGCCTGTTCACGGCAGGTGAGCCAAGAATTGGGGCTCCCGCTGTGACACTCGCGACAACTGCGGTTGTAATGGTTTGGATCGGTTTTGGTGCGACGATGCGGATCGTGGCACGTCACGCAATCAAATCGAGCCTTCCCCGTGGGCTTCGTATGCTGAAGCTGAAAACACTTGCTTAGCATCAGCCCGACCGGTGCAAACCGCGTTAAGGTTTTGTTTTTCGGAGTCAGTTCACTCGGTGAAAAATCAGTGGGAAGTCGATGGCATTCACCGCAGCGAGCCACAGCCTGAATTGGTGTTAGATCCGGCCAGTGATCAAATTTCGTCGCCGCTTGCCCTGCTGCCATTGAGCCTGCGTGTTGATCAGCCCCCGCGTGGCAGCGCGAGCAGAACACACCTGGAATAAACGATCGCTCATCAATTCGCCGCGTCTCATTCGCCTTGCCCGTCGTATGGCAGCCAAAACAGCGGAGAGTTGATTCTGGATCGTTCTGTTCGCCGATGTCGTGAGAATCTCGCCCGAGATCAATTGGTCGTCCAATCGTGCGGTTCAACCCATGATCGACGTACCACGTCGCGTGGTGCTCGACTGCGAGCGATTCACCCTTGTCGTTGAAACGTAACGTTACTGCCGTCTGGCCGTGATGACCGCTGCCGAAGATCCAATCGACCGCAGATGGTGATTTCGCGATGTCGCTTCCACACCAAAGGCGATCACGTTCAACCCAATAACGAAATTCAATGGCTGGATCGCCAATTCGAGTCGCCTGCTCAGTAAAACGAATCCATTCGGATGGCTGGTCAGCTCGCCGCAATGTTAGAGCGTGCGGAGCCGTCAAGAAGTCGATGGTCTGAGTCGCGTGGCACTCCGCACAACCGGCGATATGAACCATAGGGCTGACCCGTTCCACAGGCTCCACCGGCGGGCCTTCTCGAAACCACGTGATGCCGACAACGACCAGCATCAACAACATCAGCCCAGTGATGCGCCAAGTCCAACGCAAT
>JAPLNX010000213.1 GCA_026400935.1 Planctomycetia bacterium | reverse complement strand
ACCTACACCGGCAAACCGACACAATCGCAGCCCGTAGCTCGGTTCTGCCCACCGCACCGGCGCATCACCCGCACCACAAAAATCCAACAAGCCGCACTCCAAATCTAATGGCAGGTTATTTCTTGGTCGTGGCACTAGTGTATCACCAGCGGTTCCGGCTCGAATCGAATCGTTCCCTTCATCTCCCAAGAATCGCACTGAGCTTGCCAGCTTTGAAACCAATTGATCGTCACCAGTTTCCCCGTCGATGACGACCATTGCTTTCAATTCCGCATCGACTGACGTCGCTGTCAGCGTGTCGCGTCCCGCGCCTGCCGATATCGAAAGTAAGAACGACGGATTCGCAAAGTCGATGACCGTGCTGTGATTCCAAATCAGTTGATTCATCCCGTCCGCTGCCGAGCCGTCGGTCAATTCGAGCGAGTCGTCCGTGTCGGGAAAGCGAATGCGGCGAATCACCGCGTTGACTCGATCAGTCAACGTCGAAACGTGATCAAACTCGATCAAGTTGCCATCGAGATCAACTGAGCCACTGGCCGAGTCTTTGTAGCTCGTGGCGATCCACTCAGCCGCGCCATGCAATTCCAAAGCGTTGCTTGGGGCGACTGTTGATCCGTGAAAAACGATTCCACCAATCGGCAGCACGGCATTCGCTGGAAGATCAAGTACCAACGTATTGCCATCGTTGGCCCCTATGATCTCCAAGCGAGTGATTGCGGTTGCCGCACTGCGAAACAACTCGGAACCAGATTCCGAGTTGAGCACCCAATCGGGGCCGGCAATTGCCAGAACAACTTTGCCGCTGACTGACAATTGCACTGGCGTTGAAGTACGAACCAAATTGCTTGCGACAACATCTCCAACCACGTTCGTTGAGAACAAAGCCAACGGACCATTGACCGAGTACGCTCCACCTCCAGTGATCGAACTGGTTTGCCCGCTTTGTCCATTCGGTGCGTTGTACCAGGGCGCGCCATCGGGCCAATCCAGGTAACGGTCATTTTGACGACGGTAGGAGCCACCACTGCCGCCACCACCTGCTAGCCCCGATCTGCCGACATTGGAACCCAGCATCGAGCGAATCAACGCGGTCGGAGACGAGTCTGCAAACACGCCGGTTCCATGTACCGAGCCACCGTCGCCACCGCGACCGCCTTCTGATGCCCACTCATAACCGGTATCGTCTATGTACCAAGTACCGCTCGATCCGCTACTCGCATTTCCCGCTACTGCCGAGTTGTTTTGAATGTCGCTGGCCGAGGCTGTAGCTGATCCTGCGGTGATGTGAATGCCAGCGCCTTCTGTTTTTCCACCACTACCTCCATCCGCGCCGTTACGACCAACAGACCCTCCGCCGTCACCTGCTATCGCACGATTTTCGATCACGTGAGTGTCTGTAAGTAGAAGCTTTCCCGAAACGTTCGAAATCCCGGCACCGAACGCTGAACCACCATCTCCACCGTCGCCGTCACTCGTGCTGTCGCCATAGATTCCCCTTGTGCCCGGTCCTCCGTTTCCGCCATTTCCGCCAACAAGCGCATTGCCCTGGATGGCGGAATCGTGAATTGCCAAAGAACCACCGACTTGGCGAACGCCGCCTCCGAGCGCCGTTCTACCGTCCTGACCCGGTTCACCAGAATTGGCGATGCGTGATGGGTAACCCTGTGTGTCCGTTGCCCAAGTATCTCCATCGCGCCCATCTCGGCCCGTTGCTCCGCGAACGGTGTTGTCACCAAGCGAGCTATCGAAAATCGTGACCTGCGACTCGTTGGCCAACAGCCCGCCACCGACGACATTCCTGCCGCCATCATCTTCCACGGAATTGCGTTCGACCTGGGAGCCAATCACTGTCACGTGGCTCGCCTTCACCGCCACTCCACCACCACCAATTTCGGCACGATTACCATCAATCACCACATTGTCGAGAAGCACTCGCCCATCGTCGGCAAATAACCCACCACCAGCTTCGCTGGTCGTGCCACCCGTCAGGGTCAGATCGCGGAGCACGAGTGTTGAGCCGGGGTGGGCTTCGAGGACTCGGTCGAGGCCGGCGGCGTCGAGGATGGTGGAGTCGGTGCCGGAGCCTTGGAGCACGAGCGTCTTGCCGGACTCGGTCACGTCGAGGTCGCCGCGATCACCGACGGTTGTTTCGGCAACGGAGTTATCCAAAGTCAGCACGTAGCGACCGGGAGTCAGATAGATCGTGTCGTCCGCCTGATTGGCGTTCGCGTTCTGAACCGCCGCTCGCAAACTTCCGGCAGCACCGTCAGCCACATTCGAGTTCACCGAGAAGACCGCCAGCAGCTCGCGCGATTCCAGTTGCTCGATCGGTTGTGATGCGGCATGAATCGGATCGCGACTCACCGCTCGACGCGCTGAAGTGTTCGCTGCGACCGAGCGACGAAACAACGAAGTCAACCAATTCATGCGCCGCATCCGTTCGGCTCCAAACAGAGAGGTGAGCGAAATCGCGTGTCGGGAAGAGAACCTTCCCAAGGAGGGGCTGGGAATCTATGTCAATTCCGAAGGCCGCTGAAAGACGGATTGCTAGCCATTGTCTAAGAGGCTGAAGTTCAACATTCGCCAAGCCAGAGCGATCACCTTCGGCGGTCAGCCCGTTTAGCCGGAAATCTTGGTGCAGTTCGTAGGTGCGTGACGAACGGAAGAGCTGCACATTGCGAAATGTTGCCAGCCACCGAATCTCCTCTACTAAGAAGACATGAATAATCCCGACTAGTGCGTCGTCAGCCCTAAGTTTATGAGTAGCTGAAGTCGTGAGACTTCAGAAATCTCCGAACTCTCACGAGTTCGGCTACCCCAAACACAAGACTTGACGGGGCACTAGCACTGTTCGACGGGCACAGGGTGGCAGTTGCAGGGATGTGGGGCTGGACCTATCGTCCCGCCTCGATTCGTTTTGCTCCAAAATAGCGACGGCGGACACGCTGTCAGATTTAGGTATCGCTATGTCTGTTCGCAGCTCAGCCGCTCAAAGTCTTCGATATGGCGAGGGGCAACTTTTTCAGTTTGATCTTGAACCAAACCGAATTGTGCGACGGCATCGGCCTCCGGAGCCGAGTGCGAATTTTGTCGCGGACGTACGCGAGCAACTTCAGGAACCGCTCAATTTTCCGCCCCTTGAATTGGCGATCGTTCCGGAAGACAAAATCGCGATCGCGCTCGATCGGCAGACACCGGGAGCGGCTCAAGTAATCGCCGGTATGTGGGCTCATTTTGAACGTCGATCGGTACGTCCCGAGGATGTCACGATCTTGCAACCTGCTTCGTGGCAGATGGGGAAGCTGCCTGATCCTCGGTCGGCATTGCCTGATTCTGTTCGCGATCAGGTGAAGTGGGTCGTCCATGATGCGACTGATAAAAAACGAGAGGTGTATCTCGCGAATTCGGCAGGTGGCGAACGGATTTATTTGGCTCGCGAGATTGTTGATGCTGACGTCATCTTGCCGGTGGGCTCAGTCGGTTTTGATCCGCTACTGGGGATTCGGAATGCGAGCAGCGCGATCTATCCCGGACTGTCAAACGTGGATGCAATGGCGAAGGCGCGCGGGCAGGATCATTCCGAATTGCGTCCCGAAGATGACCGTCCCCTCCGACAGCTACAAGATGAAGTGGCCTGGTTATTGGGGGTCCAAATGGGAGTGCAAGTGCTGCCGGGTGTCGGTGGCCAACCGGCGGGTCTGCTTTGCGGTGCGCTCGATGCCGTTACGACGGCGGGGCGGATTTGGTTGAAGCAGAATTGGTATGTCGAACTACCACAGCGTTGTGAAGTTGTCGTTGCCGCGGTCGATGCCGATGGGGGCGAGACCAGTTGGGAACATATCGGAGCCGCTTTGCAGACGGCGCGTAATCTGGTCCAACGTCGTGGCAAGATCGTGTTGATTTCAAGCCTCGCTGCCGAACCGAGCGAAGGTTTCGCGTTCTTGCGTCAAAGTGAAACGCCTCGCGAAGCGCTCAAGCCGCTGCGAATCGAAAGCCCCCCCGATTTGATACCCGCCAGTCGACTGGCTTCTGCTGCCGATTGGGCGACGGTTTATTTGCTCAGCCAGTTAAACAGCGATGTCGTCGAAAGCCACTGCATGACCCCTCTCGCATCTGAGTTGGAAGTCGTTCGCTTGTTGGAACGCAGCGGATCATGCTTGCTGCTTGAAGGAGCTCAGCACACGTTTGGCTACGTCGCGTGAACTGAATCAAGATTGTCGTGTGCGCCGAAGTCTCCTGTACGACAACCTTCCCTGTGGAATCTACTTGCCCCGTAATACTTCACTACTAAATGAGGCTGTCATGGACTCGCTCTATAAGATTGCTGACACCAGCCAAATCATTTCTCCCGCACTCGTCGTGTTTCGAGAACTGCTCGAAGACAACTTGCGGCGGATGATTGAGATTGCCAAACGACCCGAGCGTTTGCGGCCGCATTGCAAAACGCACAAGACGCGAGAAATCGCTCGCATGGAGTTGGAGCGGGGCATCATCAAGCACAAGTGCGCGACGTTTGCTGAAGCGGAGATGCTGGCCGACGTCGGTATCAGTGACATCTTTTTGGCGTACAACCTTGTCGGCCCAAACATTCGCCGCGCAGTGGAATTCTTGAAGCGGTATCCAAAAGTCACTCTCTGTGTTACCGCCGATCATCCGCGGTCGATTGCGTTACTCGGCGAGGCGATGCAGACCGCTGGCAAGACGATCGACGTGCTGCTGGACATCGACGTTGGACAGCATCGAACCGGTGTTCCGGTTGGACCGAGTGCGAAAGAATTGTATCGCCAGATCGCATCAACACTCGGCTTGCGAGCGGGTGGTTTTCATGTCTACGACGGGCATCAACATCAAGAGTCTCGTGACGAACGCCGCGAAGCGGTGCTGGCTGAGTTCCGAAAAGTGCAGGCATTCCGCGATGAACTTGTTCGCGACGGACTTTCGGTACCAAGGCTCGTCAGCGGCGGCACAGGCTCGTTTCCGATTTATGCTGAGATCGACGATCCCACGATTGAGCTCAGTCCCGGCACGTGTGTGTTGAACGACATTGGCTACTGCGAACACTTCCCCGACCTCGTCTTTCCGCCTGCAGCCGTGATGCTAACTCGCGTTGTCAGTCGTCCGGCACCGGATCGTGTGACGCTTGATCTCGGTTACAAGGCAGTCGCTTCCGATCCGCCGGCCGGTAAGCGTGTTTCATTTCCGGCTCTGCCTGACGCGGTTCAAGTGCTGCAAAACGAAGAGCATCTCGTGTTGCAGACCGCTCGCGCGGAAGAGTTCCAACCGGGAGATGAACTGATCGCGATCCCGCGTCACGTCTGTCCGACGTGCGCACTGCACCGGCAAATCTTCGTGATCGCTGGGGGACAACTGGTCGATCGCTGGGACGTCGTCTCACGCGATCGGTGGATAACTATCTGAAGGCTGTTGAAAGTCGTAGAGCAGGCAGCTCGCCTGCTCGTGGTTCAAGCGAGGAATCACAGGCGAGCCGCCTGCGCTACGAAGAGACTATCCAATCTTCCAACCAAGCTGAGTCAGCCAAAACAGTCCCACGTAGATTTTCGGATCGAGTGCCCAACCGGCGGTACGGCGCTCTTCGAGCCAGCGTGGAAGATCGCTCAACGGGATTTCGTGAACGATGATATTTTCGGATTCATCACCGCCACCTTCGCTCACTTTGGTCAGACCGGTCATCAGAAAGAGCGAGATCATCTCGTTGGTGAGTCCTGCGGAACTGGCGGCTTCGGTGAGCAGGCGAGTTTCACGAGCTTCATAACCGGTCTCTTCGACCAATTCGCGAGCGGCGGCGGTCGCCATTGATTCCGCTTCTTCTCCTGCGATGTCCCCGGCCAATCCAGCGGGGAGTTCGATGACCTGCTTCTGTAATGGCGGACGAAATTGTTCGACTAACAGCAGCCGACCTTCGTCAGTCACCGCCACAATCCCCACAACGCCGGTCGCACTGTGGCGCTCGACGAATTCCCATTTGCCGCGACGGACCAGATTGAGAAAGCGTCCGGAGTGAAGCGTTTCAAGAGCAGTGGATTGAAACTGGGCCATGATGTTCTTTCTTTAAAATCCCTCGAGATGACCGACTTTTATTCTCGAAACACAAGACGCCGCTTGGTCGCGCGTCGTGCTTATATCCCACGAGGTTAAACGATCGTCCCAAACACTTCACTCAGAACCGTGCGATGTATTGGGAGACGTTCTTGTCGCTGAATCAGGTGCGGTCTTATAGACTCCGTCGAGTTATCTCACGAGTCAAAATTTGGTCGAGTGCCTCTCATGGCGAACCTGCTGATTATCGACGACGAACCGAGCATCTGCTGGGGCTTGAAGACGCTGGCCGAGAGTATCGGACATTCGGCACGCACCGTGTCATCGGCGGAACAAGGACTGAAGGAAGCTACTCGCTCACCGAGTGCCGATGTGATTTTTTTGGATGTGCGATTGCCCGGACGCGATGGGCTTTCAGCGATGTCTGAGCTACGTGAGTTGCTTCCCGATTCGCCAATCATCGTGATGACCGCTCACGGTGAGTTGGAAACCGCCGTGACCGCAATCCGCAACGGAGCCTTCGAATATCTGACGAAACCATTCGACCTCACGATTGTCGAACGAGTGCTTGATCGCGCGTTAAAGCTCCGACGACGCGGTGGACAGGCTACCGAAACGATCGCGACTCCTGGGCTGCAAGACCAGATCGTCGGACGCTCTCCCGCGTTGCAAGAGGTCTTCAAGCAAATCGCAATCGTCGCCGGTGCAGAAGCGAGCGTGCTCATCACAGGAGAACGAGGCACCGGAAAGGAGCTTGTGGCGCGAGCCATTCATCGCTTCAGTCGACGAGGAAATGAACCGTTCGTCCCCCTGCATGTCGCCGCGCTGTCACCATCGACTGCCGAGAGTGAGCTGTTCGGGCACATTGGTGGAGCATTCGTCGGTGAAGACAGTTCGCGAGTTGGACTCCTCGAACAGGCTCACAGAGGAACGCTCTTTCTGGATGAAGTGGCCGATATCCCATTGCCGCTCCAAGTGAAGTTGCTGCGTGCGATCGAACAAGGAGAGCTCGTGCCGGTTGGTTCCAATCAACCTCTGCAAATTGATGTTCGCCTAATTTCAGCGACGCACGAAAACTTACAAGCCAACATCGCCGCTGGAACGCTGCGGCCAGATCTCTTCTTTCGGCTCGCCACGTTTCAAATTCCGCTGCCGCCGTTGCGTGAGCGCGGTGACGACATTTTTGAATTGGCCGAGCACTTCATCTCCAGGCTGACCGCAAAAAATCAACTCCCTCACCCAAGCTTGTCCGCCGCGACGAAAGCAGAGCTAACTCGTCGACCGTGGCACGGCAACGTCCGCGAATTGCTCAACGCGATCGAACACGCGGTGGTCATTGTTCGCGGCGGAGTCATCGAACCAGAACATTTCCCATCTCCGGCTCTGTCCGCCGGACAACCATTGTCTGATTCACCGACAGTTGCGCTGTCACAACTCATTCGAGAGTGGGCCGAATCACAACTGCGTGAGCACAATATTCGGGAAGACCTTTACGAGCAGTTCCTCAATCTCGTGGAGCCGTCGTTGTTGAGCACTGTTGTGAGTCACGAACATGGCCAATGTGCGTCCGCCGCGCGGAAGCTCGGTCTGCATCGCCACACTCTGCGGAAAAAACTCGATCAGTACGGGATTGAATGAGCGACAGGATCACGTTGCCGCGATTCGCGGATTTGCCTTAGCTTAGAAGCGGCGAGGAAGGGTGTTTCCGTAGAACGGTTTTCCAAACCGGTTGAACTGAACCTCCCAGTTTGAAATGCTGGGCTACAAAAACAGGTTCTTCTCGGAAGTTAGTGGCTAGAGTGTTTTTTGGCAGTGTTTCTGATTCTTGAAAATTGGGTGGTGAATTAGAGTTTGCGGATGCAAACATTACCTCAGCATTATGGAGACCTTCTGGGTCTGGACAAGTCATGGCGAGTCGTCAGTGTTGACTTGAAAACGGATCCGGCGGAGGTCAGGATTTTTCTGGAATCCACAGGTTCCGCTTTTGATTGCAGTGAATGCGGGAAGGCATGTGCTTTGAAGGATCATGCGCCGGAACGACAGTGGCGTCATCTGGACACAATGCAGTTCGCAACGACGATTCATGCCAGAGTGCGACACAATGCAGTTCGCAACGACGATTCATGCCAGAGTGCCGCGAACGAATTGCGACAATTGCGGCGTGAAGACGTGTCATGTCCCGTGGGCTGAACCTCACGGACGGTACACATTGCTGTTCGAAGCATTTGCGGTGCAGGTGCTTCAGGCGGCGGCCACAATCGAGCAGGCACGCATCCTGCTGCGACTGACGTGGGAGAGCGTGCAGCGGATCATGGATCGTGCAGTGGAACGTGGCATGGTGCGGCGTAAGATGGAAGATTTGCGAAACGTCGGCATGGATGAAAAGAGCTTTGGCCGCGGGCATGACTATGTCTCGGTGCTCACGGATATCGATGGGTCACGAGTGCTAGACGTTGTGCCCGGCCACGATGGCGAAGCCGCTGATTCCCTGTGGAATACGCTGTCAGACGATCAGAAAGGAACGATCGACGCTGTCGCGATGGATATGTGGCCAGCCTTTGAAACCAGTGCCACAAAGAATGTCCCGCAGGCAGAGATTGTGCATGACAGATTCCACATCTCAAAGCATCTCGGAGAAGCGGTTGACAAGATCCGACGACAGGAAAACAAATCCCTTGTGCAGGATGGCGATGAAACTCTCAAAGGGACAAAACAACTCTGGCTGTACAATCCGGAGAACATGAGCGACGAACAATGGGCTCAGATTAAATCGCTCAAGGATTCGGACCTGAAGACCGCGACCGCCTGGGCCATTCGCGAAAACTTCCGTTGGTTCTGGGAATACACGTATGCCGGAAACGCCAGGAAGTTTTTCTCGCTGTGGTACGACTGGGCGTATGAATCAGAACTGAAACCCATCATCAAAGTTGCCGACATGCTCAAGAAACGTCTGACCAATATTCTGACCTGG
>JAPLNX010000544.1 GCA_026400935.1 Planctomycetia bacterium | reverse complement strand
TCTTGTGGAATCAAAACGACCGGGTGCTGCTGTATCCGGCGCAGCGTTTCCGCCTGATGCGGATGAAGAATTTTCGCAGGAGTGGTCTTGGAATGGTCTAAGAGTTCATAAGCGGCATGTGTCTCATTCCACCCGTTGCACGAAGCGTTGATACTCAGTTGCGGATCCACCGCAAGGGCCTCGATCAACCGCTTGCATCGCTTGTTGAGACGTTTATCGCCCAAGCCAATCCCTTCGAGTTCAGAAGAAATCGATCCGTGATCCACAGCGTCGGACATCCTGTCGCTCCCAGAAATATTGGCAGATGAACATCTGAAAATAACTCTGGCGCAAACCGCGTGCCGCGATCATGAATTGCTGGAAAACTTACGTACAATCAACAGACGCAATGCCACCGCACACCGCGAACTCAATTCCTCAGCGTTGCAAGATGGTAATGATTTTTTGGAACTCTTCGTACAAATCCACTGCTTGGTACCCAAGATGATCGTTGTATTTGTTGTCTTACACCAACTCATGAATCACGCCGCCGCCGTCGAGTACTCGGAGTTCGGCGCGGGCTTGGGTGTCCATGCCGGCCAACTCGCTGATTGTGGTGCCGACCATGAGCGGTGTGATCCCTTCGGTGATTGGGTCTTCGGCGTACTTGTCGCTCGCACCAATCACGCGACCGGTTTCGATTCCCGCTCCCGACCACAGTGAGAAGTAGCAACGCGGCCAATGATCGCGAGCGGCTCGACCATTGATGCGCGGTGTGCGACCGAATTCTCCCATCGCAACGACAAGCGTTGATTGCAACAGCCCGCGCGTGTCGAGGTCATCCAACAACGCCGAGTAAGCTCGATCAAAGATCGGGCAGTGCGTGTCTTGCAGCAACTCAAAGTTGTAGATGTGCGTGTCCCAACCGAAGTCGCAGTTCGGCGTGATCGATTCGACGTACTCGCTCCAGTTGACTTGAATGTACGGCACACCCGCTTCGACCAAGCGGCGAGCCAACAAGCAACTTTGTCCGAACGTCGTCTGCCCATAAGCGTCGCGAATCGTTTGCTTCTCAGCGGTCAAATCAAACGCTGCGCGCGCCTGTGAGTTCATCAGCAATCCATACGCGCGTTGAAACGTCCGGTCCCAAGAGTCGATGCCGGCCGCTTCCAATTGCCGAGGGACTTGATCGACGAGTGACAGCAACTCGCGACGATCGTTGACTCGATTCGGCGTCAGTCCGTCGAGCAAACTCAACGCGGGAATCTCGACTTCGCCCAAGTCGGAACAACTCACCATAAACGGATCGAAGGTTTTCCCCAGTGTGCCGCCACCGTAACCGTCCATCTTGCGAACAACATCTCGTGGGATCCCACGACCAATCGACACGAACGGCGGGAGCGATCCTTTGTGGCCGCGATGCCGAGCGACGATCGAACCGAAATTCGGTCGCACGGGTTCGGGCTTTTCTTTGAAACCAGTCAGGCCAGCGGTCCCTGCATCGGGATGTCCCGGTTCGGTCGTCACGTTGCTCCGCACGACCGCGTACTTGTTGGATCGAGCGGCCAACCTCGGCAGCAACTCGCTGACCATTAACCCTGGCGTGCGCGTGGCGATCGGTGTGAAAGGCCCGCGGTACTCCGCCGGTGCGTCCGGCTTCGGGTCGAACGTGTCGATGTGACTCGGCGCGCCCCACAGCCAGACGAGTACGACCGATTTCGCACGCACAGCCTGAGCCGCTTGAGCAATATCAGTTGCACTGAGTGCTCCGAGGGTCCAAGGCAACACGGCACCCGCTCGCACGAACGAACGCCGACTCAGCCCGTTACAGGTCTTCGCTCGGAAGGCACCGATATCGAACATGTTTTGATTCCTAACTTGATTGAAAAAAACTCATCGTGTTGAACTTTGAGTTCGGTCGGCTTGTAGACGATAGGCCAATCGCTCAAGCCGTGACGTGATCTGTCGTAGTCGAGCGATGACTCGCGGCGGGTTCGAATAACTTTCGCGATGCACGAAAAGTCGTTCGAGCCAAGTCAGACCGCTCAACAACGTTGTGCTTTGATCCAGAACACGAGCCAATTTCGCTTCACGTTCAGACAGCGGTCGCACGTTGCGATACGCGGCAATCGCCATTTCCCAGCGATCGTCGTCGTCACGCAAGAAGCTACCGAGTAAGCGAGCCAAATCGGTCGCAGGCGTTTCACAGCGAGCGGCATTCGGATCGATCAGCCCGGTGACCTCATCGCCATCGAACAATACGTGATCATGCCACACGTCACGCAAACAAGGATGCAACCGCAGCCGCACGTCACGGTATGTGCGCAGCTCTTCGCCAACACGTGGAGCCGAGATGACAAAGAAGCTGAGAATCTGCCGCGACAACGTCTTCAATTCCAAAAACTCTGCGTCCCAGCCTTCGAACGACGTTGCTTCGGCAATCAACTTTTTCAACTTTGCCACATCAGCCGTGTAGAAACGATGGATGCGGACCAGTCTGTCTTCCACCGTCGGTGATGTTGCCGAGGTGACTTGCTTGAACCATTCCGCTTCCGCCGCACGAGCCTCAAATCGAGCCGCCGCGTCATGCCATTGAGCGAGTACCGTCGTCGCGTTTCGTAATCGCGCGTCAGTCGGTGCTGCCGTAAAATCGGCGCGGCCAGGCATCCACGGCTCGAGCTGCCAAAACTGTCCCGCTTCCGTGTAAAGAGTGGTTCCAAACTGGCTCTTCAACGGGACCGGAACCTGCTTCACGCCGCAACGTTGAATGTGCTCCAGTAACCGATGTAGTCCGACGAGGCGGTCGCGTTGCAAACTATCCGGGGGCCAACCACGTAAGCAGTACTCCGCTTCTGGCGCAAGCTTTGTTCCTTCAACAACCACTCGCAACACCACCGCCCCGCTGAATCCTTCGCTGTCTCGATCGATTGTCCGAATGCGCGCAGGACGCTGCGAGCCGCAGAATGCAGAGACGATTTGAGCAAGGTTGTGGAATTTCACAAACTGCGAAGGAGGCATGAGGTTTGTCGCAAATTGACTTTTCAGTGATGAGCAGTAGAAGATGCCTCGCCGAACACGTGACTTCGTCGGCCAACAGCCCTTTTTTCCTGAGAGTAATACCATGACAGTTAAACAGACAACGTGGCGGTTTGCGAGCCTTCTCGCCGTCGCCGTGATCGCCGGAACAACCGCCGTGTTACCAGCGGATGACTTGCCGTGGTCCTTCAACGGCTCGACTCAAAACGTTGGATATCCAGTCGCCGGGAACTCATACGTAGTCCACTCGGCCTGGTACGCTCCGACGTACTCCACGCCGGTTAGTAATCGCACGGTCTCGTCTCGCCAATCGTCCGGTTGCAATACATGCTCATCGAGTTATTACGCGCCGATGAGCTACTACGCACCGTCCTATGGATACGGTGACGGTTGCAGTTGTGGACCAGTTGCCGCTGCTCCGTCATGCAGCCCTTGCGGTGTCTCCTGCAACATGCCAGTGAATAACTGCGATAACGGCTGCTCTGCGTCGCCGACTCCGGCCAAGCCGGCTCAATCCAAGGGTTCGTCGAGCGGATTCCATCCGACGAAAAAAGATGAGCCAGAAGCCAATCGCAGCGGCACGTCAAAGCAACCGATGCAAACTTACGTCGTGCCCAGCAACAACAGCACGACTGACGTGCAAGCGCCAGAAACCAACGATGGCCTGGGCGGCAACCAACGGATCAAGGGTTTGCGAACGGACGAGCAAAAACAAAAAGATGATGCGATCGACAAGCTGCTCGAAGAAAAGACGGAGGCTCGCAAGCCCGCACAGACTCAACTTGGCGACGAAACAGTGATCGAAAAGATCAAAAAAGTGCCAGCTCCTTCGGACATTGGTGAAGGCGACCAAGATCAGTCACCGGATGATTCGCTTGAACTCGAAATCAAATCCGACGGCGCGGCCAAAATTCAACTCCCGCTGCCCAATGTGAATCTCGACGACAAGATCGCTTGGCGAGCCGAAGCACCTCGCACTCGCATTCCTTTCTACACCAAGACAGCCAAGGTCAGCGTGGCTCGCCGGATACCAAGTGTCAACAACAACGATTGGACTCCCATCGCCGCCAAACCCAGCGGCCCGCAGTTAGTGAAGAAGTAACGCGACACTGCCACACGACAGAGCTGTCACCAAAAATGTGACGGCCATGAAAACCCGGTTCACTAGAACCGGGTTTTGCTTTTGGATAGACCTCGCTGGATAAGGTTCGCAGGTGCGAGATACGTTGCGGTCAAACAGCGAACTTCAGGAGAAGTAGCTTATGGAGTCGGGTCGTGTTTTGGATCACGAAACTCACGCGTAGGTCGAGCTTTCTCACGCGGTCGCAAAAATCTGCCGATCGCAGCAACCGCCAGCATGAGCGGCACGTACTGACGCGGATTGCGTGCAACCATGAAGATCGCCAGCATGATTCCAATCAACGTTGTCAGTGAAACATTGGCCCATTTGCCGAGTGTGCCGTCTTTCGGCAGAGCCATCCAAAACGCTGTCAGCACCAGTCCGACTCGCGTGAAGATTCCTCGCCACATATTGACGTCGTCGTCTTCATACAAGAACGCCGCTCCCGCTCCAATCAGACAGGCGATTGCGAGCACGCCGACCATTGTGCGGTTGATCGTGACGGTTTGATTTTCGGACACGGTGACTCGAATCTAAGTGCTCAAGCTGAGCGTTTTCTGGGGAGGTCATCTCACCGCGAAGGCGTAAAGAACGCGAAGAGTTGCAAAACAAAACCAGGAACACGGCCAATTCCAAAATCTCCTCGCACAATGACCATGTGAAAGCATTTTGTCGCATTCCTTCGCATACTTCGCGCCTTAGCGGCCAAAACTTGCTCCGTTTGAATGACTGGGCTTATGCGGCGCAGCGTTCGTTGACGAGGTTGGCATTCTGTGACTGAATACCGAATTGCTCAACAGGTGAGTTCCGGAAACTCAGTCGGCAAATCGCTCACAAATCTGGTGCTGTCCTCATCACATCAACTCCCTCAAGGCAAGTAGAGACAAGAATTCGAATACGAGATTCGAGGCCAAGATCGCAGTAATCTCGCTCGGATCATACGGCGGAGAGACTTCGACGAGATCGAAGCCGATTAAGTTCAACCCACGCAGGCCGCGAACCAGTTGTAACATCTGATGGCTCGTGAGGCCGCCGACTTCTGGGGTTCCGGTTCCCGGAGCAAAAGCTGGATCGACCGCGTCGATGTCGAGCGTGACATAGGTCGGCTTCGAGCCCACGCACAGTCGCACGTCATCAAGGATCGACGCCACGCCACGCGAATGCACTTCATCAATCGTCAGCATCTGTGCACCGAGTTGCTTCGCATCTTCATAGTCTTGCGGTCCGGCCGTCGGCCCGCGAATCCCAATCTGGAAGTAGGCCGTCGTGTCGATCAAACCTTCCTCGATCGCTCGTCGAAACGGCGTCCCGTGGCTGAATTTGCAACCGGGATATTCCTCGTCCCACGTGTCGGGATGTGCGTCAAAATGGACGACGGCGAGCGGGCCATGCACCGCCGCGTGAGCACGCAAGAGCGGCAGTGAAATCGAATGCTCGCCGCCGAGCGTGATCAATTTCGTTCCCTGCTGCAGAATTGTCTTTGCGGTTGACTCAATGGCTTGATGTGTCGCAATGACATCAACGGGTACGACATCCACGTCGCCGTAGTCAATCACCTTTAATCGCTCGAACGGCGCAACACTCAAGACGTTGTTGAAACCCCACAACAACAGCGACTGTTCGCGAATGGCTCTCGGCCCGAGACGTGTGCCACTGCGATAACTGACAGTGCTATCGAAAGGCACTCCCAGGATAGCCACATCAATTTCCACCAGTTCACGAGTTTGCGGACGCCGTCCAAAAGTGGCGATCCCTTGAAATGGAGGAGCAGCGAATGACGAACCAGTGGAGGTCATGAGAGAAAATCCGTACGACAATGACTAGTGCCACGACCAAGAAATAACCTGCCATTAGATTTGGAGTGCGGCTTGTTGGATTTTTGTGGTGCGGGTGATGCGCCGGTGCGGTGGGCAGAACCGAGCTACGGGCTGCGATTGTGTCGGTTTGCCGGTGTAGGT
>JAPLNX010000550.1 GCA_026400935.1 Planctomycetia bacterium | reverse complement strand
GGGCAGATCGTCGTCAACGGCAACGCGGGTGACGACAAGCTCGACGCCAGCAAGATCACCGTCGCCACGTTCGGCATCACGTTCAACGGTGGTGCCGATAACGATTCGGCCCTCGGCGGTGCTGGCAACGAAACGCTCAACGGCGGCGACGGCAACGACACGCTCAAGGGTGGCAAAGGGAACGACGTCATCAACGGCAACGCGGGTAACGACGCGCTCCTCGGCGACGATGGCGACGACCAACTCAACGGCGGCACCGACACCGACACGATCATCGGCGGCATCGGCAACGACACGCTCCACGGCAACGAAGGCAACGACACCCTCATCGGCGGCCTCGGAGCGGACCAACTCTTCGGCGACGCCGACACCGACCTCGGCCTCGGCGGCAAAGGTGGCCCCGCTCGCGGCGGCAACGGAGCAAAGAATACCGGCGACGTGCTCGACGCTTCGTTCGAATCCATCAACGAGGCCTTCAACACCATCTTTGCTTTTGAGTAACTGTGAAGATCATCCGCTCACTTTGCAGACTTCATCTTTAATAATCGCAGGCAATGTTGGTCGATCGGCGCTTAGCGCAACATGCCGCTCGGTCGCTTCACAACTTGGTTGCGGATCGCAGCCAAGGCAAAAGGAAAATGTCCATGGATGTGATTTACCGCTATGACCCATTCGCGCCCCTTTCGTTGCCCAAGATTCCAGATTCCGCTGCAGCGATTCGGCGACTTGTGGAAGGGAATGAACGCTTTTCTGAAATCGTGCGTCGCATGCAATTGCGTACGCTGGGTGATGATGCCGGGACACCGATTGTGATCCCCGTAAGCCCGATCTCATTGGGTCTGCCTTTATATCAGGGAGCCATGCCTTCGCAGGCTCCTTTTGCTGTCGTTCTTGGTTGCTCGGACGCTCGTGTTCCGACTGAAGCCATCTTCGATCAATCCTTCAACGATCTGTTCGTCTTGCGAGTCGCTGGCAATGTTCTGGGTGCCGAGGGACTGGGGTCGATCCATTATGCGATGGCGCATCTGGGTGAAAATCTCAAAGCGGTCGTCGTCCTCGGCCATTCTAAATGCGGTGCAGTCACAGCAAGCGTGGATGCTTACTTATCGCCGGAAGGCTACACCGACATCGCTTTCACATACGCGCTGCGGAGCATCGTTAATCAAATTCAGATTGCGGTGAGGTCTTCCGCGAAGGCACTGGAAGACCGAGCAGGAAAACCGCTTTCCGAAATTAGAGAATTTCGGTCGCTGCTGGTCGCCGTCTCGGTCTATGTGAATGCAGCGGTGTCAGCGCTCGCTCTTCAGCAAGAGATCGATCAAGCCGGTCGGAAAGACCCCAAAGTCCATTTCGGCGTCTACGATTTTGAGACCGTCCGCGTGCGCTGCCTCCCCGAAACTGGCAAAGGCACATCAGGTTTACGCGCCGCCCCCGCATCAGGCACAGACCTCGTCGCCTATGCGACTGAAGTCGCCAAAACTTTTCTCAGCCTCGACGATGCAGTCCGCGATTTCAACTGCATGCTCACAATGCAGTTGTAAACTCAGTCTCGTCGATTATTTGCGCCCCTTCCCCGCCGTACTAATTCTTGTACATAAGTCATCTTTTTTGCGATCGACACAGAGTCATTTGTTTTCTCAATAGACTCCAATCAGAGTATCTTGTTGCGACGCGGCATTGGCGCTCGTTGCCCAATTTCACCGTTCCCGTTTGTGCGAGTTCCTCCAATTGGGCGGACTGCAAATTCGGTGTAGGCCAGACGACAACAAGACTCACTCAGACGAGTCGCCCTGAATTGCCTGACGCGACAAAGCGGTACAAAGTCCCGCGCGTGATTGGCCGATTCGTAGCACGGGCGGCTCGCCTATGATTTTTCTATAGCATCATCCGAGTAGGCGAGCCCCCTACTTTTCGATCTACAAACCTGTTCCGGACAATAGTTCTCTGTGTTTAAAACAAGAGGACCACCGATGCCCTCGTTAGGAGTTTTGAACCTGATGGAATCAACATCACAGGCCGCACCACAACGATCGGCACTCGCTGAATTTCAATCACGACTGCAAGCCGCACAACGTCGCGAGCAATCTCACGAAACGCGCTTCCAAACTTGGCAGCGTCGTTGGGCGGACGCGAAAGGACCGTTGATTGAGCGGATGGAGTCGATCGACGAACAGCTCGCTCACATGGCTGACGACAAACGAACGACACCAAGACTAACCATTGTTAGGCATGATGAGAGAGATTCTTGATCGAGGCTTGAATTGTGCTTTGTCTTTTCCCCACACGGCATACGACTCACGTCGTGTAGTCGGCATTCAAGCGGACGTACTCGGCCGTGAGATCGGCGGTCCAATAACGGACGTTTGCGTTGCCGAGTTTCAGAGTCAATTCAATGTGTGTGTCGCGATTGTCACGGATACTGTCACTCACAGTTTTCGGATCAAATGGAAGCGGCGCACCATCGCGATAGACATCGAGATTGTTGATCCGCAGCGACATATCCTCTTCACGCATCGGCACACCTGCGTATCCGGCGGCTGAGACGATACGTCCCCAATTGGGGTCGGCTCCGTGAATCGCGGTCTTCACAAGCGGACTGTCAGCGATCGTTTTCGCGATGCGAAACGCTTCGTCGCGAGTGCGAGCCCCATTGACGTCGAGCGTAATGAAATGCGTTGCCCCTTCTGCGTCGCGAATGATCGCGGTTGAAAGTTCTGTCGCAACTTCATCGAGCATCGTTTGCAGTTTTGCTCGGCTGTCGGCATCGAGCGAACCAGTTCCAGCGGCACCGTTCGCGAGAAACAAAACCGTGTCGCTCGTGCTGGTGTGACCTTCGACGCTGATGCAGTTGAAGCTTTGATTGACCGCCTGCCGCAATGCATTGTCGGCATCGGCAGTGACGAGGTCCGCGTCCGTCATAATGACGCACAGCATCGTGGCCATGTTCGGAGCAATCATCGCGGCTCCTTTGCATACTCCACTGACTCGTACTGTTTTGACTCCGTTCGTTCCACGCAGTTCTGCTGATCGGGTAGCCTGCTTGGGGACAGTGTCGGTCGTCATAATCGCTCGAGCGGACAATTCAAACGCACCAGCTGTGTTGGCCAATGCGGCGGCCGCGTGTGGAATACCAGCTTCGAGTTTTTCCATGGGTAAGAAGCGACCGATCACTCCCGTCGAACAGACAACGACATCGTCTGCTGAGCAATTCAATGATTGAGCAACCGCCGCCGTCATTCGCTTGGCGTCGGCAATGCCTCGATCACCCGTTGCCGCATTTGCGTTGCCGGAATTGATAACAACCGCTCGACCTGTCGTTCGTGGGACTCGTTCGCGACAGACTTTGACTGGCGCACCACAAACCAGATTTTGCGTGAAGACTCCGACCGTCACCGCCGGTCGATCAGATACAAACAACGCGAGGTCCAACCGCCCGACATCGCCACGCACACCACACGCGACGCCTGATGTTTGAAACCCAATCGGCAACTCAACGCTCGACATTACTCGCACTCCTGGAATGAAACGCCCCATTACGCGGCAGGATAGTAAGTCGGTCGGATGATGCTGCCCAGCATCCGGCGCAGTGAAAGCTCGTGACCGTCCCAAGCATATTTGACCGTTACAACCGCTTCTCTTTGCAAACATGAGACAATCAGTGTGGTATGCGGCGTTGAGAGGGATAATTACCTCGGCGACGCAGGATTTTCCGGAGCTGCGAAAAACTCAACGTAGTCTTGGACGTGAATTGATAAGCCAGCGACCTCACCGTTTTTTCAAACGCTTGCTGAAAATGGCCGATGATGTCCAACTTGAGATCCCCCAAATTTTTGATTGTCTCTGACTGTGCCAAACGGCGTTCGCGTTTGCGCGAGCGGTTGATCATCGAGATCGCAGGTCACGAAATTCTCGAAGCAGAAAATTGCGAGTCTGCATTGCACCTGGCGAATGAATATGGCTCCGAGTTGAGCGAAGCGGTTTTGGAATTGACGGACAATCGTGATCGCTCCCGAATCAACAAGCTTGTCTCATCGATGGATCTGCGATTTGAAATCGACAATGACGTGAGTTTGGTGCCGCCGCTGATTTGCCATCTGCTGGAACAAATCACGCTTTTGGGTTTGCTCGATGACGACCGCTTATCGCCGATGAGTATTGCGTTGAGCGAGTCTTTGTCGAATGCGATTAATCATGGCAACCTCGAACTGGATTCCGAACTGCGTCAAGAAGATGAGAGCATCTATTACGACTTGGCAGCGGCTCGTCGTGTCATGTGGCCGTATTGCGATCGCAAGGTGCATGTCTTTGCTTCGTACTCAAAGGATCGAGTGAAGTTCGTCATCCGTGATGAAGGCCCCGGCTTCAATGTCAAAAAAGTTAAAGACCCGACGGATGAAGACAACCTTGAACGGATCGGCGGTCGCGGCTTACTGTTGATTCGCGCGTTTATGGATGAAGTGAGTCACAACAATCGCGGCAATGAAATCACGCTCGTGAAATACACGTCCGCCGGTGCAGAACTTCTCGCCCGAATGACCGACCCACATTCCGTGATCGGGGCACAATCACCGGCAGAGGCTTTCTCGCCAGTGGTAGGCACAAGCTTCTAGTTTGTGAGCCATTCTGGGCAAGCTGGCAGCTTACCGCTACGTGACGTGCAGCCATTCTTGCAACGACTTCACGCTGACGTCGGGGTTCGATGCGAGTGCTTCAAGGGCTTGCACGACGGCGAGGCAGCCGGGAACCGTCGTGACGCACGAAACTCCGTAAAGAACTGCAGCCGCTCGGATCTTGCCTTCGTCGGTGCGAGCCCCTTTGCCCGACGGCGTGTTGAAGATCAGTTGCACGTCACCGTTGGCCATGAAGTCCAGCAGGTTCGGGCGACCGTCTTGCAGCTTCCTCACGGTCCCCACTTCGAGCCCCGCGTCGCTCAACACGCGAGCGGTCCCGCTGGTCGCGATCAGTTTGAAGCCGAGCTGCTGCAAGCGGCGAGCGGGGTCGATCATCAACTGCTTGTGGTGCCGAGCCATGCTGATGAAGACGGTCCCGCTGGTGGGGAGCTTCGCTCCCGCACCGATTTGACTCTTCGCGAACGCGATCGGGAATTCCTCGTCGATCCCCATGACCTCGCCGGTCGAACGCATTTCTGGGCCGAGGATGATATCGACCCCTTGAAAGCGATTGAACGGGAAGACGCTCTCTTTGACCGACGTGTACGTCGGCCAGATTTCCTCAGTGATACCTTGCTCGCGCAGGCTGACCCCGGCCATAACTTTCGCGGCGATCTTCGCCAGCGGCCGACCGGTCGCCTTGCTGACGAACGGCGAGGTGCGGCTGGCTCGCGGGTTTACTTCGAGCACGTAGACGATGTGCTGGCCGTTCTCTTCTTTGACGGCAAATTGGATATTCATCAAGCCGCGCACTTGTAGGGCTCGCGCGAGTTTGTGAGTCGCCTCGCGGATTTCGTCGATCACCGATTCGGGTAACGAGAACGGCGGCAGTGCGCAGGCCGAATCGCCAGAATGAACCCCCGCCTCTTCGATGTGCTCCATGATGCCGCCGAGTACGACGTCTTGGCCATCGGCCAGCGCATCAACATCGACCTCGGTCGCGTCTTCGAGGAACTTGTCGATCAGGATCGGTCGACCCGACGAGGCTTCGACGGCGGCGACTATGTACTTCATCAATTGTGCTTCGTCGTAACAGATCTCCATCGCGCGGCCGCCGAGCACGAAACTCGGACGAATCAGTACCGGATATCCGATCTTCTCCGCCGCGTGCCGCGCACCGGCGATGTCCGTCGCCGTATCGTTCGGCGGCTGATGCAGACCCTGTTGTTCGAGGATGACTTGGAACCGCTTGCGATCTTCCGCCGCGTCGATCATGTCGGGCGAGGTGCCAATGATTTTCACACCGGCAGCTTCGAGTCCCTTCGCCAGATTGAGCGGCGTCTGTCCGCCGAATTGCACGATGACGCCGTCGGGCTGCATGCGGTCGCAGATGTTGAGGACGTCTTCGGTCGTCAGTGGCTCGAAGAAGAGCACGTCCGACGTGTCGTAGTCGGTGCTGACGGTCTCTGGGTTCGAGTTGACCATGATCGACTCGATGCCGAGTTCACGGAGTGCGAAGCTGGCGTGACAACAGCAGTAATCGAACTCGATCCCCTGCCCGATGCGGTTCGGGCCGCCGCCGAGAATCATGACTCGCTTCTTGTCCCCCTTCGTCGGCGTTTCGTCTTCTTGCTCGTAGGTGGAGTAGTAATACGGCGTGTAAGCCTCGAACTCGGCGGCGCAGGTATCGACCTGCTTGAACGTCGCTTCGATCCCCAGCCGCTTTCGGTAACGGCGGACGTCCATTTCGGTGACGTCCCACCAACAGGCAAGCTGCTGGTCGGAGAAGCCGTTTCGCTTTGCCTCGCGAACGAGCGTCGCATCGGCCGCTTCCATGCGACCGCACGCTCGAATCCGGTCTTCGAATTCCACGATCTCACGCAAGTGATTCAGGAACCACGGGTCGATGTTCGTCAGCTCAAAAATCTCTTGCACCGACATCCCCGCTTTGAAGGCATAGCGGATGTAATGAATCCGTTCGGCATTCGGGATCGAGAGCTTCGGCTCGATCGCGTCGCGGCCCGGTTGATCGGCGGTCCCCCACAAATCCTTCTTGCCGCCGCCGAGCCCGAAGTGACCGGTCTCAAGCCCACGCACCGCTTTCTGGAACGACTCCTTAAACGTGCGACCGATCGCCATCGTTTCGCCCACCGACTTCATCTGAATGGTCAGCGTCGAATCGGCATCGGGGAATTTCTCAAACGCCCAGCGGGGGATTTTGGTGACGACGTAGTCGATCGTCGGCTCAAAGCAGGCGAGCGTTTCGCGAGTGATGTCGTTGGGAATCTCATCCAGCCGATAACCGACCGCCAACTTGGCCGCGATCTTCGCGATCGGAAAGCCGGTCGCCTTCGACGCCAGCGCCGACGATCGCGACACGCGCGGATTCATCTCGATGATGATCATTCGCCCGGTTTTCGGGTTGATTGCGAATTGCACGTTCGAGCCGCCCGTCTCGACGCCGATCTCCCTCATGCAGGCGATCGTCGCATCGCGCATCCGCTGATATTCCTTGTCGGTCAGCGTCTGCGCCGGAGCGACCGTGATCGAGTCGCCGGTGTGAACCCCCATCGGATCGAAGTTCTCGATCGAGCAGATGATGACGACGTTGTCCGCCACGTCGCGCATCACTTCCATTTCGTACTCTTTCCAACCGATGACCGATTCCTCGACGAGGACTTCGTTGACCGGCGAGAGGGCGAGCCCTTTGCGAATTTTGTCTTCGTACTCTTCACGGTTGTACGCGATCCCGCCGCCCGTCCCGCCGAGCGTGAAGCTGGCTCGAATGATCGCCGGCAGTCCCACCAACTTGAGCGCCTCACGAGCTTCGTCCAACGTATGCACGACCGCCGACTGCGGCACATCGAGCCCAATCTTTAGCATCGCTTGCTTGAAGGTGTCTCGCTCCTCGGCCTTCTTGATGACGTCCGCTTTCGCCCCGATCAGCTCGCAACCGAACTTGTCGAGGATTCCGCGGTGATGCAGTTCCATCGCGGTATTCAAACCGGTCTGTCCGCCAAGCGTCGGCAGCACCGCGTCCGGCCGTTCTTTCTCGATGATCTTGGCGACGTACTCCCACGTGATCGGCTCAACGTAGGTCTGATCGGCGGTTTCTGGATCGGTCATGATGGTCGCGGGGTTCGAGTTAACGAGCACAACCTCGTAACCGTCTTCACGCAGTGATTTACATGCCTGCGTTCCAGAGTAATCAAATTCGCACGCTTGACCGATCACAATCGGTCCGGAGCCAATGATCAGAATTTTGTGAATATCGTTTCGTCGCGGCACGGAGACATCCTCAGCTTGTCTGGTCAGGGTTCGGCATCTCGTCCAAAAACGCTGCCTGTGCAGTCAAATTCGTACTGGGGAGTGACGTCGAACTAAGAAAAACTTTCGTCGCGCAAAAAAATCTCGCGCAAATCGCCGCCACGGTAACGGTTGCTTAGAGAGATTCAAGGAAGGCGGCTGTTAGCAGTAATTCTTCTTCGCCGTTTCGTGGTTCAACGATGTGCCACATTGATGGCAACTGACGTTCACAAATTTTAGATCTGCGTTTGAAGTACGCACTTTGGAGGCGGAACGGCCCCAATCGGCCAGTCCTGTCAGAGCGAATGCTTCGAATTGAATTTGGCAACGGTACTTCTCGAACCGTTTCGCCCAGGCTGGCGCTGCGGGTGACTTCAGTAACGGGTTAACTACCGAGTGAAATCCGAGTCAGCGCGATTTGTCCGGCAAAACAGACATCGACATCGTGCTCTGGGGTCCGTGGTCGGTCTCGATAGACGCCGCGATAATGCAGGCGGCCGTCACGGTGCTCGTAGCGGACGTCGTGGCGGTTCACGTCGAGCGAACAGAGCACCAAATCCGGTTCCGGATGCGGCGGTTCCCAGATGGGAAAGTTCACATTCCAGAACTCCTGCTCGGGCGGCGGTGCATCGAGCAACTTTGAGAGCACACGGCGCAACAAGCTTGCACGGGGCGTCCAATTCACCGCATCTTTGCGACCGACGTACTGCGACAAGGCGATCCCTGGCGTTCCGAGTAACACCCCTTCGCGAACCGCAGCTACGGTTCCTGACATGTAAACATCAACTCCCAGATTGCCTCCGTCATTAACGCCGGAGAGCACCCAATCCACATCGACATTTAGATGCTGTAACGCGACGCGCACGCAATCTGCAGGGGTTCCATCGCAGGCAAATCGGGACGGCGCAACCTCGATTAACGACAGTGGTCGCTCGTTGTTGACCTGATGCCCACACCCTGACCGAACTCCATCCGGTGCGACCACAATGACCTCACCAAATTCGGCCGCCACCTCCGCCAGCAAGTTCAATCCTGGGGCCGTGATCCCGTCATCGTTGGTCAACAAAAATTTCATGGAACGTTCTTTCGTGGGTGAACCGTGCTGTCGAGGCGGAAGAACGCGAAAGAATAGCGATGGTGCGACGCGATGCGAGTATCGGGGCTACTCGCTCGGGACCGCACTATCGATATAGCAGGTTGTCACGCTCGACCAACCCCGGCGACTCCTCTAACTTTCCGCACCATCTCAGAAATGATCTCCACGAATCGACAGTCATCAAAACTTTTTGAAAGAGGACAGCATGAGTCAGCGAATAGTGATGCGCACGGGTGAAGCCTTGGTCGAAGCCGCACCGGCGTGGTCGGCGGCGGAACCGGAAGTGATCATCGGCGAACTCGATGGACCGGTTGGTCACGCGATCGCGAATCTGATCGGCGACCAGATCAAAGGTCACTCGCGCGTCTTCGCAATTTTGAATTGCGACGTGCAAGTTCGCCCTGCCACCGTGATGGTCAGCAAAGTGACCGTCAACAACGAGAAATACACCAACATTCTGATGGGCACAGTACAGGCTGCGATCGCTAACGGAGTGCTCGACGCCGTCCGAGCGGGAGACATTCCCAAGGAGAAAGCCAACGACCTCGGCATCATCGTTTCCGTGTGGCTCGATCCGAGCGTCGTCAACGTAGAGATTGACCACAGCATCCTGTTTCAAACCCACCGCGCAGCAATCGCCAAAGCCATACACAAGGCGATGCACTGCGAACCGACGATCGACTGGCTCTTGGAAAACCAAGACAAGGTGACGCACTGTTTCCACCAAATGGCACTCGATGGTCAGATTTGACCGTGACTGATTCCACCAATTCACCTGAAACGTCAGTGATGGCGTTTTTGCAATTCGTCCTGGCAGACGCTTCGGGTGACTTTTGAGAGGGCTTCGGCGATTTGCCTTAAGTCGTTCTCACTCCCAAGTAACACCGGGTGATGCAACACGAGCAGAGAAGTGTCCGCTCTAGATGCATTCGGCAAATCGTTGACGGCTCGGAAGCGGCCTTTGCTATGAGTCAGATGCAGTGCGCGGAAGCCGGGATCCAGTGCGATCCCTTCCGCCCGTAATGAACACGCAAATTGGTCGCGTGACAGTCCGCCAAACTGAGCCGAGTCATACCAAAACCCAAGCTTGTAGAACCCCGGCTGATTGACTCGCGCAGTAACGATCGGAAAATCCAAAGATTTGAATGAGTTACCGCAGTCGTTCGATCCCACGAAGCTGCTCAGCCCCTTGGTGTCTCGTAACATCTCCAGCAACAACCCAACGTTGGCCGCGCGTCGTCGATTTCGTTCAGTCAGCCGTTCGAACTGCGGCAGCAGCACTGCGGCTTGCAGTTCCGAAAGCGGATACGTGTCGTTGCCTCGCTGAGTATGCAGTCGGATGCGCTGCACAATCGTGGAATCGTTAGTGAAGAGTGCTCCGCCTCGCCCCGAGGTCAGCAACTTACTACCACCGAAACTGAGGATGCCGATATCTCCCCACGTCCCTGCGATACGTCCATGAATCATTGCTCCCGGCATTTGAGCCGCATCTTCGATCACCGCCAGTTGGTACTGATTGGCAAACGCTCGCAAAGCAGGCATATCGACTACTCCGCCGTGTAGGTGCGAGGCGATGATCGCCTTCGTTTGCGGCGATCTTGCCAATTCTAGTTGAGTGACGTCGAGTTGCCCTGTCTGCGGGTCAATGTCAATCAAGACTGGCTTCGCACCTACCGCAAGTACGTTCTTGAAATTCCCCTCGAAGTCATACGCAGACAAAAGCACTTCGTCCCCGGTACCGACACGCAGTCCACGCAATGCGAGTTCAACCGCTGCAGTCCCGCTGCAAGTGAGCACGACATGCTCTCGCGAGTGCATAGTCACAAGCATCTCGTTCAAAGCGAGGCAATGCGATCCGTGGTATTTACCCCAACTTCCGTCGGCGAACGCACGATTCAATGCCGTCTCAACTGCAGCGTCCAACAACGGCCACGTTGGTGGGCCTTCAGGCTGAATGGGGCGGCCTCCGTGAACCGCCAAGCGGCAGTCGGTCGCGTGTGGCAGTGCCGGATTGTAGCTTGCGGCAGTACTCATGAGTCCTCACTAATCTGTCGGCGAATATCGCGTTGATACGATGGTCGCTACGTTCAACGATCGCAAGGAGTTTGAGGCCTTTCGATTGTCGAGTTTTGGACTTCTAACGGCACAGTTAGCTCAACGCATTGGCGTTGACGATTCAATCCAAATACACGCAATCTGGGGAGGGAAGTCAGATGAAGGTGTCTCAGTTTTTCGCGTTCTTGTTCGCGGTCGAAGTGCTTCTTGCGATCGACTGCTTAGACAGTGTTGGTACGGAACCACAAGTTGACGATGTCGTCTTCAAAGCCGAATTGGACGGTTCGGAACAGCGTTACGTTCGGGTTTTGCCAGTCAATTTTGATGCGGACCAACCGCATGATGTCTTGATCGCATTACATGGTCACGGCTCTGATCGTTGGCAGTTCGTGCGAGATGCTCGCGATGAATGTCGCTGTGCTCGTGACGTCGCCGCAAAGTATTCGCTGATTTACATCTCTCCGGATTACCGAGCAAAAACCTCATGGATGGGGCCAAAGGCTGAAACTGATCTCGTACAAATTATTGCGGAACTCAAGAAGCGGTATCGAGTATCGAGGGTCTTTTTGTGCGGTGGCTCAATGGGGGGAACGGGCGCGTTGACGTTCGCCGCACTGCATCCGGGATTGATCGCCGGAGTCGCTTCAATGAACGGAACGGCGAACCTCATTGAGTACACGCAATTTCAGGACGCGATTCGCGATTCGTTCGGCGGAGCGAAATCCGAAGTTCTTGATGAATACAAAAAGCGTAGTGCTGAATACTGGCCGGAACGATTCACGATGCCAGTCGCAATAACCACGGGTGGCCAAGACACGCTCGTTCCGCCTCAAAGCGTTGAGCGACTGGCGGCAGTCCTGAAGCTTCTTGGCCGACCGGTGCTACTGATTCGACGTGATACGACCGGGCATGTCACGGACTACGCGGACGGGACAGCGGTTTTGGAATACGTGATCAAACACGGTCAAAAATGACGTGCTCAATGACTTGGACAAGGCGTTTTCGGTGGAGCGACGTTTCTCTGAGTTGCCGCTCGCTGGCTGCTCGATTGGGTCTTGGTTTACAGTTCGGCCATTATGGATGTGACCACGGGCCTATCTTTGTTTCTTGCTTTCGTCTTGTTGTTGCTGAACGGCTTCTTTGTGTTGGCCGAGTTTGCGCTGGTCAAGGTTCGATCGACACGCATTGAAGAATTGGCTCGCAACGGTGATCGCCGAGCAAAAATCGCTCGTGGAATGCTCGACGAGTTGGACGAGTACCTTTCCGCCACACAGTTGGGGATCACGATCGCCAGCTTGGGACTTGGTTGGGTTGGCGAACCGGCATTCGCTCGCATCCTCGAAGGAGTCATCGGACGCCCGGGTTGGATTTCGTCCTCCGCGAGTCACATTGTTTCCGCGATCATCTCGTTTTGCCTGATCACGTTCTTGCATATTTTGATCGGCGAACAAGCACCGAAAATCCTCGCGATTCGTCGTGCGGAGCAAATGACATTGGCCGTTGCCGTGCCGATGGCTTGGTGTTACCGGATGTTTTATGTCCCGATGATTGCCGTGAATGCTGGTTGTGATTTGATTCTCAAACTTCTGAAGTTGGAGGCGGACCATCATGAGGTCGCGCATACCGAACAGGAATTGCGAATGCTTTTGTTCGCAACACAGGCCACCGGTTCGTTCTCGTTCAATCAGTTGCTAATGGTCGAGAACTTGTTTGATCTGAGAAAGCAAACCGTTCGCGATGCGATGATTTCGTGGCCGTTCGTGAAGACAATTGCCGCTGACACTCCATTGCCGGAGGTTATGCGTGTCGTTCGCGAGCTTCGTTTTTCTCGGTATCCGATCATCGACCCGAAAACGCACTTGCCAGTGAAATATCTGCTGATGAAGGATTTGTTGCTGCTTGACGAGCATGATCGAGACTGGTCGCGAATTTTGCGACCGCTGCGAATCGTGGCACCGACCGACAATCTCGAAACCATCATGCAGGAATTGCAGCACGACGGGGCCAACATGGCCGTTGTGATGGATGGCACGCAGCCTGTCGGATTGATCACACTGGAAGACATCCTCGAAGAAATCGTCGGCAAAATTGAAGACGAATACCCGCGTCTGCCGCGCCTGTTCTTGAAAGACGCGCTCGAATCTGGAGCGATTGTCTTAGACGTCCATGCGAGTACGCCTGCGGCTGCGATTGAAGAGTTGGCGAAGATAATTCCGCCGACCAACTTGCCGCCGGACTCAAACATCGCGGAGTTAGCTTGGGCACGCGAGCAACTTATTACGACCGATGTTGGATTCGGTGTTGCGATCCCGCACGCGCGCTGCCCGCAACTCACGAAACCGATCTTAGTATTCGGACGCTCAACACCAGGGATTTCATTCAGCCCGAATTCAACAGAGCCGGTGCGACTCATTTTCTTGCTGGTGACTCCGGCAGATCGGCCAAGCTTACAGGTCTTCTTCCTGGCTCAACTGGCCAACGTCGCGAAAAGTGAGTTTGTGCGAGAGAAGCTGCGACGGGCAAAGAACTCCGAAGAGTTGCTCAAAATCATCGAAGCTGCTGATCCGGCTGTGACTGGATAGCTCCGATTGTTTTTGAGTCGAGAGCGATCGACGTTGGGCAATATCCCATCATTGGGCAGAATTTCGGTTCGATTCTCACAACCGATATGACCGTTACGGTTTCTACGTGAAGCTTTTCGGATAGTTCCGGAAGTGCGTTTTGCTGTCATGAACGAGGTTACGTTCGCGTGGGTCAACGCGAACCGCTCACTTGAATCTCTTGCGGACGACGACACTGAAATCAGTACGCCACGTCGGCGTGACTCATCTGTCAACGACGAGCAAGAGGCCGTCATGCATCTTTTGGCTACCGGGACGAGTTCGTTCTTTGCGGCTCGCTTGATTCAAGGATTCGGCGAGTTGGGCGTCTCTGTCACAGCTGCGGACAGCAGCCATTGGTCGGGCAGCAAGAGCCTGCCGAATGTGACTCGCAGGTTGCACGTTCCTTCTCCGAATCGCGAGACAGAACTGTATTTAGATTTGGTCGAAGAAGAACTCAACCGTCGTGATTACGATTTACTATTACCAACGTTTGAAGAAGGACTTTTGTTCGCGCAACATGCGGACGTTTTAAGGCGTCGAGTCAAGCTGCTGCTGCCCCCTTTCGAAACGATGTGGCAACTCCATCACAAACCAAGTTTGCATCAATTTTGTACTCGATTGAGTCTTCCTTCGCCGAATACGAGTACTCCGCAGACGCAAGATGAACTCCAGCCGTTGCTCGACAAGCTGCGCTATCCTGTCGTTCTGAAACCGCCTGCTGGAAACAACTCAATTGGCCGAGTTTTCTGCGACAGTGCCGAGGACTTAGTTCGTGAATTTCATCAACATTCAGCCACATCATCGAGCATTCTCATCGAACCGCCGATGGTTCAAGAGAGAATCATCGGGCAGCCGATCTACACTTTGATGTTGTGTGATTCCGGCCGAAAGGTAGCAGAGGTTATTTACCGACCGCTTCGAACTTTTCCGGATGATGGCGGAACGTCAGTGGTTCGAGAGTCGATCGCGCATCCCGACATCGCCGACATCACGGAAACCGTCGCCCGCGAAACGAATTGGACCGGTTTCTTGGGATTTGATTTCTTAGTTGATGAGATCACCAAGATGCCGTATCTCATTGACGCAAATCCGCGTCCGAACCCGGCGGTTCAATTGGGGTTCTGTGCCGGGATCAACTGGGCGGCGTTGCTCATTGAAATGGCCCAGGGACATCGACCAACGCGCGTCATGCCACGTCTTGGTGTTCGCGTAAGATCCGCGGTGCTCGACTGGGCTTGGCTGCTACATGGGCTGAAGCCAGGACGCGACTGGGTGACCAAAAGCCGACAACGATTGCGCGAATTCCTCACGCCACCTTGGTCGCTAGAAGCTCGTGGAGATATCAGTCGAGGCTTTGGTGGCCGGTCGTGTGCAACAGCCACAATTCTGCATGGAATCATCAGTTCGATCCGCGCCACAGTGACCGGCAAATCGCTCGGTGAGACGATGGTTGAGGATCTCTGCTACGAAGTGCGACCACTCAATCGTGGGTGCTTGCCAAAAACGTCAGCCATTCGCAAAGCGGCTTGAGCGGTGCTTTGGCTTGTGAAGAAATGCCGTGGGCACGTCTCCAACGTGCCCAATCAAAGTAATTTCGAGCACGTTGAAATCGTGCTCCACGAAATCTTCATAGACCCTCCGTGTGCTCATGGCTTGCTGCCATAAGGCTCTTGCCAAGGAACTTCACCTCCGCGCTGAATGTATTTGCGGAGCACGGCGGAGAGGTCATTGAAGATTTTCTTTTCGCGGGTGGCGAGGTTGGTTGTTTCGTTTGGGTCGGCCTTAAGGTTGTAGAGTTCAAGCGGAGCGAAGGGGCTGTCTTGGAGGAGTTTCCAGTCGCCTCGAATGAGAGCTTCGATGGTCTTGCCTCCGTAGGCAGGGCCTCCTTCGCGGCGGACGAAGTAGAGATCACGTTGTGGTGTAGTTTGGGGCTGACCAAGAAGCGTCGGAAGAAAACTGACTCCGTCGATGCTTGTTGAGACATTGACTCCAGCGGCTTCGCAGGCGGTGGCGAAAAGGTCCATCGTGACGGCGACTTGACCGGTCTGCTGACCGGCGGAGATGCGGTTGGGCCAGCGAGCGATAGCGGGTACTCGAAGGCCCCCTTCATACATGTGTTGTTTTTCACTCCGCCACGGGCCGTTCTTTGCACCGAGATTGAGAACGCCACCATTGTCTGACGTGAAGAACACGAGAGTGTTGTCCGCCAGCTTTCGTTGGTCGAGCGTATCGAGCACTCGTCCAATGCCCGCATCCATGTGCTCGATAAGTGCCACGAGCTTCGCTCGATGATCAGCCATGTTCGGTTCACGTTGACGAACCTTCGCGAGCCATTCCGGTGGCGGCTGGATCGGATCGTGCGGCGCATTGTAGGCGAGATAAAGGAAGAACGGTTTGCTGGGTGACGTGCTGCGTTCGATGAGGTACTCGTAGGCCCAATCGGTGAAGAGATCCGTCGCGTGACCGGGCGGATCGATGACCTCTTGGTTACGACGCATGAAGTTTTGACCGCCTCGGCGATGCGTGAGGTAGTCGTCCATCATGTCGCCGAGAAATCCGTGAAAGAAATCAAAGCCACGTTCGGTCGGAGTGTTCGGTGACGTGAGGCCGAGATGCCATTTGCCGACGATTGCTGAGTGATAGCCAGCAGTTTTGAGCACTTGCGGCAGAAGTGTCGCTTTTGGTGATAGGTATCCCCAGGAATTATCGGGCGTGTGACGAATGACTCCCGGCACACCAACTCGATCGGGATAGTAACCGGTGAGCAGCGCCGCTCGTGTTGGCGAACAGACACAGGAACTCGCATAGAAATTGTTGAACGTCATCCCTTCGCGACAGAGACGATCAATACTGGGCGTCCGAATGTCGTTCGTCCCAAATGCCGAGTAATCACCGCGTCCCAAATCGTCTGCCAAGATCACGATGATGTTCGGCGGCGACGGATCGGCTGATTGAGCGTGTCGATGATTCATCGTCATGGCGACGGATATCAAAACGGCGAGCGCTGAGCACAACCTTCGGCAAGGCCACATGGGGAGGACTTTCTATTTCCTGACTGTTCACGATCGCTGCGTAACTTGACCATTGGGCCGTTCGACGCGATCTCAAGGAAAGAGTTTAAGAAGAGTTGGTCGCTAAAGGATGCGACCACAATAACCTCCTGTGCTGTGGCGGTCATGAATCTCAAACGCAAGGATTCTGAACAAAAGAGAGGTTGAGGAAAACATCGCTGGGAGATTCGCATTGGGGTGTTTTGGAAAGATCCTTTTGGGAATGGAGTCCCAGCGATGCACCAGCACTTTACGTTT
>JAPLNX010000253.1 GCA_026400935.1 Planctomycetia bacterium | reverse complement strand
GTAGTGCCGCCCCTTCAGGGCTGAGTCGCCAACCCAGGGCGTTGCCCTGGGCTGGCTTATGGTCGCCCCGTTGGGGCTGAAAACAAAATAGCGCAACTTCAAAGTGCGTCAGCGAGGGCGGGCGCTTCAGAAAACGATGAGATCGCAGTCTCGTGAAGCGCCCGCCCTCGCTGACGCTTCGGGTTAAATAAAGGAACTCAATATGCACGATTCAATCACTGCTTTGAGCGACACGCTGGTGCGAGTGCTGGGGCATTCGTTGTGGCAAGGGGCGATTGTCGGCGTGCTGGTGTGGGGCGTGCTGCGGTTGCTGCCGGCGAAGCGATCTAACTTGCGGTATAGCGTGGCTGTGGGCGGCCTGGCGGCGGTCGTGTTGATGTGCTTCGCAACGTGGTCGGTGCTGCGGATAGAAACTGTGCCTGTTGGCAACTCGGCGAGCGCCAGTGCGGCCGCTTTCGATAGGAAAATCAACGAGGGCGTCGAATCGCAATCCGTAGCCACGCTCAGCAGAGCCTGGGACGAGTTGGCAAGCGACCCACACTCTGGTGAGCGTGGCTACGCGATGCGCACCGACGGACAAGTTATTGCGTATTGGTTGTCGGCATTGTGGCTGTGCGGCGCTGTCGTGATGTTGGTTCGTGGTGCGCTGGGTTTTGTCGCGGTGCGAGCGTGGTTGGGTGAGTCGGCTAACAGCCTGCAATTCGATGTCAGCGCACTCGAAGCGATTGTGAAAGCGCTGAGCAATCGGCTCGGCTTGCGGCGAGTGGTGCGAGTATTTGTCAGCGATCGCATTAGTGTTCCGGCGGTGATTGGGACGTTGTGGCCGGTGATCTTGGTGCCGCCTGCGATGCTCAGCGGAGTTCCGGTGGAGCAATGGCAGATCATCATTGCTCACGAATTGGCCCATGTGCGGCGATGGGACGCGGTTGTCAGTTTGGCTCAGATGGTGATTGAGTCGTTGCTGTTCTTTAACCCGGCGGTCTGGTGGCTCAGTCGGCAAGTACGAGTGGAGCGGGAAGCATGTTGCGATGCGCTGGCGGCGAAAGTTTGTGGTCAACCACTATCGGTCGCACGCGCGTTGGTCGAAGTCGCCTCGGTAGCAACACAGAAAACGCACATCGCGGCCGCGCTGGCGTTTGCTGAACCGACGAGAGAAGGAGAGCTGACTGATCGAGTGCGGCGATTGGTCGATCCCGATCAAGCACCGCGATCGAAGGTTTCGTGGGTTTTTCTCGGAGCGGTTTTCATCGCGCTGGCTGCCACAGCGGTGTTGTTGCAACGGGGGACCGATCTCGCCGTCCGAGCGGCTGCCGAATGGATGTCGCCGAAGGAGCGAATCGAAAAGCTCGTCGAGCTTGAGGCCGAACGGAACGGCAACATCGTGCCGTTGGCGGAAGGCTCGCCGGGAAAATCGGGAGACAACTTTCCTTCGCCAAGTAACAGTCCGCCTGCCGATCCGAACGCGGGGAAGATCGCAGTGTTGCTCATCGTGAAGACGGACGACGGCAGCGACGTCAGCCCTAAGTTGAGCCTGATGTCGGCGTCTGCCGTTAGTCACAGCAGCAGTAGCAGCAGCTTGAATACTCCGCGAGAAGCGGTGCCGGAACATCGTCTGACACTGCATTATCCGCCGTGTCATTTGCGATTCGTCGCGTCGCAACCGGGTCGAGCAACGATGGTTTCGCCAGTGATTTCGCTGATGCCGAGCGATCGCGAGAAGACGATCGAGTTGATTCTTACGAAAGGTTTGCCCGTCGATGTCGTTGTGAGGAACGAGCAGGGGCAACCGATTCCGCACGCCTGGGTGCAACAATCGACACCGCTCAAGTTGCGAAGTTCGACATCATGGAGCGGCGGAGCGGAGCTGCAAGCGGACGAGCATGGTCGCTTGCGGTTCGAGCACATCGGCAACATCGAGCACTCGTTTCAAGTCATGGCTCCGGGCTATCAGCGGTTGCAGTTCGAGCAGGCATTCCGTGATCCTATGCCCTTCACTCCCGATGCGCCGCTGTTCATCACGATGAAAGCCGCTCGGCCAAGTCTCGTGCGAGTGATCGACGCGGCGACGAACCAACCGATCAAGAACGCTCAGTTGCGAATCGCACATCGTCAATCCAAGACCAACGGTGCGGGCTATGGCGTCTCGCGCCGCTGGCTAACTCCGAACAAGTGGAGCGACTACGGAGTCACGGACGAAGCTGGTCGCGCATCGCTCGATCAGCTTGAAGAGGGAGCGACCTATTCGTTCGCGGTTTTCGCTGACGGTTATGGGACCGGAGTGCTCGAAACAAAACCGGGCCAACCGGAGCAGACTGTCAAACTCAGCCCGCCTTTGAAGATCGCGGGGCGAGTCACCGGCAGTATCGAACGATTGCAGAAGCAAACCGATCCCAAGAAGACTGGTTATCAGTTCGCGGTCTATTCGCGCCATAGTGAGCACATCGACGACAACATGTGGGCCGAAGTTGATAACGAAGGGCGCTTCACACTCGAAGGCTACTCGGTCGGTGAGCAACTCACGTTGTCTTTGCCTGACGAGCGACGCGACATCGTGCTGAAATCGTCGGTCACTGATTTGGAATTCGACATCAAGCCGGCTGCTGGACCGAGCAGTGTTCCCAAACGGGAGGTCGTGATTCGACTGATCGGCACAGCGCAGGACGCTCCCGCTCGTGGCTCGCTGTATGTCAGTTGGCAGCATCCGACGATTCGAGCCGAACAGATTCAAAACGGCCCGTTGCCTGTTCGTGGTAACGAGATTCGACTCACCGCGCTCGTCGGAGCACAGCTTGACCTTCGCGAAGAAGACCTCGTCGGCTATCGCATCACTGAGCAACACAACATAGAAATCAAGGCCGGGACCGAGCCGCAGGTCATCGAAGTTCCTGCGGTCGCAGCGGGTGGCATTCACGGTTCGATCACGCGAGCGGACGGCAGCCCCGCTCAGAGCGCGTCCGTGTATGTCTTCGCGAAGAAGCTACCGTCGAGCGAAAAGGATCATGGTCGCATCAATCCGTCGAGCTATTCCGGTGGCCCACAGTATTTGCGAAAGGTGCCGCTCGGAGGCCGCTATGTCGTGTTGGCTCGCGAGCAAACGCCAACGGGCTATGTCTGGGCCATCAGCAACGAAGTGACGATCGACGAGAGTCATCCGATTGCTCAAGCAGATATCAAACTGCCGACCGGTTGCGACCTCCAAGTGAAAGTGCTCGACGACACCGGCAAGCCCGTCGTCGGCCAAGAGGTTCAATTGGAGATCGGCTTTCGTCAAAGGAAACCCGCCGATACCGGCTTCTCATTCAGCATCGCCAGCGAAACGGACGGGCTCGGTTTCGCGACGTTTCAAAACCTCGCCGTCGATCAGCCACTCGGTCCAGTGGAGCTGACGTTGTATTGCACCGTGAAGCCCAATCCGTTTCGCGGATCGACCACGAAGGTCAGCGCGAACAAACCGATCGAACTGCGCGTGCAAAAAGGAGTTAGTGCCAGCGGCTTGATAATCGATTCCACCACCAATAAGCCAATTCCCGACGCTGAAGTCCGAATTCATCCGCGTCACTTCGATCAAGCAAGTTTCAAACAAAGTGTGACGACCAAGACCGACGCTGACGGCCGCTTCCGCTTCGAGGGTTTGGAACCGATCGAGTACTCCGGTTATGTCGAGCACACGTCACCAAAGGGAACGATCGTCAAAGCTTACGGCGGCGGCGGATTCAGTTTCAGCTATCCCGCCGGAGTCGAACAGCACAGCCTCACCGCCGGGCCGAAAGGAAAACCGGCTCGGTGGGAAGTCATCATTCATCCTGGAAGCAAACTGCGACCAGCGGAGTAATGCGATGACACGAAGATTCAATTAAGCGATATCGCTCAACCCCACCGAGCTTGCCTCGGTGGATTCGGGCCTTTGCACTACGCGGCCCATCACGCAAATCTGGCTCGTCGTAGTGCAGAAGCCCGATGACCACCGAGGCAAGCTCAGTGGGGTCATGGGTGTCACGCCGCATCCGCCGGCTTCGGGGCGATCTTCTTGGTTCCTTTGCCGTGACGTGCTTTGAGGTCGAAGAGACCGAAGATTTCTGACGCGCTCAGGCTGAGCGAAGTGTTCGTGTTGCTGCCGTCACCGAGGATCGCTCGGAACAGGTCGCGCTTTTCGTTGAGCACTTTGTCGATCCTCTCTTCGATCGTGTCTTTGCAGATGAACTTGGTGACGATCACCTGCGACTTCACGCCGATGCGGTGAGCGCGATTGATCGCCTGGTCTTCGATGGCCGGGTTCCACCAGCGGTCAAAGAGGAAGACATAGCCGGCGAATTGCAGGTTCAGCCCGACCGCTCCGGTGCCGTAGCTCATCAGCAAGAGATGTGACTTCGGGTCTTCTTTGAATTGCTTGAGGATCGGCTCCCGTTGTTTGTGAGGGACGCCGCCGTGATAGACCAAGCTACCGCATTCGCGCGGCAGGCGTGCGACGAGCCAGTCGATGGTCTTGGTCCATTGGCTGAAGAGGATCGCCTTGCCGCCGCAAGCCGCGATCTCTTCCATGTCCGCGGCGAGCCGCTCGAACTTCACGCTCTCGCCGGTGAGCGGGTCGAAGTTCGTGATCTGCTTCAGCCGCAAGACGAGTTCAAAGACGTGCTGCACGGTCGCTTGATCCCCCATCTCGTTGAGATGGATGACGCCGTCTTTCTCGGCGGTTTGATACGCGTCTTTTTGAGCGGGAGTCAGTTCGAGAATCTCATCGCGATCGAGCCGCGGCGGCATGTCTTTCATGACGAGGTCTTTGGTTCGCCGCAGGATGAAGTCGCGCGACAGCCGCTGCATTTGCTTCAAGTCGGGCGTGCCCCCTTTGGGAATGACCGTCATGTACTCGAACAGCGTGTGCAGTTCTTCGGGACGGTTTTCGATCGGCGTGCCGGTCAGCGCCCAGCTTCGTTTGCGTGGGATCGACCGCGCGGCTTCCGACGTGCAGGAGTTGCGATTCTTGATGCGCTGTGCCTCATCCAGCACGACGAGATCGAACTTCGGCTTCTCGTCATCGAGCATGTCGGCCCAGTCGCGGACCATCAGTTCGTAGTTGGCCAACAGCAGCGGAGAGGGCATCTGCCACAGCATTCGTCGCCGAGCGGCGTCCCCTTCGAGCACCGTCAGCGGCAGTTCTTCGGCCCACGCTTTGAACTCGCGCTGCCAATTCGGAATCAGCGGCTTGGGGCAGATGAGTAAGACTCGGCGGACGTGCCCCGCTCGCAACAACAGCCGGATCGCCGTGATAGTCTGCATGGTCTTGCCGAGTCCCATCTCATCCGCGAGCAACGCTTGCTTCTGCGAGAACAGCCAAGCGATCCCCTCGTACTGAAACGGAAACGGCTCGAACGGCATGATCAGTTCTTGTCCGGCGAGCATTGTCTGCAACGGCGGCTGCAGCATGTAGAACAACCGGTCTTCCAGCGAGATCGCATCAGCGGGCGGCTTTAACCGCGTCTTCTTTTTCTCTTTGGGTTCATCCTGCTCGGCAACGTCATCGGGCTTGAGTTCCCGCTGCGCCTTCGGTCCTTCGAGCGTCTTCAGTTCGTCTCGCTCATCCGCCTCTTTCGGCTTCGGCTGAAACTCAAAGCCAAGCGGAAACATCAACCCGACCGTCGGAACCTTCGACCAATGCGGCTTCCACGACGGCTGCAATCCCGCTCGCTTGTCGAAAAGCGACAACGTCTGTGTCTCAACCGTCGGCCAACGCCGCAACGCGCCGTTCATGCCGGAGGAATACAAACTCGCGCCGAAGTCGAGTGGCACTTCAGCCAAGTTCGGCGGCAGAAAATCCGCAGTCTCGTCATTGGCCACCATGCCTCAGATTTCCTTCGACCAGGGATATTCGGGAGGCGCGTCTTTGTGTGGAGTGAAGTCGGCTTCGGTGACAACCGGTTGAGCAATTGGCGGCTTCGGGGACTCACGAGACGTTGCGACGTTTCTTTCTTGGCGTCGAACGATCAGCCAATTCTCGCAGACATCCGCTATGGTTTCATGCGCCCGCATGGCGCGCCAGCCGACGACCATCCAAAATAGCGACGAAACAAGGGCGAATACGATTGTGATAACGACGAAGAATTCCGGTCCACCGGCGACGGAGTTTCGAATCTGTAAATTCATGCGACACCTCTTCCATGACGTCTTCACGCTGCCGACTTCATCGTCTCCTGCAACGCCTCGCGGACTCGGTCGAGTGGTTCGAGCAGATCGGCATCGGCGGCGATTTCCTTCGACATCTTTTCAAACGCTTTCAGATCGACATCGAACTCGGCGTGCAGCCGAAATTGCTGCTTGCCGATGTGCAGCTTCTGTCCCTCACCGCCTCGCCATTTCTCCCACTCGCGATCGACCAAACACGCGACCGGCAACGACACGTGCGGTCGCGAATCCAGCATCTCCACCCGGTCGGTCAGCACGAAATGCGGTTTGACTCCGATGCGTTCCAGCAACGTCTTGCTCAGCAATTCCCCCAGCAGAAACGGCACGAGGGTCGGACCGTACAACAACTCTTGAGTCCGATTGGGCTTCACGGGAGCCGTGCACTGAAACTCCAACGGTCGGCCAAAGCGGTTCGTGACCAACAAACCAGCTACGTGCCCCCGGTCGTTGAGTTGAACGGCGGTTAAAAACCCCAATCGCAGTTGTTCGTTCGGCGCAGTCGTCGTGGTCATGCTCGTTCCATCGACCGCCGCTGCCCCAACCGACAAGTGACGTCGTCAACGCTCCGCCAGCTTACGCAACCGTCAAAGTCACATCCTGTAGTGCAAGCTGCCAGTTTGCATAGGATTTGATTCCCAATGTCGTTCAACTTCGTGCTCGACAACTGCCGGAATGTGTCCCCTCCGGGAGGTAATCTCGCATCATCCGCTGGGTCGCCTCAGATTGCTGTTTTCCTCTCATTGATCCCAACTGTGACGTCCGTAAGTAAGTCACCGATTGACTTAAAGAACCAGTCCACATCAGAGCCGCCGGTGAGGCTGTCGATCGCGGCGGAGTCGTTCTTTGCCGTTGTGGCGTTGAGCTTGGTGGTCCCGTTCGCTCCGCCGCCGTTCAGGAGGCGAGCGACTCGTGTGGCGTAGCTGTTGGCGCTCGTCCATTCCGCCATCAGCGCGTTGAGTGCGGCGACGTTGCTGCTGTGCGAACTGGTGCCTCCCAGCAGGATGTCGTCACCCGCGTCACCGTTGAGCGTGTCGGCTCCGAGGCCGCCGATCAGCAGGTCGCGACCGTCGCCGCCGTTCAGCGAGTCGTTCTTCGAGCCGCCGATCAAGACGTCGTGTCCGCCACCGCCATTCAGCGTGACGGAGCCGGCGGTGAATGCGTCGGCGCATAGAATGTTCGCGCTGTCGCCGCCGGTGAGTTGGTACGCCCAACATGGGCGTGAACTTATGGGGTGGAAGTCCCCTGTATGAAAACGGGAACTCTTGGGAGGGCAGGATACCAACTGTCAAATCAAGCTGGGAAGTACGAGGCGAGGGCCACTGCGGTTTGGGTGACCGACCGTGGGGAGGAAGCCTGCGAATGTGAGGGTAAGTGCCAGCCTGAATGTCCCCGTTGGCCACATTCTCGCCGAACAGACGAGGCTACGAACAGAAACGCCATAGAGGCCAGGGAGCATCCGAAGATGAGCAGCCCGGATGCTGCGAAATCGTCCCATGAGGGGCTCTTGGTAGATGGCGAGCTTGTGTCTGGAAAGTCCACGTTCATATTGGGGGAGATCTGTGGCGCGTATCCGTGAATGGAGCTTGCTCGAAAGCGGAACGGCGCGTGGCAACATTCGTCGTGGCCACAGAAGTCAGCAGCGGCCGTAGTACCGCCACTTCATGACCAGTGAAGTCGGGAAGGGCCAAACGATTCTTGACAAGGATGATTTTCGCATGACCTCGATCCGTCCAGAGCCGCCGGACACGTTCGACTTCTCCCGAGAAGCCGTAGTGAGTCGTGTGGCGCTGGAACCTCAGCGAGGCCAATCGGCAGCGGCGGTCGTGCGGACAACAGCCTTGAGCGAATCTTCAGAGACACTGATGGAGCAGATTGTCGAATCTCGGAACATGCAGCGAGCGTGGGAGAACGTGAAGGCGAACCGTGGGGCTCCTGGCCCGGACGGGATCACGCTGGAACAGTTCGAGGCCACGTTCGCCGCGCACTGGCCGAGCGTGCGACAACACCTGTTGGAGGGAACCTATGAGCCTTCGCCGGCGCGCAGAAAATCCATTCCGAAACCGGATGGCACGGAACGTCACCTGGGCATTCCCAATGTTCAGGATCGAGTGATTCAGCAAGCCATCCTGCAAGTCTTGACTCCGATCTTCGATCCCGGCTTTTCCGAATCGAGCTTCGGCTTCCGACCAAAGCGATCCGCTCAGGGAGCGGCGTTGCAAGTTCAACGGCACATTCGAGCCGGTTATCGCGAATGCGTGGACATGGACCTGGCCAAGTTCTTTGACAAGGTTCAGCATGACGTGCTGCTCGTGCGAGTGGCCCGAAAAGTCCGCGACAAGCGGTTGCTGCGTTTGATCGGGCGTTACTTGCGAGCGGGCGTGATGGTCGAGTCTGAACTGCAACCCTCTCACGAAGGGACAATGCAAGGCGGCCCGTTGTCACCAATCCTCGCGAATATCCTGTTGGATGACTTCGACAAGGAACTGGAACAGCGGGGCCTGCGATTTGTCCGATACGCGGACGACTTCCTGGTGTTCACCAAGACCAAGGAGGCGGCGGTTCGCGTGTTCGAGTCCGTGGAACGATACCTGACGCGAAAGCTGAAACTGGTGGTCAACCGCCAGAAAAGCCGCATCTGCCGGACAGACGGAGTCGAGTTTCTCGGCTTCGTGTTTGAAGGCTACGGCGGTCAGATTCGCGTGAGCCAAAAGAACGTGACGAAGTTCAAAGACCGAGTCCGCGAGATCACTCGCCGCAATCGTGGCGAGTCGCTGGCGCATCGGTATCTTGAGCTTCGCCGCTACTTCCAAGGCTGGGTGGGCTACTTCAGCTTGATGCCGATCAAAAGCTTCTTCAGTGATTTGGACAAGTGGGTCCGTCGTCGTCTCCGGTCCTGTTACTGGAAGCAATGGCGTCACCCGCGAACCCCACGGCGTGCTAGTTTTTGAAGATGCGTAGTCTGTTCAACAAGAGGTTGAGTTTGAGGGCGTGTTCTCGGCAAAGGGAGCCGACGGATTGGGAGAGTCGGCGGGCGAGGTTGAGGGTTGCGAGGCGAATGCCGTGGAGAGCTCGGCCAGCATTTCCCGTGCGGCTACGGCTGGCATCGTCTCCCAGAACGGTGTCGAGCACGTAGAAGCAACGGTTCTCGATCTGCCAGCGACCGCCTAGGTGCTTCAGCAGGAATGCCGCATCCGCCCTGGTTCGCGACAGGCTGGTGATGGCGTAGGTCGTGCTGCGACGGGTTTGGCCCTTCTCGACGGTGTGGCGTTCCAGGGTGTGGCGTTCCAGACGGATCAGTTGCTTTGCGCCGGGCCAATCGAGGTATTGCTCGTCGATGGTCGCCGTGGTCGTGGTGACGGTGCGCGTTTCAATGCGACCGCGATTCTTTTCCACGGTCGTGACGGTTTGCTGTTGAGCGAGTGTTTCACGTTCTTGGTAGGGGGAAAAGCTGCGTGGAATCACGAAGGCTTGCTCGACGTCGCGGAGGAGTTGCGGTTGATTCCCTTTGACCGTCACGAGATAGTCCGGGCCTGTAAGAAATCTTGTGTCAGTTCCCGAAAGCGGATAGTTCCCAAACATCCCTTTTTACGGAGACTGACAGATGGATGCGACATTGACGAAGAAGGCCGACGATTTGGCAAAGGAGCTTGCCGGCCAGGCGACAACGCTGGAAGAGCTCAATCAGGTCATGCGAGCACTGAT
>JAPLNX010000291.1 GCA_026400935.1 Planctomycetia bacterium | reverse complement strand
CACTGGTTCTGCGAACCGAAAGCCTCGCTCACTGACAACTCCACCGCCCAACACTCATCGCCGACGACGTCGGACACGCTCGGAGTGTGCGCTCGCAAAAGCGACAAATTCGCGATCGCAGTTGCTTGTTTGAGGACTAACCTGAAACACTTACAAGCGCACTAGCCACAAGCAGCCAGCTTGTGAGCCCAATCCTCCGCCGGCTCCAACACCGACAAACCACCCAGCGACAGCGTGTCGCGATGCAGACAACTTGTGAAGATCGAATTGAATCAACGCAAGCTGGCAGCTTGCGGCTACGAGTGTTACCCGACCAGCCATTTTTTGAGGACGATCAGGGCTTCGTTGATTTCGGTGGGTGGGCCAAGGAAGCGATCACCCGGATTGGCTCCCCGGTTATTGCCGTTGCCGCCTGCGACGGTGTTGGTTCCTCTTTCGACCACTCGAACGAGGAGATCTCCAGTCGTCGATCAGTGTGCTTGAAGAGAGCCGCAGGCAAACGAACCCCGCGACAATTCGCGTTATTGATCAGGCGCGGTGAGTCGCACATCGACGCGCAGGCCGACGGGGGCTGAGAAGTCGTTGGGGAGGTCAATCACAACTTCTACGACGTGAAGGTCTTTGCGCTCCGCTGCCGAGCGAGCGAAGACGGTTTTGCTTCCCATCAGCGATTCGACTTTTACAACCTGACCGATGATCGTTTTGCCGCCGAGTGTTGAGCCGTAAATCTCCGCCTTGAGGCCCGTGTGCAGACGGGCGGTGAAGCGTTCGTCGAACTCGGCACGAACGCGGAAGTGGCTGATGTCCGCGAAGATGACTGCTGGTTCGTTGAGGAACAACGAGCAACCGTCTCCTTCGCGTTTGAGATATCGCAGAACTTGCCCATCGCATGGTGCCGTGATGACGGTGTTTTGAAGCGTGGCTTTGGCTTGGGCGACTTCGGACTGAGCGAGTTCGACCTCTGCGATGGAGACGGCTCGGTTTTCGGGAGTCACGTGATTTCGCAAGTGAGCGACAACCGCTTCTTGTTCTTGAAACGCAATTTGAGCTTGGTCACGCAGCGTGCGGATGCCGTCCGATTCGGCTGTTGTCGTGGCTTTGCGAGCGGAAAGCGCCGACTGTCGTTCGAACTCCGTGACAGCAAAACGGTGAGCCTCGCTGAGGCGTTCCAATGTCCGTTCGGCGGCGCGAATACGATGCGGGTTGATGCCTGAATCCAGCTCGACGAGACGTGATTTCGCCAACGCGAGTTTCGCCTGCGCAACTTCTAGTGCTCGTTCTTCAACGCTGTTGTCGAGCTCTAAAATCACATCACCCGATTTCAACGACTGACCTTCGACTGCCACGCAGCGTCGAACAATCCCGTTGACCTTGGGCGTCAATCTCCGCAGTTCGGAAACCGGTTCGATGTAGCCGAGCCCCTCAATTGTTTGCGGCGACTGCGACGCTGACGGCGTTGGCTCCGAAGTCGCTTTTGGGAGGGCGTCTTGAGGTCGCAACATCCAGCCAATACCAATCAGCACGCCCAACACGATCAGCAGTTTCAAAGTCGTCTTCATGATTGTGTTGTCTCCATCAAACGCCTCTCGTCAACAACAACATTCTTGGTGAGTCGGGGTGCGTCAGATTCCTGATGGTTCAACATCGCCTTCACGATTGAGATGCCTCCGTCAATCGTCCCTCTTCAATCAATAGTCGGCGGTCGAAGAACGGCATTAAGCGTGGGTCGTGAGTCACCGTCAGCAGGACCGCTCCGTATTCTTGAGCGTGTTGGACCAGCAAGCGGACCACTTGTTGGCCATGTTCCCAATCCAAGGCGGCCGTCGGTTCGTCGGCAAGCAGGATCGGTGGGCGATGCAGCACCGCTCGCGCGACGGCCACTCGCTGCCGTTGCCCGCCGCTGAGCTGGCCCGGTGGCTGCGAAAGGTGACGCTGAAAATTCAATTGGTCGGCCAGTTCGGCGATGCGCGCTTGCAACGTGCTGGGACTCAGCCCGACGTTTTGTCCGACGATCTCCAAGTTCTGTTTGACGCTGAGGAACGGCAGCAGTTGCGCCTGTTGAAAGACAAACCCGATCTTGGTTCTGCGAAGCTCCTGCAACTGCGCGGCAGTCGCGCGCTCGATGGCCGTGTCGGCAATCCATACACGACCGGAGGTCGGTCGCAGCAGGCAGCCCAAGATGGTCAGCAGCGTGGTCTTGCCCGAACCGGACGGCCCCATCAACAGAGACGTCTCGCCCGGCGGGAAATCGACGGTCATGCCGTGAAGGACACATTCGCGTTGTGCCCCGCTTCCGAACTCGTGCCGAAGATCGTCGCAGCCGAGAATCATCCCGCGCCTCGCAAGACTTGAGCGGGGTCGATCCGCCAGATGGACTTCACCGACAACCCCGCCCCCACCATCGAGCACAGCAACGCGCAAGCCGCCAACCCCATCGACACAGCCGGTGTCGTTTCGAGCGGAATCATGGTCCGAGCAGAGACACGCATCGCCGCCACGAACGCAGTTCCGCCGAGGACGATCCCCGCACCGCCCAGCACCAAGCTTTGATACACGATCGTCAGCAACAGCTTCGTCCGCGAGAACCCCAAGGCGAGCAACGTCGTGTAGTTCACCAGATAGTCTGTGGTGAGTCCGAACAGCGTCTGGCTGATGACGACCGCGCTGACCAGAAAGCCAAGAATCGCCGTGAGCACGACGGTGATGCCGATTCCCGTGCCGAGCATCCAGTAGCCAACGGATCGCCGCACAAACTGGTCGGTCGTCAGAACTTCCACATGGTCTGTGCGTTGCCGAATCGCATCAGCCACTTGATCGGGCGTCGCTCCCGGCTGGCAGCGGACCAGTACATAGGTGATCTCATCGTCGCGATAGCGGCGGTCGTAGCGGATCGCGTTGTTGATCGACGTGAAGACGAACGGCGATGCCGTAAAAGTTCGCACGCCGCGCGAGATACCTCGCACTCGGGCGCGGCGACCGATCAGTTCGGCTTCACCGCCGACACCGGTCACTCCGAGTTCGTTTAAGAAGAGTTCGTCGATGATGACGCCATCCGGTCGATGCACGACCTCGACCGTACCCGCTTCCATCGACCACGGGCCACCGACGCAACTGGCGTCCAATCCGATCAACTCGACGTTCACACGACGCCCATCGGGGCGCTGCCAGATGTTCCATGCCATGAACAGCCCTTCGGCCCATGCAACACCGGGGACGCTGCGAACCTCATACTGTCGTTGTCGCGGAATGGCGGTTCCATAGTCGAAGGCCGGTGTCTGCTCGGCCATGACCCAGACATCGACATCCGCGTGACGAATCAGTGCCGAACACGTCGTACACCAGCCTACAAGCAACCCAATCTGTGCCGCGCTCAGGAAGAACAGTGCCCCTAATCCCATCGCCGTAAACACCGCTCGGGTTGGCTTGTGCCACAACATTCTGAGTGCAACGGGAAGCATCATTGCGGCACGACCAACCGCGCGCGATCGCGCGCTTCCACGAGGATGTCCAGTGCTCGGTCAATCGCGTCGAACGAGTGCGTACTCATCAGTTGGAAGCGGAATCGCGCTTCCCCTCTTGGGACCGCAGGGAATTCCACCAAGTTCGCGAGCAACCCAAGTTCAGCGATGTACCGGGAGGTGGCCCGCGCCAATTGCTCGCGGCCGACGAACACCGGGCAAATGGCGGATGGCGTCCCGCCCACATGAAGACCCAGTTCGGCCGCACGCGAGCGAAACGCGACGATCCGTTCCATCAGTGCCGAGCGTAGTTGGCCGCCTTCATCCGAGTGGACGATCTTCAATGCCTCGCGCACAACCGCACTTTGCACGGGCGAAATGGCGTTAGAGAACATGAATGGAGACGAGAAACACAAGAGATAATCGTAGACGGGTTTGCTGCACGCGACGAAACCACCATTCGAGGCGAACGTTTTGCTAAACGAGCCCATGATGACATCCGGTCGAATGTCGGTGGTGAGCGACTCCAACACACCCAAGCCTCGTTCGCCGAGGCAACCGAAGTCGTGAGCCACATCGAGAATCGTCACCGCGCCGTAACGCTGGCAGAGCGGCAGGATGACATTCAGGTCGGGGCTGTCGGAGTCCATCGAGTAGAGGCTTTCCAGGACGACAAAGATCCCCTTCGTGGCGTCTTTCTCCCGTTCCGTCCTCAAAATCTCCTCCAACACTTGAGGATCGTTATGGCCGAACCGTTTTGTTTTCGCTCCGCAAAGCCGAGTTCCTTCTTGCAGACAATTGTGGCCAAGCTGGTCGATCACGACGGTGTCAGTGCTGCGAACGAGTCCGGTGATCACTCCACACCCGGCGGCCCAACCGGTCGCATAGATCAGGCAACTCTCCTTTTGAAAGGTCCGCGACAGAGCCTCTTGAATGTCGAGTACGATTTGTGTGCGGCCAGCGAATGCGGGCGAGCCCGCGCTGTGGACTCCGAACTCATCGATTGCCGCCTTTCCCGCTTCCGAAATGCGAGGATGCCGGGCGAGCCCGAGATAGTCCTGCGAGCCAAAGTTGAGAAACGTTCGCGAGTCCGCACCGCCTGTACTCGCCAAGGTGACTTCCCCACCCACCGAAGAGGTCAGTACCCGGTGATAGGGCCACACT
>JAPLNX010000062.1 GCA_026400935.1 Planctomycetia bacterium | reverse complement strand
GGGCGGGGACACTGTGATCTCGGCGTCCGCGTCACTTTGTGCTGCGCCGAAATATCCGCCACGCCGTCCGCACACGGCGGAAGAAACGTAGCGGATCGCCCCAGGACATCGCGAACAAAACTCAGTTCACTATGTCGATGTAAACGGAACATACAACAGCATCAGTCGTGCCGAACAGTATTGGGCCAGGTCCATTTAATAGTTCTAGCGGCGTCTTGCTTCTGCGACTCAGCTTCCAAGCAACGCACGTGCTGCGGTACCAATGTCGGCGGAACGCATCAGTGATTCGCCGACAAGGATGGCTTTGCATCCGCCTGCTTGAAGATGTTCGACATCAGCTCGCGTTTTGATGCCGCTTTCGGCAACTAGCAACGCGTGAGGCGTGATCTGCGGAGCAAGTCGCAGCGTGTGATCCAAGTCTGTGATCATCGTTTTCAGATTGCGGTTATTGACGCCAATCAACGGTGCTTCCAACGCGATGATGCGATCGAGATTTTCTGGTTCGTAGAGTTCGATCAAGCATTCCATGCCAAGTTCGGACGCATAGAAGTAAAGATCTCGCAACTGGCAATTGTCGAGGCACTCGGCAATCAGCAGGATGGCATCCGCGCCAGCAACGCGAGCTTCAGCGACTTGATAGCGATCGACGATGAAATCTTTTCGGAGCACAGGTAACGAAACGGCCTGGCGAATTGCAGTGAGATACTCCAAACGCCCTTGAAAGAATCGCGCGTCCGTCAGGCAACTGATGCAAGCGGCACCGCTGGCTTCGTAAGTCTTCGCGATGGCAACAGGATCGAAGTCCGCTCGAATCAATCCCGCTGACGGCGAGGCTTTCTTGACCTCGGCGATCATCCCCACACCAAACTTTTCCGCAGCGACTCGCAAGGCCGCGACAAAATCTCTTACCGGCGGCGCACTCGCCAATTGAGCCTGCAAGACATCAAACGGTATCCGCTCTATTGCGGCAGCGATTTCAGTTCGCTTATGAGCGACAATCTCAGCCAAAACGTTCAGCACAGGAATCCCTCAATAATCGGTGGTTTCAAGACGTGCCGAACATCAACGTTGGCCGAAGAAACGTCGCGGAACTGTATCGGCACGAGCAATGGCTCGAAACATTCACGACGACTGTTGGTTCAGATTCACTGCCCGTTGCCCGTTAGAATGTGACCACTGCGGCAAACATGCGTAATGCTCGCGATGCCATAAATTGAGTTCGACACAATCTGACTGGCGTTGCATGTGAAGAGAGAGGTCATGGAGCAACTTACGATGGGAAAAGTGACAGCCAACGCGGCGATCGGGAATCTCGGCGACTTGATGGATGCAGACCGAGGACGAATGCCGAACGATCAAGTGCGGCGTATCAATGTCACAGATGCGTTGGTCGATACCGGTGCGCCACACGCTCATATTGCCTCGTCGATTCATTCAGCAATTGGGGCTAACTCAAGTCCACGATCGCCCCGCACGCACGGTGGCCGGCACGGTGACAAATCCTTATTTACGGCACCGTCCGATTAACGATTCAAGGTCGTGATTGCACTGTTGATGTCGGTGAGATTCGTGATGAACGTCCTGTGCTCATCGGCCAAGTTCCCCTGGTGTTGATGGACTGGGGCATCGACCCCAACGGGCAACGACTCATTGGTAACCCTGAACATGGCGGCGAACAAACGATTGATATGTTTTGAATCCCATCAATTCAACTCGGACGCTTCTTCCCAATGCTCGTAGAGGCGGGCAAGATCCGCTTTGAGTTGATCAACGGCGGTCACGGCCTCTTTGGCCTTGCGGCCATCGCGAAGAACTTCGGGATTACAGAGGTCCGCTTCGCGAGATTGCAGCTCTTCTTCTTTGAGAGCGATTTCAGTTTCGATCTCTTCGACTTTGCGATAAGGAAACTTTCGCTTTTGTTTGCGGCGCTCTGGGCCAGATTGCATCGAGTCGCCGGAAGTTTGCTGACCAGACGCTGCGGACTTGGCTGCCTTTGCGTCGGTGAGGGTTCCTTTCTTTCCTGAAGCGTCGTCAGCCATGACTGCTTTTCGGAACGCTACGAACGCTGAATAGTTCCCCTCGAAGAACTTCCAGCCGGGATCGCCGACAACTGGATCAAGCACGATGACGTTGCTGGCGACTTGGTCCAAGAAATAGCGGTCGTGGCTGACGAACAACAGCGTCCCTTCAAACTGCTTCAAGGCGTCTTCGAGCGACGCTCGTGCCCACAGATCAAGATGATTGGTCGGTTCGTCGAGAATCATCAGGTTGGCATTCAGCGCGGCGATGCGAGCGAGAGCTACGCGACTCTTCTCGCCGCCACTCAGCGTCCCGACGCGTTGGAAAACAATGGCGCCACGCATTCCGAATTGAGCCAACAAGTCTCGTGTGCGTTCGGGAGCGAACTCCGGACTGTCGGGAGGACGGACGGCTTCGATGGCGTCGGTGTCGTAAGGGATGCCCTGTAAGTTCTGATCGTAGTAGGCCAGTTTGACGTTCGTGCCGAAGCGAACTTGGCCGCTGTCCGGTTTCAATTCGCCGATGAGCGTGCGAAGGAACGTTGTCTTGCCCGCTCCGTTCGGTCCGAGGATACCGATGCGGTCACCGCGATTGACGCGTACGCTGACATCTCGAAACAGCGGCTGGCCGGGGACGAAACCTTTCGTCAATTTGTTCGCGTCGATGACCACGTCACCGGTTCGCGTCGGCTGACCGAACTGCAAATGCAACCGAGGAATCTCTCGCGGGACATCGACGATCGCCGCCTCCAATTTCTCCAGTTTCTTCATGCGGTCTTGCGCCTGTACCGTCTTCTGCCCAGCGATGTTCTTGCGAATGAAGTCTTCGAGCTTCGCCTTCTCTTCCATCTGCGCGATATGCGTCTTTTTCGCCAGTTCGGTGCGTTCCTCTCGCAGTCGCCAGTACTGCGAGAAGTTGCCGGGATAGTCGGTCACCTTGCCGCGAAACATTTCGAGAATGCGATTGGTGACTCGATCAAGGAAATAGCGATCGTGGCTGACGATGATCATCGCCTCATTGCAGCGGGCGAGGTAATCCTCCAGCCATTCGGTGGCGGCGATGTCGAGATGATTCGTCGGCTCGTCGAGCAACATCACGTTGGGTGAACGCAGCAGCAACCGCGCGAGCAACACTCGATTCTTCTGCCCGCCGCTGAAAGTCTGCAGAGGCCGATCGTATTCCGATTTCTCAAAGCCCAGTCCGTGCAGAATCTCATCCACGCGATGGTCAATGTGGTACGCGTCGAGTCGTTGCAGTTCGTGCTGAATGAAATCGTACCGTTTGTGAAGACGCTCCGATTGTTTCTCATCGTAGCGCAGGCGGCCCGCCTGCTCATCGCTCGCCGGCTCTACGCTGGCTTGCGAAACAGGGGGTACAGGCGAGCCGACTATGCTACGGTGCTCATGAGCAATCAAATCGGCGAGCGTCAACGCTTCGTTTTGCAGTTCGTAAAGATGCTGCAAGCCGACCTTCGCCTCGTCGATCAGCGTGCGATCATCAGGAAAGTTCGCCTCTTGTTCGAGCATCGCCACATCGCACGTCGAGTGCCGTTCGATGTGCCCCACATCCGGCTCATCGAAGCCCGCAAGGATGTTTAAGAGCGTCGACTTTCCCGTTCCGTTCGGTCCGACTAAACCGATCCGCTCCCCCGGACGGACATCGAAGTTCACTCCAGAAAACACGGGTTCGGTATCAAACTGACGGAGCAATTCGCGAGCGGAAAGAAGAATCATGTGTGCTTATCAAATTTCGAAATCAATGAAACAGGTCACTGCCCAATCAGCCGCGATGATGGAGCGAGCGAAACACGAGCACAATGGACTGCGAACAATCTAATGGTCAACGTTCCTCATTGTCCGTCGCTGTCCCGGTTGTTTCGCTCACGCCAACCTGAGGCGAAGCCTCCCCCGGATGCCACTTGTCGATGAATGCAAAAAAGACCGCTCCGAAGATACAAGCGAAGGCGGCGAAATCGTTCCACTTCAGCCGCTCCCGCAGGAACCAAATGGAGAACCCGCTGAAGACGATCAACGTGATGGCCTCCTGCATAATCTTTAACTGAGCGACCGGCATCACACGATTTCCAATCCGGTTTGCAGGTACTTGCAAGCAGTACTCAAAGAAGGCAATCAACCAACTCACGAGGATCGCCACCCACAACGGCCCGTGCTTGATCTGTGGCCATTTGAGATGACCGTACCACGCGAAAGTCATGAAGACGTTCGACAGCGTCAGTAGCAGCATCGTCCAAACCAGAGCCATTCGAGAGAGTCCTTTGTGAAAGCAAAACTTGGAAAGCGGCTCTTATGTAGCCGTCACGCTTCGAGCCTTTGAAGACCCAGTAGAACAGGCGACACACCTGTTGGTTCTTTGCCAGAAAATAGGCACACGAGTCGCACGCCCTACGAAATCATCACAGCAACTCCGCGATCGGTTGCCCGGTGGTGAGAATCGGGATCGGGCGACCGGCATTCGTAAGGTATGACGCATTCGTGTCGATACCGAAGCGGTCGTAGATCGTGGCGAGCAAACAATTACTGTCCATGATCCGCTCGATCGGCTCTTCGCCACGGCGATTGGTCGCACCGATGACTTGTCCCATCTTCAGGCCGCCGCCGGAAAGAAACACGCTCATCGCTCGCGGCCAGTGATCGCGACCGGGGCGTCCACTGCGGTCTTGATTGGCGATCTTGGGAGTGCGCCCGAATTCGCCGCAGAAGAGAAATAAAACACGTTCGCTTAGTCCGCGAGCATACAAGTCTTCGATCAACGCCGAGACCGATTGATCGAATGACGGCAGTTTTTCGCGGTAGGCGTTGAAGAGGTGCGAGTTGACCGAATGGTCATCCCAATTACTGGTGACTCCCGTTTCGGGCTTCAGCCGATACTCCGCCTGACACTGCACGAACCGAACTCCCGCCTCCACAAGTCGGCGGCACGTCAGCAAACTTTTTCCGAAGTGCGTCTGACCGTATCGCTGCCGAGTTCGTTCGTCTTCGAGCGACAAATCAAACGCCTCTCGAGTTCGGCTGCTGGCGAGCATCTCGATCGCGCGACGCTGCATCCCGTCGATGATGGGCAATGTCCCGTGTTGGTCGAGCATTCGCGGCAGCGAATCCAATGACTTCAACAACCCGCGTCGACGACTAAGTGCCAGCACTCCCGCAGACGAAATCGAAAGGCTGTCCGACAACGGCCCAGAACGATAAATCGGAATCGGATCGTACTGATTGTCACCAGTTGCCGACCTCGGATTCGGGCCAGGCATGAACGGCGCATAGGCCGGTCCCAAATATGCTGGCCCGCCGCCATAAAACTTTGTATTGGCCATGAATAGCGGAATGTCGCGTGCTTGTGTCTCCAGTTGCTTCGCCACAATCGAACCGACTTCCGGGAACTCCGAATCATTGAGGTTCGCGGCCCTCGACGGATACCCGGTGAGAAAACGATTCGTTCCACCTGAGTGCTCTGCTCGTTCGTGACACAAGCTGCGGACGATCGCAAACTTGTCTGCCATGCGAGCCAATGTCGGCAACAACTCAGTGATCTCAACGCCAGGCACGTTCGTCCGGACCGGCAGGAATTCTCCGCGATATTCCGCTGGAGCTTGCGGCTTCAAATCAAACAAGTCGAGGTGGCTGGGGCCACCATTGGCCCAAAACACGATGACCGAAAAGTCCTTCGAGACCGACTGTTTAACACTGTCTTGATCGGCGGCCGCAAGCAGTTGTGCAAGCGTTGGACTTAGGCCAGTCGCCAAGGCACCAAGACTCAAACCGCCGATTTGCAACCAAGCGCGACGATCCTTGGGACCGAAGCAGCGGTGAACTTGAGGCTGTGACATCATTCGTACCCAAAACATCTGGACGACGAACTTAACGCGGCCATGCTAGGCAGTTCGTTAATCTGATGCGAGCACTGTCGCCACAAAGAACACGGTTGGCTTGAAGGTCGATTTGAGTTGAATTTGCAGGCGTGCGTGGCACGCCCCTGACCATCGGGATGGGTGTGGGTTTCAAAGTTGATCGCGATTCCCACGTCTTATCCGATGATCAGGACGTGCCACCCAAATTCACAAATTGGCCAGCCGTGTCAGAAAGAGCACGGCTGGTTTGAAGGCGGGACGGTTCGGTCATCAAGCTAGTACCACGACCGAGAATTGATCCTCCATAAAAAGCGAGTTTGTGTCATTACTGCATCACCTTTAACGGAGGGTGGTGCGATGCCAAGGAAGGCAGTGCGGATTGAGGCGACGGAGCGGCAACTGGAAATCCTGC
>JAPLNX010000355.1 GCA_026400935.1 Planctomycetia bacterium | reverse complement strand
TTCCCAAGCTGTACGTCGCGAGTTCGAATCTCGTCGCCCGCTTTTGTGCCGTCAATAATTGGCAACGCGAACAACCATGAGTCGCGTGAAATGGCTGCATTGGCGGTTAAATGCCGATCACTCGAGTGGGCTCGAACGCCCCGGGAGAAGTGGGGCCGTTAGTTCGGATAAACGCTTCTCGCCTGCTCCACCAGTCAGCGGCCTCTTCATTACCCCAGGCCGTGGCTGATTCACAGTGACTTAGCATCCGGCTCAGTTCTTGAGCGTTCTTTGGACGATCTGTTGGCTGTTTTGCGAGGCATTGCATAACGATTGCCTCCAAATCGGCATCAACCGCGATTCCTAATCGCTCGGAAGGTGATTTGGGGACAACACTGCTGTGCTGTCGTAGGATCTCCAGAATATTGTCTCCTGAAAAGACCGGAAGTCCTGTGAGCAAGCAGTAGGCGACGGCCCCTAATGAATACAGATCGCTACGAGCATCGATCTTATTCGGTGTTGAAATCGCTTCGGGTGGCATGTAATGCGGAGTGCCGCTCAACCCTTGAGGAAGCTGGTCGCGTTCAGGGTGGTCAGACACGACTCTTGCCAAGCCGAAGTCCAAAACCTTAAGCATGTCCGGAATCCCTCCGCGGTAACAAAGCATCAAGTTGTCAGGCTTCAGATCACGGTGAATCAATCCCGCAGCGTGTGCTTCCGCTAGGGAGCTACAAGCTTGTTGTAACAAATGGATCACTCTCCCCGAACTTTGCGGACCATAGTCTCGCACAAGCTGTCCGAGATTGATGCCATCTAAATACTCCATCGCGTAGTAGAACAGCCCTTCGGCAGTAACACCGTAGTCATAAACCGCAATGGTATGCGGGCTCGTGAGCTGGCAAGTCAGTTGCACTTCGCTTTCGAAGCGAGCCAACGAATCAGGGCCAAGCTTCATGGAGTGCAACAGTTTGACAGCCGCCGGCCGCTTGAGCATGCAGTGGCGTGCTCGATAGACAACCCCCATGCCACCTTCGCCAATCTGTTCTTCGAGTGTGTAATTGCCGAGCTGTTTGTGGCGATGAACTCGGTCGATGCGGCGCTGTTCCAAGTTCTCGATCGCCAAATTGCCTAGCCGTTCACACAACGTTGTTTCTTGACCTCGATGACCATCGGCTCCGGCGAGTTCTTCGTCAACCAAATTGGCCACTTCTAGGAAACAGAAGTCAGGCAGCACATCTTGGAGGAAAAGCAACGTCTCAAAACCTTGAGGTGACTGACACAAGCAGTCAGGCAATGCCGCCGCAGCAATCGCCGCGCTGACGGTTGATTCGCGCAGGGCTGGGTCCAACGTGACTTGGTCCAGGCTGTGATGCAACAAAACGGACGCGACCAATTCGCCCGGAAATCCCCAGTCGTGCATCAGCCCGGCAGCAATCTGGGCGTGATCCCAGCCGAATCGCTCGCGTTCTTTCTCAACGAGTTCGCGCTCCTCCTGAAAAAGTTTTTGATAGTCAGAATGAAACGCATCGGTGAGCAGCGGCAGGAGAAAGTCTTGCAGCAAGCCAGCGGTGTAAGCGACTTCGATATCAACCTCCGCTCCGCGAGCGGCCTCGCGAGCGAAAATCGCTCGGATGCGATTCTCTTTTTGAAACTGTGTGGCGTTGATGAGCTGTGACTTCATCCCCGCCTTAGCCGTCTGCAAAGCACAGGTCAGGACGAGCGTCTTCGTCCGACGCGGACCAAAGAGATTGATGGCTTGAGCCACCGAAGAAACTCGTTGTCGCAATCCAGTACCGACAGAATTGACTTGTCGCAACAATTCCGAGGTGAGCGCGGAATCGGCTTCGATCGGTGCGGCCAACTCCTGTGGTCCAACATCAGGCTTTTCAGAAATTGCCGTGAACTCCACAACAGACTGGGGCAACACCGGCAGCTTCAATCGCCGAGGCAGGTCTAGTTGCGGACGAACCTTCATTGCGTTTTGGACAAGGCTGTTCCAATCAACGGTCATCGACGGATTCCTGGTGAGCAATCAAGGTTGTGAATCAGACGTTGTTTAACCGAACCCCACTGAGTTCATCTCGGTGGTTAACAGGCTTTTGCACTACGACGATCACGATTTCGAGTGAATCGCTACGTAGTGCAAAAGTCCTAATCCACCGAGGCAAGCTCGGTGGGGCTGCATTCCATTTTTCAACGGGAAGTCGATCAACGAGGTACCAATCGGCCGCTACGCATCACCAACTAACCGAGCAAATTCTGGCGTTTGTCGGACAGCCTCAAAGTCGAAATCGTGTTGAGTACGAGTGAGATAGAAGTCATCCTGCCGCGCGGCATCAACCAGTGAGGCAACAGCATCAAGTATGCGATTGCGATGAGCGTGAACTCGTGCGACTTCAAACAGTACTGTGCCCCAATTGGGGTCACAGCGCAAGGCGTCGCGATATTCACTCAACGCACATTCTTCGTGGCCGGTGCGAGCATATGCCAGTCCCAACGAGAACTGACATTCGGCAATCGTCAGTGGGTCGCGATGCAGTTGCTCGTCGAGTTGCAGGGCGCGTCGCAACGGTTCGATGGCTAACTCCGGATGTCCCGTTTTCAGGTGCGTGAGACCCAGCCATTCTTGAGCCAGCGCGAACTGCGGCAAGTCATCTTCACTGACTCGCATCAACGCAGACGTCGCAACGGAGTAATCTCGGAACTCAAACGCCATCAAGCCCAGGGCCAGTTCGTCCAAGCCGGTGTTATCCCATACTTGGCGATCGGGTAGATATTCCGGATCACAACTCAGAACTGCTTCCGCATAGAGTTCATCGGAAATAATGGCGCACGTTGCGGCATTGTTGGTGAGTGGGATAGGCATGATGCGGTCTCGTGATGTGAAGCAAAAAAGATCGAGTGGCGACGAAATGTGTAATTATCCCCACTGACGTTGCCTCGGTGGAAATAGGCTCCTGCACTACCTTAAAAACGACAGCGAATGCCATGTGAAGTAGTGCGAATGCCAACCACCCCACTGAGGCAAGCTCAGTGGGGTGGTTGGCTTCGGGGTTACACCGCGACTAATCCGACTCGCCCGGCGACGTAGCGTGGAATCGCAACATCGACGGTCGAGCGTTCTTTGGAACTCAACGCAGCTTTGGTTTCAGGACTGAGTTCGCTCGCCCGTGAAACGCTGGCTAATTCCAGACGTCCATCAAACGTCTCGGTGAAGAGGTTGACGGCGATGTTCATGACTTCGTGCAGATTGGCGAGGATATTATCAGGAACGCTACCTGCTTTGGTCGCATCGGCGGCGGCTCCCGGTGGAATCATCGAGAGCGCGGCTCCCGCGCTGTTGGCAAAGGCGAGGTCGCACGTCAGCAGACGTTTGGCCGCTCCGTCTTTGTCGTTGTAGATCGCGACAATCGCGCACGCATCAGGCGGGAGCGGAGCCTTTCCCTGTTTGCAGGTCGTATCGTGTCCGAACAGCATCGTGAAGAGGCCGTTCACGTCGTTGAGTGTTGGCAGTGGCGTGGTCATGGTGTGGGTCTCGTGGTGTCGTTTGCTATTGAAGTGGCTTGTGTCATTACGTAGCCGTCACGCTCCGCGTGACGAGCCGAGCGTCTCCTGGCTCTGTTCGCAAATGGAATCGTGCGACATTCGGCTCGTCACGCGGAGCGTGACGGCTACGTAATGTCGGCGAAGTCGGGTTAAGCCATCAGCGGCTTCAGCGCTTGCTCGAACGCAGCAGGAGTGAACGGCTTAATGATGACGAAGGCCGCGCCGGCGGCTTCGGCTTGTGCTCGAATCTCAGGGCTGCTTTCTGAAGTGATGAATCCCAGTGGCACTTGTCTGCCGTTAGCTCTTAGGGTAATGAGCAGGTCGATCCCTTTCATCTCGGGCATGTTCCAGTCGGAGAGCACGAGGTCTGGCGATTGCTCTTCAATCACTTGCAGAGCTTCGACGCCGTTATTGGCTTCGACTGCTTGAATGTTGGTGAAGCCCGCTTGTTTTAAGGTTCGTTGGACGATCATGCGCATCGCTTTGCTATCGTCGACAATGAGAATTTTCATGATGCTGCCTTCGTGTCTGTTGTGATTCGTGATGTGTGTCAAAATGTAGGTCGTGATTCGTGAAGAACGATTTGAAATTTCATATTTGTGAACTGGGATCAATGAAGTGAGGTGTGCTAGCCCTCAATCACGTGCCCCCCACCGAGCTTGTCTCGTTGGCTCGCGGGCTTTTGCACTAGGTAACTCAATATTTCAGGTCAGAAGTCGTAGGGCAAAGGCCTGAATCCACCGAGGCAAGCTCGGTGGGCTTGGTGGACGTATCTAGTGCCCCGTCAAGTCTTGTTTTTTGGGTAGCCGAACTCGTGAGAGTTCGGAGATTTCTGAAGTCTCACGACTTCAGCTACCCATAAACTTAGGGCTGACGACGCATCTAGCTTGAGTGCTAAACCACCACCGCCAGCTCAACCGGTTGTGCCTTCGGGTCCGCTTCGCGTAGCACGATCGTCAGCGGATGGCCACAGCACTCGAAGGTTGTTCGCAAGCATTCATGAGGGAGTCGATCCAGCGAGTCGTTCGCTTCGCCGATCGTCGGCAGTGAGAGGTCGGACTCTTCGCCGAATGCCCCTTTGACGTTGCCACCAATCATGTTGGCAATCTCGCCGAAAGCATCACGAATCTCTTCGGGCGAAAGGCTTGATCGCTCAGCACAAAACATGGTCTCGGCGATCGCCGTCATCAAGTTTTCGTGAGCAAAAACATCGACGGCGGCAGAACGGCCGCCACGAATCTCGACAGAGGCCACGAGTTGTTTGGCCGTGTCGATGTCCGAACCAATCGGCGTGAGCGCAAGCCCCAGCATGGTTTGGCAGACATCAACGGTAATTTGTTGCAGAGTGGGTTCATCAAGTTGCATGAGAGAGTCCTAGGTAAGAGACGGTTTCAACAGTGGTGGATTCATTGAGTCTTCAAAGAAGTGACCCCACCGAGCTTGCCTCGGTGGATTCGGGCTTTTGCACATCGCAATGAGTCACTTGAAATCATGGTCGTAGTGCAAAAGCCTCTTAACCACCGAGGCAAGCTCGGTGGGGTTTACGAATATCGCGTGGTTGAGTTTTGAGTTTTGGCCTTTGAGCTTGGGGGTTCATTGGAAATTGGGCCTTACTCGTCAGTGTCCCGCAGTCGCCATCATGCGGCCGGGTTGCTGGAGTCGGGAAAGTTGTTTGGAGATTTCTGGGAGTGGCAGAACGCAGTTGGCTAATCCTGCTTTGGTGACCGCTCCGGGCATGCCCCAGATGACGCTGGTGGCCTCATCTTGAGCGATCACTTTGCCGCCATTCTGGCGAATCAGTTCGCAGCCCTTTTTGCCGTCGCAGCCCATGCCCGTGAGTACGATGGCGAGTGCTCTTTCACGATAGGCGGAAGCCACGCTGCGGAACAAAACATCCACGGACGGACGGCATGAGTTTTCGAGTTGCTCTCGGTTTAATCGAAGGATCGAACGGAAACCTTGCTTCTCAACGACCAAATGTTGATCGCCAGGAGCAACCCAGACTTGTCCTGGTTCGAGTATCGTTCCGTCAGTCGCTTCACGAACTTTCAACGAACTGACTTGGCTCAATCGTTCTGCCAGCAGCGACGTAAACAACGCCGGCATGTGTTGAGCAATCAGGATCGGGATCGCAAAGTCTCGCGAGAGCGGCTTGAGCATTTCAGCCAGAGCATTCGGGCCACCGGTGGAAACCCCCACCGCAATGACGTCGAATCTTTCAGCGGACATCGACAGCATCGACAGTCCAGGGATCGGTACTTCGCTAGATTGAGTTCCGACCGCGCCCCGTTGCAGACGAATCGTATTCGTGGCAGATCGTGTTGATGCAGTGCGAGCGAAAAGCGAACGCTGACCGAATTGTTTGATCTTGGGGATCAACTCACGACGAATGTGTCCGATTGCGTCTTGCAGGTTGTGGGATTGTGTCGGCTTCGTGACATAATCGTTCGCTCCGAAGGTCAGCGCGTCGAGCGTGGCTTGTCCTCCTTTCATGGTCAGCGAACTGAACATGATGATGGGGACTCGCGGATCGAGCTTGCGAATGGCGACGACCGCTTCGATGCCGTCCATGACGGGCATCTCGACGTCAAGCAGTACGACATCCGGCTTAACGATCGGAAATTTTGCGACAGCCTCTTGGCCATCACGAGCGATGTCGCAGATCTCCAGGTCGGGATCTGCAGCCAGGGTGTCGTTCAGAAGTCGGCGGACGGTGACGGAATCGTCTGCGATCAGAATTCGAATTTTAGGGGGCATGAAATGGGTCCAGACGATTTTGGTCGGAAGGTCGATGTGATTGACCAAGGAGTGATTTGGCGTCAATCCACCAGCCCCACCGAGACAAGCTCGGTGGGGTTAGTGGACTTCACTTGTTTGAGGTTTAAGTTGGTTTACGTGTGAACGTCGACAATGTGGATGTGGATGTTGATGTCGGGCGACTAACTGATGCGGTTGCCGGTGCCGCGAGGCCGCGTGCGGAGTTGCTCGCGATGCTGTTGCTCGGAGTCGTGACCACAACGTTCGGTCGATACACGGCGGTCGCACCGATCGCTTCGCGACGAATCGGCAGGTTCATGTTCAGCAGCGTTTCGCTCCCGCCAACGAACAAGTAGCCGTCAGGTCGCAGCACTCGCAGCGCGCGGTTGAGAATTGATTGTTTTGTGGGAATATCAAAATAGATCAACACATTACGAATGAAGACGATGTCGGCAGGAGCCATGAAGGGCCACGGTTGCGTCAGGTTCATTTTGCGGAACTCGACCAAGCGGCGGACTTCGTCCTTCAATACCCAATCGGTTCCGAGGCGCAAAAAGTTATTGATCAACATTTTGGCGGGGAGGCCGCGACCAACCTCGAATTGCGTGTAACGTCCGAGTCGAGCTTTCGCCAACATTTCATCACTGAGGTCGGTACCAACGATCCGTACATTCCAATCGGCCAGTTGCGGGAAGTGTTCGCGAATCAGAATCGCGAGGCTGTATGGCTCCTGACCGCACGATGACGCGGCACACCAAATCGAAAGTTGCTTCGTCGCTTTGCGTGATTCGATGAGCGCCGGCAGGATGCTTTCACGCATCGCTTGAAAGGGATGCATGTCGCGGAAGAAGCTGGTCTCGTTGATCGTCATCGCTTCTGAAACGCGCTCATGCAGCGTAGATGCGTTGGACTTCCGCAGTTCGGCAACCAGCGCGACAACATCCTTCAATCCCGCCGTCTGAGCGACGGGAGACAAACGGCTTTCCAACAGGTAGCCCTGTTCTTGAGTCAGGACGTTGCCAGAACGGCTGGAAACAACCTGTCTGAGGTAGTCGATGTCGGCGATGGCGAGTGGCATGGGAGTCAATACTTGGTGATTATGATTAGTGCCCCCCACCGAGCCGGGCACCCGTAGGGTCGCGGTGGTTAATGGGCCTTTGCACTAGGTTTAGTTTCGTAGTGGTTTGGTTTCGTAGTGCAGAAGCCCGATTCCACCGAGGCGAGCTCGGTGGGGGCTCAAGCATTTAGCAAACACTGGCGATTGCTGATCGGCCGACTTGCGACATGCGAATCAGTTCGCCAGCAATGCTGTGTAACGGTAAAACTTGGTCGGCGAGTCCTGCTTCTGCGACCGCTCGCGGCATTCCCCAGACAACACTGGTGGCTTGGTCTTGAGCGATCACTTTGCCCCCTTTGCCGTGGATCAGGCGGCAACCTTCCAGGCCATCGTGGCCCATGCCGGTGAGTACCACGGCAATCGAGGCTCCACCGATCGTCTCGGCGACGCTACGGAACAAGACGTCTACCGAAGGACGACAGGAATTGACCAACGGACCATGATTCAAACGGAGTCGTACATGGAAACCATGCTTTTCGACGATGAGGTGTTGATTAACCGGTGCGATCCAGACTTGTCCAGATACCAACTCAGCGTTGTCGTGAGCCTCATTCACGGACAACGGACAGATTTGATTCAGACGTTCGGCCAAAAGTCCGGTAAACAACGGTGGCATATGCTGAGCAATCACAATCGGAATCGGAAATTGTTTCGGAATCAGTTTCAGGACATCGGCCAAAGCACTCGGTCCTCCGGTGGAAACACCGATGGCAATGATCTCGACCGGCTTGTCACCGCGAACGTTTGGTTTTGTTGCCGCTGACAACGATTCGCGGCGAAGCGTGACCGGCAGTTTGCGTTCGAGGTGATAGGCCGTCTGACTGGCTGGTGGTGCTCGGCGTTGCTCCTGATACCACTGGCCCCAATGTTTAATCATCGGGATCAAGTTTTTGCGGATTTGATCCACCGCATCTTGCAAGTGTCCAACGTGGCTCGGCTTGGTCGCATAATCGGTCGCTCCATGAGTGAGTGCATCGAGCGTCGCTTCGCCACCTTGAGTCGTCAGCGAGCTAAACATGATGATGGGAACACGCGCATTCAATTTGCGAATCGCGATGACCGTTTCAATCCCGTACATGACAGGCATTTCCACATCTAGCACCACGACGTCCGGTTGCACTAACGGAAACTGAGCCAGTGCCTCTTGGCCATCGCGTGCCGCATGACACACTTCCAACATCGAATCGCTCGAAAGTGTTTCGTTCAGCAACCGGCGGACGGTGACAGAATCATCAGCCAGTAGAATTCGGAGTGGCGTGGTCATGGCGGTGTGCCTCGGAAAGTCAAAACGGTGAATGATTGATAGAGCGTTATCATTTATTCATCGGGTCTATTGCGTCGTCTAGTGCATAGTTCTCATGGAGTCGCTTGTAATGACGTTAATTAAACTGAGACAAAAACGATCAGATTGCCGCATTGCACCTATGAGAGGTTGGCATTATTAAGACGGTTGTTGCAGTGTCATAAAAAGCCTGATAGTCAGACAGGTGGAGTTTGCTGCAAAAGGCTGGTGTATCGCTGCGGTTCATCTCCGCACCGAGCCTGTCTCGGTGGATTTTGGTGTTTGCACTACGAAACGTTTCCATTTTTGATTGCCACTAGGCGTAGTGCAGAAGCCCGATTCCACCGAGGCAAGCTCGGTGGGGGAGATGTTTTCTTAGCTCTTCATAAGGCTCGCTGCATCGCGCTGAGTCACTTCCATCATGGCTGGGACGAGTTCGTGGAAGTGTTTTTCGACAGTGGCATCAGCATGATCTGCGAGAGCTGGCCAGAAAGGATTGGAGTCTGGATTGTAGCCAGCGGACTCTTCATGGCGTTGCAAATGATTCGCCATGTGATCGGCGACGGCAATGAGTGTCGTTAGCTTCTGGCTCTGTTCGGCCAGTTCGGGTTGATGATGATGCAAGATCACAGTTGGGAGCGGTGCGGGCAGTTTTTGTTGTGTGGCATACCACGCTCCCAAGCGGCAGTGATCGGTGCCGAGTAAGGCGTGTTCGCGTACCAATGTTTCTGGTGATTCATCAAAGTCCATCGGGTCGATTTCCTTAAAACGCTCGGGCGCGACAAGCGCGATGAGAAGACGACCGAAATCGTGCATGAGTCCGGCAGTGAATTCTTCTCCTTGAAAGCCGAAGTGAAAGATGCGATTCATGTGGATCGCGAGCAAGGCGGTGTTAAAGGAGTGCCGCGAATGAACTTCGCGAATCCATTCCTGATCCAGCGGTAAGCGGTTCATCAGGCTAGAGACGCTGGCGGTCATGATCAGATATTGGCACTCGCGGAAACCGAGTCGGACCACGGCACGATGCAGATTGAGGATCGGTGTGGTGGGACAATAGAGCGCACTGTTGGCGATCTTGAGCATGTCAGTTGCCAGTTTGACGTCGCGTTCCACGAAAGTAGCAAACTCGGAAATGGTGCATTCAGGATTCTTCGCAAGCTCTAGTGCTTCCACCGCGACAGCAGGAAGCATCCGCAGCTTGTGTGCTCGCTTATTCAACAGTGCGACGATTTCTGGCGGCGGCGTGAGATCCAGTTCGTTTGGTTCGAGAGTGGCAAGCATGAGTAGGCTCCTTTGGGGACAGGGAATTCTGGGTGAGCCGGAGACCGTCAGGCTCCGGACGTCTTCAGCGGTTATTGGTCAGTGGTTTGGTTAGGTGATAACCCCCACTGAGCTTGCCTCAGTGGCTCGCGGGCTTTTGCACTACGACGAACATGGTTTCGAGTGAAACATCGCGTAGTGCGGAAGCCCGATTCCACCGAGGCAAGCTCGGTGGGGGCGGCTTCAATGCGTGCTACACCAGCACCGGCATTTGCACACCGATGAGTTGCAGCTTGTCTAACAGGATTTCTTTCGTGAACGGCTTCATGACGAACTCATCGACACCCGCCATCAAAGCGCGAGCCATTTTGGCTGGTTCGGTTTCGGTCGTGACCATGACGAGCTTGATCCGTTCGTAAATCGGGTTGGCTCGAACCGCTTTGACGAACTCGAGGCCGTTCATCTCGGGCATGTTCCAATCGACGAGTGCCAGTTCTGTCTCCGGACATTCCTCGAGTCGTTGCAGACCTTCGATGCCGTGTCCGGCTTCAGCGATCTCGAAGCCGAGCGGTTCGACAATCGTCCGCAAGATGCGCCGCATGGCGCGGGAGTCGTCAACAATGAGTGCTTGCATGTTTGGTCTCGGAAGTTGAGTTTCGTAGGACGGGCACTCTTGCCCGTCTTTGTCAGTGGTCAGTTCTCATACAAGCGCCCCCATCGAGCTTGTCTCGGTGGCTCGCGGGCTTTTGCACTACGGTCTCCATTGTTTCGGGAGAAGAATCACGTAGTGCAGAAGCCCGAATCCACCGAGGCGAGCTCGGTGGGGTTGGTGGATATCGCTTGTTTGAGGGTGAGTGGAGTCAGTTGTCTGCGGTGAATCACCACGGACAACTGACAAATTCCTCTCACGCCAATTCCGCGAACTGATCGACTGATGCTTTCAGTCGGTACTTTCCGCCAGTCGCAGGAGCAGCTGTGCGTGGGCCGCGTTTCGGTGCCGGTTTGTCGTTGCGACGAGTAGCTGTTTCGTGAGTTTCGCCCACGATGTTCATCAGGTTGGCAGCCATTACTGCGAGTTCCTCGGCAGTTTGAATCGCTTCATCCGTGCCGCGTGACGTGGATTGAGCCGCGTCAGCAACCAGCGTGATATTTCGAGCAATCTCACTGCTGCCGATGGCCACATCGGAGATGTTTCGTGAAATCTCCGTCGTCATCGCGGTTTGTTCTTCAACCGCACTGGCGATGGCGTTTTGAGTCTCGTTGATCGTGCGAATGATCTCGCTCACTTTGCGGATCGCTTCGACCGCTTCTCCCGTATCAACTTGGATCGAACCGATCTTGTCGATGATGTCTTCGGTCGCCTTGCTGGTCGCTTTGGCGAGTTCTTTGACTTCATTGGCCACGACCGCGAAGCCCTTGCCCGCTTCACCGGCACGAGCCGCTTCGATTGTCGCGTTCAAGGCGAGCAAATTGGTTTGCTCGGCAATGGAGTTGATGACCTTGATGACTTGGCCGATTTCCGCGCTGCTGGCACCGAGTCGGCTGATCGTGTTCGACGTTTGCTCGGCCGCTTCGACCGCACTGCGAGCGACGTTGGCCGCGTTGCTGGCGTTGGACGAGATTTCTTTGATGGCCGCTTCAAACTGTTCGACGGCGGACGACAGCGAGTGAGCGTTGGAGCTGACTTGTTCTGCCGCACCGCTGGCGAGCGTCGCTTGTTCTTTGGTTTGTTCGGCGTTGGCTCGCATCTGGGCGTTCACAGACGACAGTCCGTTGGTCGATTGCGTCAGTGAGTTCGCATTGGTTTTGACACCTTCCAACACTTGGCTCATGTGCTCGCGGAGCCGAACCTGTTCGGTGATGTCCGTCGCGTACTTCACCACTTTGGCCGGCTTGCCGTTCACGTCGAGGATCGGGTTGTAAGAAGCTTGAATCCAAATGTCCTTGCCCCCTTTGCCGATTCGTTTGAATTCGGAAGTATGAAATTCACCGTGTCGGAGCTTGTTCCAGAATTCTTGATAGTCATGGCTCTGGCGATAGTCGTCATCGACGAACAGGCTGTGATGTCGTCCTTTCACTTCGTCCAACGAATAGCCGAGCGTGCGCAGGAAGTTGTCATTGGCACCGATCACAGTCCCATCCATTTGGAACTCGACCACAGCTAGTGAGCGATAGATCGCTTCCATTTGGCAGGCGCAGTCTAAGGTTTTCGCATGGGTGGCGTGTATCAAGCGGGTCAGATACCAACCAAATCCGCAGACGATTCCCAAAGCGATTCCGACTAAGGCGATCGACCAGTTGCCGCATGATTCCAGCGTTGCAGCGACGGTCGTTTCCAAGTGCGTCGCTTGCTCGGTGAATTGAGTCACTACCTTGTCGATCGCGGCTCGATGAGCCTCGTACTTGAGTCGCATTGGCCCCGACACCAGTTCGTGAGCTTTCTCACCATCACCGGAAAGGCAGGCAGGGACCAACACTTCGGTGGCCAGTTTGTAAAATGCGATGGCCGGGTCGTGAGCATCGACGATCAACGATCGTTTCAACGAGTTCTCCGGCAACTCTTTCACCCAGAAGTCGTGCCGCTTGTCATACTCGGCCTTCAGCTTGTTGAGCTTTTCAACTTCCGCCTCCATCTTTGCTTTGCTCGCTTCGCTCTCGCACAAGTCGTGGAGTTCAATCGCACTCAAGTACGACTCGATAATGTATTGCGGCGGTGGCAGCACATCGGCCAGCAAGTCTTTGCCCTGAATGATTTGGTTGTAATACGGTCCATGCACCTTGGCCAGTTGCAGCGTGTTGTGTGACCACACGCCGTAACCAACAAAACTGGTGGCAAAGACCGCCATCAAAAGGTAGAGCTTGGCAGAGACACCAAGACGGTTGAGGAACACAGCAGAGACTCCTTGGTGAAATGAAAAGGGAAGAAAGTTGTCGTTGGCCATAAATCATTGGCTATTCGAGGTTGGTGGTTCGGGCTTTGTCAGGTCAGATGACCAATTACCAACGATCAATAACCAATGACCAATTGAGTTCTTAAATCTTGTGAAGCGTTCGCCCTCGCTGACGCTCTTTGAAGTTGCGCTATTTTGTTTTCAGCCCCAACGGGGCGACCATAAGCCAGCCCAGGGCAACGCCCTGGGTTGGCGATTCTCTTGGAAAACACAGCCCTTAAGGGGCGGCACTACTGATTGGAACAGAATTAGGGCCGCCCCTTCAGGGCTTCAAAATCTGTCACGGATACCAACCCAGGGCGACGCTCCCGATGGTCGCTTGCCCTGGGCTGACTTATGGCTGCCCCTTCGGGGCGAAATGCCAAAACAGCGCAACTTCAAAACTGACGCCTCGGATTACTTGTATCCATGCTCGCCAGAGCGTGGATTTGTGATGTGGTTTGGCCCACGCACTGGCGAGCGTGGCTACGTTCTTGTCATGCTGCTGCGCCGAGTGCCTTCTGGGTGTCGAGCACCATCAGCAGGCGGCCGTCGAGCTTGTACGCTCCGCGAATCAATTCACGCGGCATCCCTTGCAGCGTTTCGGGGACGGGTTCGAACTTGTCGCTGTCGAGTTCCAGCACGTCGCCGATCTCATCGACCAGCAGACTGACCGGACCTTCCGGCGTTCGCACGACGACGTTCATCGCCGGGATGCCGTCGCTCCGATCCGCGACACCGAGCCGACGTCGCAGATCAAACGCGGTGACAATCTGGCCTCGCAAATTCATCAGCCCACGCACCGTGTCATCGGCGAGCGGTACCGGAGTCATCTGCTGAGCCTTCAAGACTTCTTGAACCTGCAACACATCCACGCCGAGATAAAGTTGATCGACTTGGAAAGTGCAGAAGTTGGATTTGGACATAGTGTGGGTCACTCTTTCGGTGAGCCGGAGAGCGTTAGCCTCCGGACGCATTTGTTGAATTGGTTTTAGTCGTTTTGAGTTTTCAGACTGTTCGGGGGCTGACGCCGCCCGGCTCACCTGTTGTGCGATTGTTGGACATTCGCAAACCCCACCGAGCTTGCCTCGGTGGATTTGGGCCTTTGCACTACGCAATGTTTCTTCGCAAATCTCATCCGCGTAGTGCGGAAGCCCTACTCCACCGAGGCAAGCTCGGTGGGGTTGTTATTCACATCGCAGAAGCGACCAGCGCTCCCAGATCAATGATCTGCGTCACGCGGCCGTTGATGACTTGGCTGGGTGGTGGCACGACGTTGTTCGGATCGGCTCCGTCGTCGAATCGCAAAGCGTGTTCGACAATGTCCACGATCTGACCGACCACGATGCCGACCTGGCGGCCTTCATGTTGATAGACGACGACGGACATCGAGTCCTTCGTCTTGGTTCCGAAGGCCTCGTCGTTGCCGTAAGACGTCTGTTGAAAGCCGGTGGAGAGTCGCAGCAGCGGCAGGATGCGGTCGCGGTATTGGACGACCTCGTCACGGCCACTGTGTTCGATGGTGCTGAGCTGAAACTCTTCCAGACGAGCGACCGTTCCGAGGTCGATCGCCGCTTGCGAGCCGTCGCCCGGATCAACGACCAGCCACGATTGGCGTTCGTTGCTTGTGGCATTCGAGCTGTCAGCATTGGCGTTGGAATGATCCCGATGTTCGTTGAGCACTTGGCCCTGCTGAGCCAGTCCGATGACGTCCAGAATCAATGAGACAGTGCCGTCACCCATGATCGTCGCACCGGCATACGCTCGCACTCCTTTGAGATGATGTCCCAGCGGTTTGACCACAATTTCTTGCGTGTCAGTGATCGAGTTCACGACCAATCCGAACGCGCGGTCTTCTGCTTGTAAAACAACGATGTGCGCGGATTCTTCGGCCTGACGTTCTTCGTGAGTCCGACGTGGATGCAGCTTCAACTGCTCGTCGAGATACAGCAACGGCAGCAGTTGGCCTCGCAAGCGATAAACCGGCACGCTGTGAATCAGTTCGATTTCATTGCGAACGCGGTCGCCATCGAGCCGTACCAACTCCAACAGATTGACCTGTGGAATGCAGAAGCGGTTGCTGCCACAACTCACCGTGAGCGCGGGGACGATTGCCAGCGTCAGCGGAATCTTGATCCGCAGCGTCGTCCCTTTGCCGAGCACGCTGTGAATGTCCAACGTCCCGCCGATCCGTTCGACGTTCGTCTTCACGACGTCCATCCCGACACCGCGTCCGGAAACGTTCGTCACGGCAGCGGCAGTCGAAAAGCCGGGTAGCAGAATCAAGTTCGTCAGCTCGCGTTCGGTCATGCTGACGGCTTGTTCGGCGGTGATCATCCCTTGGCTGAGGGCCTTCTCTTTGACACGAGTCAGATTGATTCCGCCGCCGTCGTCGCTGATCTCTATGTTGACTTGGCCCCCTTCGTGGAAGGCTCGCAGCCACAGAGTTCCTTCGGCGGATTTTCCGTTCGCCACACGGACATCAGACGCTTCAATGCCGTGATCGACCGAGTTGCGCACGATGTGCGTCAACGGATCTTTGATCGCTTCGAGGATCGTCTTGTCGAGTTCGGTCTCGGCACCTTCCATCTTTACTTGGATGTGCTTACCGAGCTGAGCCGACAGGTCGCGAACGACACGCGGCAGTTTGTTCCACGCATTTTGAATCGGCTGCATCCGAGTCTTCATGACCCCTTCTTGCAGTTCGGTTGTGATTAAGTTGAGCCGTTGCGAAGCGGCCGTGATCGTGGCGTCTTCCGTTGTGCGGGCATATTGCAAAATCTGATTGCGAGCGAGCACCAACTCACCGACCAGATTCATGAGTTTGTCGAGCAGACTGACGTCGATACGCACGGACGAGTCACTGACCGATGAGCCTTGTGCAGGGGACTTATCGGGCGAGTCGCTGGAGTCGCTTGGCGTCGTCGAAGCACTCGACGGCACCGCAAAACTCGACTTATTGGCGAGCGGGGCGGCGTCAGCCCCCCGGTTAATCGGCGACGAAACCGGGGGGCTGAC
>JAPLNX010000204.1 GCA_026400935.1 Planctomycetia bacterium | reverse complement strand
GACGATGGCCAGCCCCATGACTTGGACCTACACCGGCAAACCGACACAATCGCAGCCCGTAGCTCGGTTCTGCCCACCGCACCGGCGCATCACCCGCACCACAAAAATCCAACAAGCCGCACTCCAAATCTAATGGCAGGATATTTCTTGGTCGTGGCACTAGCCCTCAATCAAGTCACGGTTGCAAACCCCACCATGCGTGCCTCACTGGGGTTTCTTGATTGATGACTCGCGAAATCTGAAATGCTCGCTGGTCCCTCGTTCTCTACAACCAAAGTCGATTTGGTTTTTCCCCGAATTCCGAAAACGAGTCTGAAAGGTACGTTCATGAGTTTGATGTTGAGCCAAATCGCAGGTATCACAATCCTCGCCCCAGCATTGCAGTTCGGACAAGTCCCTAATCTCTTGGACGTGAGCAGTGCGACCAAAGATGCGTTCAAAGCGACCGCCGATTCGCTCGACTCAGTGGTGGCTAAACCACAGAAGGGGAAGTCGGCCCCCAACAAGAAAGACGCGAGCAATACAAAATCGTCTTCGGGTAAGAACAAGCCTGGGAAAACCATGTTTTCCAAAATGGGCGAGAAAGCCAACAACCCAAATCCCAAAGGCTCGTCAGCGGTCAAAGTGGCTGCCGATGAACAAGAAAAAAGCATCCTGCAATTCTTAGGAAGCTCCTCTGAAATGGCCTTTGGCGGCGCACTTTCAATCATCGGACTGGGACTCGCTTGGTGTATCGCCTCAAAAATCAAAGAGAAAGTAAAAGACTACACCACAGGCCGCCCCAGCCTTTCGAGAAGCCGAATCATCCGTCGATAACCTTGGTGAAAAGAAACTGAGTCGTACCAACGCAAACGGCCCGGCAGTTCAAAAACTGCCGGGCCGCTTTGTATTGGCACTCAATCTGGCACACATCACCATCAGCTAGCTCGTGATGCCGCTTCAGCCTGGTACTGATTGAGCTTGTTGTAGAGCGTCTTGAGTGCGATCCCCAACTCAGATGCGACCTTTGGCTTGTCTCCCTGATGGCGTTCCAAGGAGACCAGGATCATCTCTCGCTCCATTTCGTGAATGGTTCGTGCTGAAAGACTGACTGGCTTTCCGTGCGAGGTCTCGACATCAATGGTGAGCGACTTTATTCCCTTGGATCGTCGCAACGTGAGACTGCTTGGCAGGTCTTCGGGTGTTATTAATTGGCCGTCTGACAGAATCACGGCGTGTTCGAGCGCGTTGGCGAGTTCGCGAACGTTGCCCGGCCAGTCGTAGTTGTTCAAAACGTCCAACGTATCTCGCGAAAGAATGCCGTCTGGTGCGTGTCGTCGCTTGAGATGTCGAGCGATCAACGCTTGAGCCAGAGCAGGAAGATCATCTTTCCGCTCTCGAAGGGCAGGCAATGGAATCTCGAACGTGTTGATACGGAAGAAGAGGTCTTCGCGAAACGAGCCTTCATCGATCATGTCTTGCAGCGGTCGATTCGTCGCACAAACGATTCGTACATCGACGTGAAACGCCTCGTTCTCGCCGACACGACGGACTTCACCCGATTCCAAAAAACGCAGCAGTTTGACCTGCATCGGTTTGTCGAGTTCACCCAGTTCGTCAAGAAACAGTGTCCCACCATTGGCCACTTCGAGCAGGCCTTTGCGATTGGCGTCGGCCCCCGTGAATGCGCCTTTACGATGCCCGAAGAACTCGCTTTCGACGAGCTGTTCCGGCAAAGCTCCGCAATTCACAGCGACGAACGGCATCGCTTTGCGTGTGCTCAGATCGTGGATACGGCGAGCAACCAGCTCTTTGCCGGTGCCGGTTTCTCCGAGAACGAGTACGCTCGAATGGGTCGGTGCGATCTTGTCGATCAGTCGTTTGACTCGCTGCATTCCAACAGAAGTGCCGATCAGATCCGAGCTTCCTTGAACGGCGGAGAGGCGGCTTTCTAGTGCGATTGTCTTGTGGGTCAATGCACGCTGCTCTGCGACTCGCTGTAGCAATTTCTCGATGTCGCCCAAGCTGCATGGCTTCGGCAGAAAATCGAAGACCTGCATACGGAGCGCCTGGATCGCAGCGTCCATGCTACCGTGCGCGGTGTGAATGATCGCGGGAGTGTCAGGTGCGATCTCCTTCATGCGGGAAACGACTTCCCAGCCGGTCATTCCCGGCATCTGCAAGTCGATGATCGCACAATCGAACGATGCCTTTTCCAAAGCTCGAACGGCGGCGGCTCCATCTTCGCAAATGGTCGCATCATGTCCGCGAGACGGTAGCTCGACAGCCATAATCTGACGAATTAGCGGTTCGTCATCGACGAACAAAACACGCAATTGACTGCTGGCAGAAGCGCTCAAGTCAAAACTCCCGATTCCATTCGGGTGATCGAATTATCCGGCTCCGACGAATCCCTGTCGCGGAAGGGGCGGGGTGATAGCAGATCAGCGCAAACGAGGCAACGTGGGGTAGACGCTTCCAAAACGGAGCACATCAAAGCGGCCTGTACGTAGAATTTCGCACCAGCGGACAGCTCTTCTGGCACTCGTTGTGGCCGGAAGTGGTTTTAGTTGGTCTCCGACTCCGTCCGCAGTGCACTGCAGGAACGGCCACGTGCCGAGACCCACAACGCGACCGGCCACAAACTCTGAGTCAGTCATGACAAATCTCACGTCAGTCCGCGAATCGGCTCACCGTGGTAAATGTGATGCGGGCGATCGAGATCGTCGTGCCAAGCTGCTGTGTCGGGGATGCCGAGTGACGAGTAGATCGTGGCGGCCATGTTTTCCGGAGTTTGCGGATCATTGACGGGATAGCCACCAATTTTGTCCGAGGTTCCAATGACTCGGCCACCCTTCACTCCCCCGCCAGCAAAGAAGACGGTTTGCACTGCACCCCAATGGTCTCTACCAGGGAGTTTGTAGTGCTGCGGCAGATGCGTGATTTTCGGTGTTCGACCGAATTCACCGGCCATGACGATCAGTGTCGATTCGAGCATTCCGCTTTCGGACAAATCGTCTAGCAGTGCTGACAGTGCTCGGTCGGTCGGCGGAAAAAGCTTGTCTTTCAAGTGTGGAAACGCTTCTCCGTGGGTGTCCCAAGTTTCGTTGTTGCCGAGATTGACCTGGACCATGTTCACGCCAGCTTGAACCAGTCGTTTCGACATCAGCAATGACCAACCGAATGAGTTCCGGCCATAGCGGTCTTGATCGGCGGGCTCAGCCTTCGTGACGTCGAACGCCTGCCGTACTTTGGCGTCGGTAAGCAGTGACAACACACTTTGTCGGTTGCGGTCGAAGGCTTTCGTCGATGCCACTCGATCCAGTTGCGTTCGCTGTTGATCAATCAGGTTGACCAAATCCACGCGGCGATCCAGACGGCCAAACGATACCCCTTCAGGAAGCGACAGATTCGGTGCTTCAAACTTCGATCGCCGGGGCATGTTGAGACGCTCTTGATGATCGAACTCGTATTCGGGATACGCGCCGTAACCCAGTGAGCTAAACGGCGACAGTTCGATGAACCACGGATCGCGACGTGCTCCCATGATTCCCGCGAACTGACCGGGCAGGACTCGTCCAGAGTAATGCACCAATCGATCGGGCAGCACAACGGCTGGGGGCAAGTTATGTCGCGGTCGCGTAAGGTCACCAGCAACCGAAGCGAGTGACGGCCAGTCCTGCGGGCGGGGTTGATTCGGATTGAAACCGACCGGCATATCAGTGCGACCGGTCAACATGATGTGATGACCGAGCGAATGATCGTTTGACGGATGCGTCAGCGAGCGACAGAGCGACCACAAATGGCTTCGTTGAGCGAGCAACGGCAAGTGTTCGCAGATTTCGAGCCCCGGAGTCTTCGTGGCGATGGGGTTAAACTCACCACGAATGTTGTCAGGCGCTGCGGGCTTCAAATCGAAACTGTCCTGCTGAGCGAGTCCACCCGACAGAAAAATGTAGATGACCGATTTTGCACTCGCATACTTCTCATGGCCAGGAGCAGCAGCCGCTCGCAGCGCATGCAGGTGGTTCGTTCCCAAGCCCAGCAAGCCAATTGCTCCCGCTTGCAACGCGGTACGACGGCCAACAGCGGGGTGTTTCCAATTGAAGCGACCGGTCATGACATCCTCCCAAATTTCAGGCTGTCTCTGTCATCGAACTCCGCAGGGATCATAGCTCATCGGAAGATGTTACATACCGCAAGCAAAATTTCCCCATGTGCGTCGTCAAGATAATAAATACCGGCGGCACACTCTAAGCATCCAGTGCGTGCCGCCTTTAAATTACGATTTGACGACGCTCTGATGAAATCCTTGAACGACCACCGCGACATCGCAAACCTGCTGCGTGTGATGTTACACGCAGCGACGGCGATAGGACTCGCCCAGATGAATCATTAACTCCAACGCGAGCAAATCCGCGCGAGCCATAATGTGTCTTGTGCTGCGATTGCCTAGACCGCGTACGAGTGATTCGACTCGCTCCAGATGTAGTGACAACACTTCGCGTGGACCACAACCCGCGACTGCGAGTAATTCTGCCAGTTTCGCGATTTCACCGCTGAGATTCCCCGAACCCATGATGACATACGTCCGCAGCAACTCGTGGTAATAAGCGTTGATCTCTGGTGGCAATGTCGCGCGAGGCGGCGAGTATCGTTCCAACGAGACTCGACCGAAACAATCAATCATCGCTTGCCGAGCCACGTTTGTCGGCGTCTCTGATTCATCACGCGCATCCAAGTCGTCAATGATGCGACGTTGCTGACTCAGCAGATGTTCCGCTTCGTCACGTTCGCGAGCCATCCGTTTTGTTTGCGCGACGGCAAGTCGATGATTCTGTCGAAAGATATCCGTTCGAAAGATTGCCCGTTTGATCGTCGCCACTAGCGCCGGGGAATCCCACGCTCGGTTCGATTGCAGCAACTCACAATCTTCTGCGGATAGATCGACCCACGCAGCATCCGAAATCTGCTGAGCAATTAACACGACGGGATCCGCACAACCACTCGCTCGAATCGCTTTCACGAGCATCGCCGCATCGTGGAAACCGGCAGCATTCGCGTTCTGTGAAATGGAAGAGCCTGTGTCCGTCGCTGCAATCAACACGCAATCAAACGGATCATCGCGAAGCGAGCTCAACGTTTCAGCCGCCGAAGAGGCCCAGCGAAAATGCGGCTCGATACCCCCTTCCGCGTCCAACTGCAACGTGAGTCCGACCCACGAAGGTTCGCGAGCACCTACGCACAACAGTCGCAATCGTGCAGGTAACTGACCTGCGACAACTGGCTCCGCACCGGCTTCATGATCGGCTGAAAACGTAACCTCGTCCGTGAGCATGATTCGAGATCCCTATCGCAAACAATTAGCGAGCGGGCGATATACGCCTGCCAGGAAAACGAGTCAAGCGGTTTAGAATGCGGTCGTTACTGGTTACTGGTCTGTGATTGCGGCTTTATCCGAGTGGCTCTGTTGTTGAATCGAGCCACTAACCGGCAAGCGGCCAGTTCTACGGGCGAACCCAATGGCCGCTACGACCGCCAGACTTTTCGAGGAGTTCGATCGGGCCAATCGACATTGCACGATCGACCGCTTTGCACATGTCGTAGATTGTGAGTGCGGCAATGCTCACGGCGGTGAGCGCCTCCATTTCGACTCCCGTCCGACCATGCAGCGTAACCATCGATTCGATCCGCACCGTTGATTCATCGACGATGTCAAACGCAATCTTCGCACTGTCGAGCCCCAGCGAGTGACACAGTGGAATCAGTTCATCGGTTCGCTTCGTCGCCATGATGCCAGCCAGCCGAGCAACCTCGAAGACATCCCCTTTCGAGACTTGCCGATTGCGAATCAATTCCAGTGTCACTGGCAACATCCTCACGAAGCCCACCGCACGAGCCAGTCGCATGGTGATCTCTTTCGAGCCGACATCTACCATGCGGCTCGCGCCGGCTTCGTCAAAGTGGGTCAGGTTAGACATCGTCGTCCGCTTTTCGTTGAATAGATTCAGCTAAGCTAACACTCGAAACAAAGACGCATTCTGAATAGTTTGGAATTTGGATGATGTGGTGTTTGGGTTTCGTCTGCAAACACCAACCAGTCCCAATCAGTGCGATCGATCTCGCTGCTGACGACAGGCCGCAATCGCCAAGCTACTCCATCCGACAAGGAACAGGATTCCGCCGAGGGGAGTGATCGCCCCCAAGGCTTTCACTCCGGTCACAGCCAGCACATACAAGCTGCCGGAGAATAAGACGATTCCCAATAGAAACGACCAGCCTGCGATCGTCAGTGACCGCCGCGAACCGTCTCGTGCCAGCAATCCAACCACCAGTAACGCCAATGAGTGCGTGAGCTGATACTCAGCCCCAGTCTTGAAGTCTTGCAGGTATTTCCAGGTGGCAGGAACAGTTAGGCCAGCAATCGTGCGAACGTCCTCTGGCGAATACACGTTCTTCAGTAGTCGATCCAAGCCATGAGCGCCGAACGCTCCCAAAGCAACACCAACACCTGCGAGGATCGCTCCACTTGTGAGCCAAAATTTTGCAGACATCATTACTCCTTCTGAAAGTTATCAACGACGGCTTTGTTTTTGTGACGAGATTCTTCGTAGCCGACACAGCTTCGAGTGACGCAGCCGAACGCTTCAGTGGACGTTGCGAGTAATCGACTCGTCGAAACGCGAGGAGACAGCTACGTACACGCGACTTCGCACACTATTTCTTGGCAAGCGGATCGAGCAACTGAATCACATGTTGGACCGAGTACGGGCGGGTCACGAGGCCGCTTGAACGGGCGGAGTTCCATTGCATCATGCAGACGTGATTGCTGGTTGCGAGGATCACGGGATCGCCAATCGCGTCGTTCAAGAAGGCGGACTTGCGGGCAAGGATTTCTTTCGCGTTCTCCGGTTGCTGAAGGTTGTAGACGCCACCGGACCCGCAGCAGTCGCGGGCTTGAGGAGCCAGTTCCCATTGATAGCCCGTCGCGTCGAGCACCGAATTCGGGATGCCCGCGAGCTTCTGACCGTGGATCAAGTGGCAAGGCAGATCCACGTAGACGCGAGCTTTGTTCTGAGGGCGATTGCGTTGAACGAGCTTTTGTTCGCCGAGGAAATCGAGCACATCTCTCACAGGAACGGGATTTGGGTTTTGAGTGTCGCTGATCGCTCCGCAATCAGAACGTCCGATCGCAGAGTGTTCCAAGACACTCGCACACTCGCCCTTCAGCGATTTCCCCAGCGCCAACCCACAACCGGATGAGTTGCAGACGACGCAATCGACATTGAGTGCATTGAACGCTTTGCGGTTCTGATCGCGCAAGCGATCGACGCCGTCGAGGCCGAGATGCTCTTGCATCGCGCCGCAGCAGCCTTGATCACGTGGCACGAAGACTTGCACGTTATTTTCAATCAGGACTCGCACCGTCGCGAAATTGATCTCGCGAAAGACCGCTTCCATCAAACAGCCAGTCAGCAACGCGACTCGGGGGCCGGTCGGACGATGTTGCAGCATCAGTTGCTGAGCGTAGCTCGCGGTGGATTGAGTCGTGGCCGGTTGTCCGGCGAACAAGAAGCGATGCGGCAAGACACCCCAGCGGCGCAATAGCCTCGCGGGTGTCATTGCGAGGTTGAACAACCACGGTCGAGCGGCCAATGCCGCGGCGACGCGGAGCTTGAATGGTGCCTGAGTTCTTCCCGCTGCGACATGCGCGTGACGAGTTTGTTCGAGAATCTCGCCATAAGGAACATTCGCTGGGCAGGCCGATTCGCAGGCCAAACAGCCGACGCAATCTTGCGTGTAGGCCACTGTCCACGGATCGGGGGGGAGTTGGCCTTCGGCTTCTTTGCGCCACAAGCGCAGGCGACCGCGCGGCGAATTGTTTTCGTCGCCCGACAACTGATAAGTCGGGCAGACTTCCAGACAGAACCCGCAATGGACGCAGCTCGTGAGCAAGTCCCGCTCGCCAGTTGATGAGCCAACTGAGGAGACTGTGGCCGGAGTTTGAGAAGTGTTCATTGCGATTCGAATTCCTGTCCGAGGCTGATCATCGTGGTTCGCTCAGCAAACCAACGCTATTCGGGACCAGCGATGTTTGGCCTACCCCACTGGTTCTCACACAAGCTGCGTTGGTTCGCGGAGCGAACCAAGACTATCTCAAATTACGATCTTTCCGATTCACAGAACTGAAGCCGGCTAAGCCAATCGGCTTCTTGGCCACTCGGTGCCGCTGAGGCGAAATGTCGAGACTGCCAGTCTCCGCCGATGTCTTGAAGTTGCTTCGCGTACCTCGCGACGACAGCGCTGATCTGTGGCGTTGAGCCGGGCTGTTTCAGATAAGCATGCACCACGCCGCAGTAGCACAGCGCGAGGCACTTCATTGAACCGTTGCCGGAGATCTCTCGGGCGATCGAAAGGGCCTCATCGGGAGTCGTCTTCAGGACGAAGTCAGGGCATCCGTCCGGTGCGAATGGCATTGAGGAATTCGACTTCAGCGTCAGACCATGCGCCGCGGCGAAGGACGATAAAAACTCTTCGTAGACGGACCATTCTTCGGCGGGACAGTTCAGCGAGATCCGCAAATAACATGATTCGGGTTCACTGTCGAACAGCACATCGACGGCGTCGAACCAGTGAATCCAACAGGTTGAAAGCAACGCGGCTGTCGCTTGAGAAACGAGGTGATGACGACCGCTCAATGTAAAGACGCCGGACGTTCCGCAATCGGGTCGCAGACGCAGTACGAAATCGACCGGCTCACCGAAGCGACCGTCGGAATTGAGCAGGAACCGCAGCAAGTCGTAGCCGGTCGTCGACTTCACAACTCGCTCGCCGATGCGGACGACCCGCCCGTCGCGCAGTTTCCAATTCATGCCCATGATGTTGTCGCAATACGGACCGAAGCGCGACGACGCGGACGCAAAGCCGCTCGCGCGGACTTGTTCACAAAGCGGCGAATGTGAATCGAGGATCAGCGGAAAGCGGAATCCGTGGGGCGTTGCCAGTGCGCTGATGTCAGCAGCCGTTGCTGTCGCAGGCAGGCATACCGTGCCGTCGATCTCGTCGAAGTATGGGACAAAGAGCCGGCTTTGGTTTGACGGTGGAATGCAGGGCTCCACGTGCTCATGGTCATGACTGCGCTCCGACGCCGTCACCTGCGGCTTGCTATTCACCGGCATCATTGAAGTCGACAGCGAGTTGCTGTCTTCGAACCGCCGAGATGCAAAGACCTTCAGTGGGTTCAGTTGATGTCTTGGATTGAAGACCTGAGGTACTGCGAGTTGAAGCTTCAACGTGTCCTTGCCGAAGACGAGCGACATGTAGGCCGTCTTGTCGTTGCCAATGCCGTGCTCGCCGGACAACGTGCCGCCGACCGCGACGACGCGCTGCATCAGCCGCTTGCTGATCGCTTCGACTTTTTCGATCTCGCCCGGCTTGCGCGAGTCGAACAGAAAGTTCGGATGCAGGTTGCCGTCGCCTGCGTGAAAGACGTTGACTGCCGGAAGCCCCGCTGCGTCGGCTTCGTCGTAGACCAGTTGCAGCAGTTCGGCGAGTGCTCGCTTCGGGATGACCGCGTCTTGAACCAGGAAGTCCGGACTGATCTGCCCCATCAAGCCGCCCGCTACCTTGCGAGCCTTCCAAAGTCCTTTGCGAGTCGCCTCGTCATCGCTGTATTCGACGCTCATGGCTCCGGCGTTTTTGAGTAGTTCGGCCACCGCCTTCGCACGCGCATCGACCAGTACCGCCGGTCCGTCGATCTCGGTAACGATCAGAAATGCGTCTTTCGGAAGACCGACCGCCATCGGACTGTTCTCGACCATCGCTACGCAGCGCGGGTCCATGAGTTCAATCGCGACCGGAAACGACGCATGCAGCGCCAATGCATGAATCGCTCGCTCAGCCGATTGCAGCTCCGCGAACGTCGCGCGGTACGTCCACACTTTCTCGGGCCGAGGCAGTAAGCGGAGCCAGAATCGAGTGAACGCACCCAGCGTCCCTTCAGAGCCGACCATCAATCGCTTCCAGTCTTCACGCCAGTCGCCTCGACCGCCAGCCGGGCCACCGAAGCGATGCACGCTGCCGTCGAGCATCACCACTTCCAGACCGAGGACGTAGTTGCTGGTGACGCCATATCGAAAGCAGTGTGCCCCGCCTGCATTCATCGCGATGTTTCCGCCGAGCGTGCAAACCGGCCCGCTCGACGGATCAGGCGGATAGAACAATCCGTGCGGCAGCAGCGCGGCGTCGAGTTGATTGAGCACCACACTGCATTCGACTTCGCACCAGTAACCCTCTCGTGAGATCGTGCGGATCTTCTTGAGCGAAGACGTATGCACCACGACGCCGCCTTGAGCCGCAACCGGTCCGCCTGACAATGATGTTCCCGCACCGCGAATCGTCACGGGCACATTGAGCGCGCGCGAGTCGCGCATGATCTGCACCAACTCATCGGCATCAGCCGGGATGACGACGGCATCCGGTCGAAAAGTCTTGTAGCCCAGCCCGTCGGTGTCATACCCCGCCAACTGCGCCGGAGCAGTCAGCACCCTGCCCCGTCGAACCGTTTGTTGGAGCCGCGTCTTCAGATCCGACAGGCCCATTGAATTACTCCCGATCATTTGCGTTTGATCTCGCCCGGCTCACTTGCTCAGAAACCTGTTGAACACCCCTGTAGGAAGGGCACTCCTGCCTGTTCTTTCGCTTGAAAGACGACGGGCAACAATGCTCGTCCTACCTTGTTTCAACAGGCTGCTTATTTCCTTTGGGAATTCCACAAGGAAACTACCTGCTCATCACGCTCAGGGTTGCGGGCTCTGCTGTGATTTTCAATGCTGGAATCGTAATGGCTCCCTGCGAGTCGGCATGGCCTTCACCCTTCGTGGTTCCGAAGGTCCAACGAAATGTCTCCCCTGGCTTCGGTCGGAACTGCTGCACGCGCCGGAGCGTGATGTCTGCGGTTGCCTCTTTCGGGATATCGAACTGCGTCTTCAATTCTGCCGGAGTGCCAAGGAACAGCGACGTCTCAAACTTCTCCGCCGAATCGCTGATGTTCTTCCAACGAAAGAACGCGTTGACCTGACCGGCCACGGTGCTCTTCACATCGTCGAGCCACGGCAACTTCGAGTTGCAATCCGCGTTCGTGAAGACGGCGTAAGCTTCGTTCTTCTTCACGCTCAGCCAGTCGAACGAATCAATCAGATCATTCACCTTCATGATCTGCGCCGAATTGTTCGCGTGACCGAACGCCCCCCAATAGAAAAGCAACGAGTACTTGCGATCGTTCATCGCTTTGACGAAACGATCATGGCCTTCGGCCCAACCGTCGTTGGGAGCCGAGTAGTCGATGCAAACCGGCGGTTCGGGCAGCTTGGCGGTCTCAGGCATCGAGTGCGGCGGGAAGTACATGCGATGGGCTACGTGCTCAACACCCGCTGGTACATTGGCTTTGATCGCAGCGAACACGTCGCCGTGACGCATGCCGATGCCGAGCGTTCCACTGCCGCCCATCGAGTTGCCGCTGAGGTAAACTCGGTTCGGGTCGATGTCGAACTTCTGGATGACCCACTTCACGGTGTCGATGACACGCTTCTCGACGGGCATCGTTTCACCGCCCGAGTTCTTCTTCGTGAGTCCCTGATCTTTGACGTGCATGCCGCCCCACCACCAATCGCGCGAGCCGTTCTTGCGGCAGTCGAGATACAGCGCGTAGTGGTCATCGGGCGAACGATAGATGTCGTGATTGCCGACGGTTTTGGTGCAGTTCACGCACGACATCACATCGTGTCCCGCCGAGTGCAACACGACATACAGCGGAGCGTGCTTGCGATCCTCTTTGGGATGGATCACCACGAACGTGTCTTGCTGAGGTCCGGCATAACCCCATTCCGGCTTCACACCCGCCTCGAACGTTTCGGTTGCTCGCCCATTGAGCACGGCGTCTTTGGAAGCATCCTTCGTCGGTAACCATGAAGATTCTTGTGCGTGAAGCGCGGATGCGGCGAGCACGAATATCAGAAGCCAAGCAGGTTTCATCTCAGGTCTCCAAAACAGAATAGTTGTGCGTCGAGCGGATCATCGAACGCCCAGCGACATTGATGGCTCATCGTGATTTCGCGGCGTAAGCGTAGGGTGGGACCAGCGCAGCGCCGACCCACCAATGATTCGTCAAAATGGTGGGCCGGCGCGGCGAAGCGCCGCTGGTCCCACCCTACAAAACTGGCTCCGACACGAGTTGCCAGTGCAGAGAAATAGAACGCGACGGCGGTGGCTCAGGATGGGTTCACTCACCAATGACATCCCTTCAGGGCCAGGCAAGCAAGAGGGGTTTGTCTTTGTCGCGGGTGACCCAGCTTCGCAGTGTATAGACCGGGGAGATAGGCAACGGTCGTTCGGGGACATGGGTAACACATTTCGGTCAAGCTTTCGGGCCTCTAGAGGGAGGTCGGAAATGGCTTGGAAAGATGTGTCTGTGATGTCTCAGCGAGCAGAGTTTGTGGTGTTGGCCTCGGCTGACGGGGCCAATGTGAGTGAGCTATGTCGCCGGTTTGGGGTCAGCCGGAAGACGGGTTATCACGCCTTAGCTCGCAAGTCGCGGAGTAGGTCGGCGAAGGCGGCTTCAAAGGCATCGTGGTTTTTCTAGTTCGCGAAGTCGGGGATGTGGTATTCGCGGAGTTCGACAACGAAAAATCTTTGCCGGTGTCGGCGTCGAAGCAGCTCCAGTCGCGGATGCGGTCGATGCTCACCAGCCGGATGGGAACCGTTTCTGGCGTTGCTCGCGGAGTTCGGCCTGGCGAACTTTGCGAATCTCGGTCTGCACCCATTCGCTGTTTATGCTCTGCTCCGAGAGCACCAGCAGCAGGCGGTCGTTGACCTGAATGGCCCGGTTGTTTCTACGATAGGGGTAGGAACGACCGATTGATTTCGGTCGCCCCTCCCTCCGAACCGGACGGGCGGGTTTCCCGCATCCGGCTCTCCGGTTGATGGTCTTACCTGCGAGAGGATTGAACAGCCAG
>JAPLNX010000319.1 GCA_026400935.1 Planctomycetia bacterium | reverse complement strand
CGTCGTGGATCGAGTCATTGCGCACCCGTTGTATCGGTTATGCGAATTCTTCTCGCCATAGCTTGGGTCTCCAGACCCGAGCATCCCGACGCAGGCTCGGCTCTGGAGAGCCAAGCTATGGGACCGAGCAACTCGAAGATCGCACGCTCCTCTCAGTCTCAGCATTGCTGATTGGCAACACGCTGAATGTGGCCTCGAGTGGCGCGGACAACATCACCGTGCGAGCGAATTCGACAACCGGACGAGTCGAAGTTCTGGGGAACAACAACGTCTTGGTCGGAGCGACTCCGAACGTGAGTGCGTCGGCCTTAACCGGCCTCGTTGTCACCGGCAGCGACAGCAACAACGTGATTGATCTGAGCGGCGTCACAGCGGCGCAGTTCACCGCTTTGGTCAGCATCAAGGTGAGCGCTGGTGACGGCAACGATCGTGTGACCGGCTCGCCTGACATCGCGAGTTCGCTGAATGGTGGCGACGGCGCGGACACACTGACGGGTGGCTCGAACAACGACACGCTCAACGGTGGTAACGGAGCGGACTCCATCACCGGCGGACTCGGCAACGACAGTCTGCTGGGGAGTGACGGAGCGGACACCATCACCGGCGATGACGGCAACGACACGATCATCGCAGGAAACGGCAACGATTCCGTCGACGCGGGCAACGGAGCCGACAGCGTCGAAGGGAACAACGGAGCGGACACACTGCTCGGCAACACGGGCGATGACACCATCAACGGTGACGGCGGTACCGACAGCATCTCCGGCGGCGACGGCAACGACGTGATCCTCGGCGGCGAGTTCAACGACAACATCACCGGCGACGCAGGTAACGACACGATCGATGCTCAAGCAGGCGACGACACTGTTGATGGTGGCACGGGGGATGACTCGCTGCTGGGCGGTGACGGCAACGATTCACTGCTCGGCAACGTCGGCAACGACACGCTCAATGGTCAAAGTGGGAATGACACGGTCAGTGGCGATGACGGTAATGATTTGTTGTCAGGCGGAGCTGGCAATGACTCGATGAACGGTGCAGCGGGTGATGATACGCTTAATGGTCAAGCCGGGGATGACACGCTGCTCGGCAGCTTCGGCGCGGATTCAATGGAAGGCGGCACCGGCAATGATTTGGTTCGTGGCACTGAAGATGTGAAGCCGCCCGCGCCGCCAACGCTCAGCATCAGTGACACGACGGTCAACGAGTCGAGCGGCGTAATGACGGCGTTCTTCACGGACTTCAACAGTGGTGTACCTCCGGAGCTTTCAGGGACAAGGACGCTCGCAGCAGTCCAAGGATATGTGGGACTGGGGACTGGTGCCAACGTTTTCAGTGGTAGCTTGCTTCAGAATACAAGTGGCGGAACCAACCAGAATCCAGGCACTGTTCCGCAAGTCCAAACGACATTAACACTGACAAACCTGCCGACTCATTCGAGCATCGATCTCAATTTTCTTTTGGCGATCATCAACAGTTGGGATGGTCTAGAACCAACCCGTGGCATTGACTTCTTCAACGTAAGTGTTGATGGCGTGCAACTGTTTCGAAATAGTTTTGATAACCTTAACCCAACCGGCATCGCTCAAGGTTATCTACCACCGACAGGAGTGCAGGTAACGCCTCGTCCCTTTTCGGACTTGGGATTTCCGGGGACTAGCTTCGGCCTCGACAGCGCGTGGAATCTCGGTTTGGACCCGCTGTTCAACAACATTCCGCATTTTGCAAGCACGCTAACGATCAACTTTTTTGCAGATGGAAATGGGTTTGAAGGCGGCGGTAATGAGTCATGGGGGATCGATAACCTCGAGGTGATTCTCAACGGCACAACAACCGCGACATTCACGGTCAGCTTGTCACAACCGGTGCTCTCTCCCGTCACTATCGATTACTCGACGGCTGATGGCACCGCGGTTTCTACCGGAAGTCCGCCTGACTATCTGACCGTTCCCACGACGACGCTGACCTTCGCTCCGGGCGTGACTCAGCAGACAGTGACCGTGGTTGTTTTCAACGATCCCACGCCTGAACCCGAAGAATTTTTCGTTGTCAATCTGTCGAATGCCACCAATGCCGTGTTGTTTGATAACCAGGGCGTGGGAACGATCTTCGATGATGATGGCTCACAACAAGTGACGGCTTCTAATGCCGATGCCAACTTGGACGCTGAGGGCGATTCGGGGCAAAGGACGATGAGTTTTACTGTCACCTTGTCAGCACCACCGACGGCCAACGTGACCATCAACTACGACACGTCAGACGGCTCTGCTCAGGACAGTCTCGATTACCTCCGTAGCAGCGGTGTGCTCACCTTCACGCCGACCGGAGCGTTGTCACAAACTATCAATGTGACTGTGCTCGGAGATCGGTTGACCGAGTCGACCGAGTCTTTCTTTGTCACGCTGACTAGCATCTCTGGCGGTGGGGTGGTCTTCACCCGTCGTATGGCTCTGGGCCTCATCAACGACGACGATCCAATTGCCTCGAATGACACGTTGTTCGGCAACGACGGCAATGACACGTTGATCGCTGGAGATGGCGCTGACCTCATCTCGGGTGGCGGGGGAGCCGATTTCATCACCGGAGGCCGAGGCAATGACACGATCTTCGGCGGCAGCGGCGCGGACACGATCAATGGTGGTGACGACGACGACACGATTGATGGGCAGGGAGGAGCTGATGTTGTGGATGGTGGGGCGGGGAGCGATTTGTTGCAGTGGGATGGAGCGGCTGATGGTAAGGACACGTTGTCGAGCAGTGACGGGGCGGACTCGGTTCTGGTCAATGGGAATGGGGCGAGCAACGTCTTCACGGTCGGCAAGGACAGCAGCGGTCGGCTGACGGTGGCGGAGAGCGGGGTCACGCTGACGATTGCGTCGAGCATCAATTACGTGACGGTTAATGGCGGCAACGGCGATGACACGATCAACGTTGTGAATCTCTCTGGTGTGGTCGGGACGGTGCTCGCGATCAATGGCGGCAACGGCGATGACACGCTGAGTGCGGCGGGTTCGTCGCTGGGTGACGTGCGGTTGTCGTTGAGTGGTGGGATCGGGCTCGATTCGATCACGGGGAGCAGCGGCAGCGACACGATCGATGGGGGCGATGGCAACGACACGGTGCTGGGTGGACTCGGCAACGATTCGATCTTTGGCGGAGCGGGTGTTGATCGGCTCAACGGCGAAGCGGGCGATGACTCAATCGACGGAGGCGATGACAACGACGGCCTGAACGGCGGCGATGGGAACGACTCGCTCACTGGTGGCAATGGCGATGACAGCCTGCGTGGCGGCAACGGCAATGACACTGTGAGCGGCGGCTTCGGAGCGGACACGCTCAACGGCGAAGCGGGGAACGATTCGCTCGACGGCAATTCGGGAACCGACACGCTCACCGGCGGCGACGGTAACGACACGCTCAGCGGCGGTGCCGAAGCAGACTCCATCACCGGAGATCTCGGCAACGACTCGATCTTCGGCGGAGACGGTGATGACACTATCGACGCAGGCGACGGCAACGACACCGTGCAAGCGGGCGACGGCAACGACGTCGTCAACGGCGGCCTCGGCGACGACGCCATCAACGGCGGCGACGGCAACGACACCCTCAACGGCGGAGCAGGCCGCGACGTCATCGTGGGTGGCGACGGCAACGATGTCCTCGTCGGCGGCGCCGACATCGACACGCTGCTCGCCGGCGACGGCGACGACACCCTCAACGGCCAAGGCTCCACCGACGTGCTGGCCACCGGCGAAGGAACCGACACCAACAACGACGCCTCGTTCGTCATCGACGAACAGTTCGTACTGTCCGACGCGCTGATGGCGGCACTCGGCTAACCCTCAATTAAGCGACCCCACCGAGCTTGTCTCGGTGGCTCGCGGGCTTTTGCACTACGGCAGTCATAATTTCGAGTGACGCAAGGCGTAGTGCAGAAGCCCGAATCCACCGAGGCAAGCTCAGTGGGGATTGTGGACGTCGCTTGATTGAGGGCTACCGGAGGATGGGCACTCTTGCCCGTCATGCGCTTTGCGTTGTGAGTTGCGTCAAGCGGAAGACACGAATCGCCTGACGGCCAGGAGTGGCCATCCTCCTAGAAGGTCCAGCCGGCTTGCTGCCATTCGGGATCGATCCAGCGGAACCATTGATCTCGCGGCAAACCGGCTTTCTCCGGATTGTCGCCGATGTATTGCACGATGCGTTGAAGATGATCGGTGTCGCGGATGATGCGATCAAAGCACTCTTGCTCCCATAGTTCTCCGGATTGGCCGAGTGCCTTGTTGATGTGTCTCGCCGTGACACCCTTCATGGCTCCGATCAGGTCTTCCAGTTCGTGTCCGTCGAACGGACGCAGAATCAAATGGCAATGATTGGGCATGATGACCCAGCAATTGAGCTGATACCTCACACCGTGAAAGTGATGCAGGCGGTCGCGAAGATCGTCCGCCCAACGCCGCTCTTTGAAGTGACAAGCGCCGTGGCCTTCGTCCGAACAAGCTTCCGTGCGGCGAATGACCTCTTTGGCGTGCATCTCCCAATCCTGTTCGGAGCGGGGTTCGGGATGAGCCTGCTCCCAATACGCGCGAAGGTTCTTGAGTTCGACCAACTTCGCTTTCGGAAGTGAATCGGCCAGCCGAAACGTGACAAAGTAGGTCGCTCCTTCCTGCCGCCAGTGAGGCAGATGCCGGTAATACTTGCGAATTCGCTTGTCTGGATGCAGGCCGACGAAACCTGGAGGTGCGACTGGAGGATGGCCACTCTTGCCCTTTGGGTTTCGTCGATCATGGATGAGTTCTCCAGTACCAAAGAGGGACGGGCTGGAGTGCCCATCCTCCATAGGTTGTCTTGCAGTTTGTTGTCTTCAATGTGCTCCAGGAAAACAACGGAACCGAACGACGGGCAGGAGTGCCCATCCTCCGAATCACAGGGCAAGCAATTTCGAATCGGACAATTCGATGCGCGAGCAATTTGCCCTGATTTCGATTTCTCATTAGCTTGTTTGTCGTGAACTTTGATCGAACTCTTCGCACGGGTCACGATGCTTCATTCCCAGAAAGTGAACGATGAGCAGCCACACGATTTCGCGACGTCATTGGTTAAGCAGCACTGCACTCTCGGCAACAGCCGTGGGGTTATCAATTGGAGCGACCACTCCGAGCCACTCAGCGGAGAAGGCGGCATCTGACGGACGAGGCACGGTGAAGTATTGCCTCAACACGAGCACGATTCGCGGTCAGAAAGTAGGCCTGGAACGGGAAGTCGAGATCGCTGGTAAGGCTGGCTACAACGCGATCGAACCGTGGATGGGGACGGTCGGTGACTTCGTGAAGGGAGGAGGCTCACTGAAAGATCTGGGGAAGAAGGCTCGCGATCTGGGACTCGTGGTGGAAAGCGCGATCGGGTTTGCTCGTTGGATCGTGGATAACGACGAGGAGCGAGCGAAGGGACTCGAAGAAGCAAAACGTGATATGGACTGGTTGCAGCAACTCGGCGGCAAACGGATCGCCGCTCCGCCGGTGGGTGCTCACGACAAAGGACCGGTTGATTTGCTGAAGGCTGCCGGGCGATATCGCGAACTTTGCGAAGTCGGTCGGCAGTTCGGCATCGTTCCCGAATGCGAAGTCTGGGGCTTCTCGAAATGTCTTTCGCGGTTGGGTGAGACCGCCTTCGTGGCGATTGAGAGTGCTCATCCCGATGCATGTATCCTGCCCGATATCTACCACCTCTACAAAGGAGGGAGCGACTTCAGCGGCTTGAAGCTGCTCAGCAGCAGCGCGGTGCAAGTCTTTCACATGAACGATTACCCGGCTGATTTTCCACGAGCAAGTATCGCCGACAAAGACCGCGTTTATCCCGGCGACGGTGTCGCTCCGATGAACGAGATTCTCAAATCGGTGATCCGCCCCGAACGCCCAATCGTTTTATCGCTGGAGTTGTTCAATCCTGAATACTGGAAACAAGACGCTCAGCAAGTCGCGAGCACCGGACTCGAAAAGATGAAGATGGCAGTGCAAAAAGCGATCGAGAGCTAAGCCTGAGCCGACTGAAGCAACGATTTGATTCCATGTCGTAGCGCGGACTGATAGAGCCACAGATCGCCGCTGTAGGCGATCATCTTGAAGCCTCGTTGGAGCTGCGATTGCCCTTCGGGAATGCTGGTGACCAGCACTGCTGGGATCTTGCTGTGCGTCTTGCAGGCAGCCAGAACTCGGTCGATCGCGGCGAGCGTTTCGGGATGTTGCATCTGGTCGGGGATGCCCATGGAGTTGGTCATGTCGTAAAGGCCAATCCACAACGCGTCGATTCCCGATGTCGCGGCAATCGCTTCGACGTTTTCTAAACCACGAGCGGTCTCGATCTGCGCGATGAGCAGCACTTCATCGTTCGCTGATTGAACGACGTCCGGGATTGAGCCGGTACGATAGTCGTCGTGGGCAATCGCAAAGGCCGCTCCACGACGTCCGATGGGCGGGTACTTCGCCGAGCTGACCAGTAACTTCGCCTGCTCGGCGGTTTCACACATGGGGATCATGACCCCCATGGCACCGACATCAAGCACTCGCGAAACGAAGTGATATTCGGTCGCCGGAATGCGCACGATCGGGACCATCTTCGCTTTGGGGGTTGTCGCGATGAGCAAACGCATCGACTCAATGCTCCAACCGGTGTGCTCCATGTCATAGAGCGCAAACTCCGCTCCGGCAGCGGCAGCTAAGCGTCCGATCCCCGTCGTGTTGAACTCGAACATCATCGTGCCAATGGATGCTTCACCGGCTTGGAGTTTGTGCTTCACATGGTTGTTGTGCATGGGGTGTCTCGTGGTGTGATTGAAAAGCTCGTGTTATTGGGCCGTACACAAAAATCTTGCAGACGACTCAAATCGTATCGATCCATGGCGAACTAAAGGCGAACAGTTCGTCCACGAGGTCTCCCATCGCAACCACGATGGTATCGAGTCGATTCATTCCTGAACCGCTTCCACCCGAGAGGGTGTCGGCTCCTGTTTCTCCATCGACAAAATCATCGCCGATGCCGCCACGAAGGACGTCATTTCCGAGGCCGCCACGCAAACGGTCGTTGCCATCGCCTCCGAAAAGAGTGTCCACGCCATCTTCGCCCAGGAGGCTGTCGTTGCCGGTGAAGCCGGAAAGGGCATCGTTACCGAGACCACCTTTTAGCGTGTCATTTCCCGCTCCACCGTTGAGTGTGTCGTTGCCGATGTCGCCATTGAGAAGATCGTTCCCCTGACCTCCGAGCAGCGAATCGTCACCCGCGTTACCGATAAGGCTGTCGTTGTCGTTGCCACCTTGCAGGATGTCGGAGCCCGATCCGCCGATCAGCGTGTCGTTGCCAGTTCCGCCGATGAGCAGCATGGGAACGGCGATCACGGACGCATCCGCTCGATCGTTTCCGGCGTTGCCGTTGAATATGATCTTCGCCGTAAAAGTTGGATCGAGCGACTGAATCGTGAGCGTGTCGCTCTTTGAACCGCCGTTGATGATCAGCTCCGAAAGCGGATTCATGAACGCGGACGTGACGCCATCAATCGTCACCTGCGAGCGGTTGTTGTGCGGGTCATTGTCCTCGCGAATAACGATCGTGTGCGCGACATTTGGCGTGACGGTGATGGTGTGCGAGTCCGGAGAACTCATCGCCCTCCCCCCTGCCCTGCCGTTTGACATGCCGACTTCCCAACCGATGTCCTTCAACGCGGCAAAATCGAGCGACGAAAATTGCTTTCTCTGGCCGACCCTCAATGTTGGGTCCATTTCGACTTCGTGGCTCCCTTCGCTCACACCTTCGGCAAAGTGAGAGGCATCAGCAGTCAGCGGGACCGATCCGCGCCCGGCGTCATATTCCGCGACCGAGTACCGGCCAGTGAACGAACTCCCCGACACGTAGCGATCCCATGACGCGGCGGTCCCGATTCCGAACACGTGCCCCAGTTCGTGTGTGGCGACGGAGAGGAAATCATTTTTGCCGTTCGTTAGCCCGTCGGTCGTTTCGCCGAAGTACCAATTAGTACTGCTGTCGAAAGTGATCGCTCCTCCCCACGGGCCAAAATCGGTGGCCGTCTTCGTCAGTGCTCCGGTCTGTCCACGAGCAGAGACCAAGTCCAGCCACGCCGTCGAACCCGACGACGAATAACCTCCCGGCCCACCAAACGCCAACGGCGCGATATCACGAGCACCGACGAAGACGATTAACGTGTCTTCGGGAACTTTCAGGTTTTTGACATTCATCAATGTGGCTGATGCAGGATCGCTAAAACTGGCGGACCAAGCATTTCCACCGCTCGGAGTGATCGCCCACAAGCTGTCGTGCAATTGGCTGCTGATCGTCTGCCCGGCCGATTCCAAGAGCGCGCGACGAGCAGGATCGTCAAAGAAGTGGTTTGTATCGCGGCGGTAGTCGAACTGAATCGAGATCGTCAGTAACTGGCGGTCTTCGAGTTGCTCGACCAATCGAGGAAGTGACGATTGGCGGCGACGCTTCGCTGTCCGCAACGATTGCATCTCACCAAAGAGTTTCAGCGGCCCAAACAAAGAGAGCATGACGACATCCGCAGAGACAGGAACGGAACTCCTTCTCCGCGATTCGTTTCCCTCACTACTCAATCAGTCATCGAAGAACTCAGGCGTGAACCTTCCGTTCGTGGTCATTATTTGACTCACAACCGGGCCGAAACAATCGGAATGGTTAGATCAACGCGGCTCATCGAACGATTGGCAATAACCGGCATTGCCCGGACGAAGCCCTACGGTTTCTCTTCTCGTCAGCCTTGTTAACGTTTGGCCTTGTGACCTGCATTGTTGTCGCCTGCGCGGCAGCAGACGGTTTGTGTTCTTGCGGAGTTCGTCATGCCTTCTGTGCTATTGAGTCCGGCTCATTCGCATTTGCTGCGAATGTTTAGCCTGCTGACTTCTGTCCTGTTGCTATCGCGATTCGTCGCCTGCGGTGCAGACGCGTCACCACAGAAACCCGATCCATTTGTGGATCGCGTCGTCTCATTCGAGCCCGGCCTGGGTGCCGGATATGGGGAAAAGAAGTTGCCCGATATCGTACTCGGCGGCCCTCGAGGCGAAGGTAAACTGGCTCCTTCAAATCACGTGCTTTCGTTAGGAAACGGCGGTCGAATCACGTTGGAGTTCGTCGACAACGAAGTGATCGACGGCGATGGGCCTGACCTGCTGATTTTTGAAAATCCATTCCTGGAGAGGCCGGGTAACGATCCCAATCGCGGTCATTTTGAACTCGCCAAAGTGGAACTCAGCCACAATGGAGTCGAGTGGCATGAGATCGCGTACGACAAAGGGACTCGCAAAGGCTGCGCAGGACATCATCCCGTGCTCGCCAACATCGATGATAACGAGATTGATCCGACTGATCCTGCCAAAGCTGGCGGAGATCCATTTGATCTGAAAGATGTCGGCTTGAAGATCGTTCGATTCGTACGGATCACCGATCTCGGCAACGGTTCCGGCGACAACGGGACATCGGGCTTCGATCTCGACGCCGTCGCCGCCGTACATTCGCGAGCCAGGAAGTAGAACTCGTAGCCCGGTTTGGAAGACCGGGCTACGAAAGTACGCACTCCTTTTTCACTTTCATTCAATAAGGACTCACAATGACTCCTGCTGTTTCTGACGTTGCCGAAGCGTTATCGCTGCACATGCCTGAAGTTTTGCGTTGGGCGGGAGCGATTGCTCGGCAGTTGCGAAAGTTCAATGTGGCACTCAGTGGCAAGTCATCAGGGAGTGCGGAGACCGATGCGCTGACACTTGCCGATTTGACGGTGCAAGAATTGGTCGTCTCCGCGTTGCGAGATCGCTCGCCATTGTTTCGGAAATGTCGCATTGAAGCGGAGGAAGCCAACGGCGACATCGGTCTCTTTGCGACCGACGCCGCTTTGGTCATCGCACTCGACCCGATCGACGGGACGAAGCAATATCGCGATCGAACAGGAAACGGTTACGCGGTGATGTTACATCTGCGAGACAGCCAAACGTTGCATTACTCATTGGTCTTTGTGCCGGAGACTGGAGCAAATGGAACGTGGGTCGAAGCGATCGGCTCGCGAATTGTCTGCGGGCCAGATGATCCCAGCCGATCCGCGAGAGAGGTGCTCGACTCGATGCCGTTGATCAACTCGGCCACACGACCGAAGTCGAAGAAGATCTATTCGATTGGCTTTCAGAAACAAGATGCCGAACGAGCGACCGCAGTCACGAACGCTGGCCTCCATGGCTTCGCTCCCGACGAAATGCCGGGGAGCATTTATCCGCTCCTCGCAACGGGTGAATTTGGAGGCAGCCTGATTCACTCACCGAACATCTACGACTTCCCGGTCTCGCTGCATCTCGCGCGTATTTTGGGAGGCGATGCCGTCTGGACCGACACTGGCGAACCAGTTCACTTTCGCGAACTGTGGCTCGACGACCGAGCGGACATGCTTCGCCTTCCGCGCGTAGTCGCTTGTAGTGCCGAGCAAGAGACGCTCGAAATTCTCAAAGCGACCGCTCAAGGTTGGCCGCCGAATCGGTACAACGATTGAGGCAGTCGTCGCCTCTTACGTCGCCAGCTACGCCCAGCGGAGCAAGTCCGCTTTGCGGACCTCGACACCGGCGAACTCATGAGCGATTTGACCGCGTTGAAAGACGAGAATGCGATCGGCATGGGCGAGCAACAACTCCGGCTCGGTGGAAGCGAGTACGACAGCGGCTCCACCTTTTTTGAGGTTTGCGACCAGTCGCATCACCTCGTCTTTCGCACCGACATCCATGCCACGTGTCGGCTCTTCCAACACGAGCACTCGAATCGGACCGAGCAGCCATTTGGCCAAAACGACCTTCTGCTGATTTCCGCCCGAAAGATTTCCCGCGAGCAAATTCGGACGTGCCGGACGGCAGCCGACTTGTTCGAGCAACGGCTGCACGACCGCTTCCTCGCGTTTGCGACTGAGCCATTCGCCAAGTGTTCGTCGCAAATGAGCAAGCGTCGCATTGCGAGCAATCGAACTACGTCGAACCAAGGTTTTCGCACGATCAGCCGCCACAAGCACAACTCCACAACGCACGGCGATCGCGACATCGTCGGACGGCAAACTGCGATCATCGAGTTGCACCGATCCACTATCCGTCGGCAATGCCCCGGCAACGGAGTGTGCAAGCTCTTGATGGCCAGCTCCCACGAAGCCATACAAGCCGACGCACTCACCGGGAGAGACCTCGAAATTGATATCTTGAAACTGACCTTTGCGAGTCAACGAGTTCACTCGAAAGACCGGTGCTACGCTCGTTCGTGAAGGCAATGCGACGACGGCATCAAACTCCGGATCGTGTTCCGAACCGGCCGTTCTTCCGAGCATTTTTCCGATGACGTCCGCTTTTGTGAGTTCTGAAGACGGCGACGTCTCAACCAATCGGCCATCCTTCAGAATTGTCACGCGATCGCAAATTTCCAGCACATCTTCCAGGAAGTGGCTAATGAAAATAACCGCGACTCCAGACCGCTTCATCCGCCGAATTAGATCAAACAAACGTCGCGTTTCGGGCGGACTCAACGCACTTGTCGGCTCATCCAGAATTAGGATTCTGGCTCCGCTATGCAGGCCACGTGCGATCTCGACCATCTGCCGAATGACGAGCGGAAAACGATCGAGCCGACGTCGCACATCAATGTCGATATCCATTTCGCGCAAGTAATCACGAGCCTGTTGCTGCATTGTCTGCCAATCAATCCGACCGAGAGTCGTCGTGAGCTGCCGTCCGAGAAACAGATTCTCCGCAACCGATAGCGCCCCGATCCCAGACAACTCCTGATAGACCATCGCGACGCCGCACTGCCGCGCGTCCAACGGCGACAACAATCGCACGGTTTTGCCGTCAATCAGAATTTGTCCGTCATGATCGGGATAAGCGCCGGCCAAGATTTTCATGAGCGTGCTTTTACCTGCTCCGTTGCAACCAACGAGGCCATGTACCTCACCCGGCTGAAGATCAAAGTTGACCTCCTCCAACGCCATGACGCCGCCAAATTGCTTGCCAATCTCGCGGCATTCCAACAACGGCATCTCGTGAACAACAACAGGCATCGTGCGAAGACTCCCAACTTGCTCTGACGACAAGGCGCGAGAATGTACCTCGAAGCGAGGGCGAGGAAAAAGGACTTCGTCAATTCGTAGCCAGGATTTGTAAACCGGGCAGTTAATTCACCACTGTTGTTCCTGCCTGGTTTGGAAAATGAGCTACGGAGTTGTTCTTCCTCATCGAAACTCATCGGGCTATAAACCCGCCGCACGGAAGATAAGAACTAGCCGAAGGGATTTAGGCGTGAGAATTCGAAGCGTGCTGCTAACGAAATTGGCGGCGAGATTGATCGTCGGGGCGCTGCGGATGATCTTCGCGACATGCCGCCGTAAGTACGCTCCGTTTCCCGGTACGGACGCCTATGACGCTTCGATCTCCAATCGGTTTTTATACTCGGTCTGGCATGATCTGCTTGTGTTTCCGCTGTTCGTGGATAAGCCGCAGCACATGTCCGCGTTGGTCAGCAAGCACCAAGACGGATCGTACTTGTCCGAATCCATGCACTTGCTCAACGTTGAACCTTATCGCGGATCGACGAATCGCGGCGGTGCTCAAGCCGTGCGACAATTGCTCGACGCTGCCGAACGAAAACACATCACGATCACTCCCGATGGCCCGCGTGGTCCGCGGCATATCCTAAAAGAGGGGATTGTCTTTTTGGCTTCGCGCACAGGGCAGGCGATCGTGCCAATGGCCTGTGGTTGTCGGCGTGGCTTCCGCATCAAGGGAAGTTGGACCGACATGCTCATCCCGTTCCCTTTCACAACCGTTTATGGAACGCTCGGTCAACCGATCCCTGTGCCGCCAGATTTGTCGCGACAGCAATTGGCCGAATACACCGCTCGCGTTCAGCAAGCGATGGAACGACTGCAAGCACAACTCGACGACTGGATGGCCGGTCGAATTGAGCAGATCGATTTCAGCCATACCGAACCGAGGAGCGTCGCGGCATAATGCGGCACAATGACGACCTTCTTTCGACGAATTGGTACGCAGCCTATGTACCGGATTTTCTCTTTCTCACTCGTTGTGTTGCTACTCCTCAGCAACAGCGCCATTCATGCCGCCGATTCCTCGAAGTTCATTGACGCTGACATCTTGCTCAAAGATGGAACAGTCTTTGACGGCACAGGCTCGAAGGGCAAAATCGGCGATGTGGCGATCAAAGGAGACAAGATCGTCGGTGTCGGCACATTTCGAGTGAAGTCGGCCAAACAAGAGATCGACTGTAAAGGGCTGTTCGTCTCGCCGGGTTTTATTGATCTGCACAATCACAGCGACACGCAGATCGTCTCTCCGAAGATGCGAGCGAACGTCAATTATCTCACGCAAGGTTGCACGACGATCGTGACAGGAAACTGCGGTTCCGGGCCAATCGACGTAGCCGAGTACCTCGCGAAGATTAATGCTGATGGTGCGGGAACGAACGTCGCACACTTGCTGGCTCAAGGTTCGTTGCGAGCAAACGTCGTCGGCAGCGTTCAACGAGCGGCGAAACCCGCCGAGATCGCAAAGATGCGAGAACTCGCCGACAAGGCGATGCGCGACGGCGCTTGGGGGATGACGACGGGACTGATCTATGTCCCCAGCAGTTACGCCGATACTGACGAACTGACCGAGATCGCAAAGGTCATCGGCAAGCACGGCGGCATCTACGCGAGCCACATTCGCGGCGAAGGAAAGGACTTGCTGGAGTCGATTCAAGAGGCGATCAAGATCGGCCGCGAGGCTAAGTGCCCGATCCATATTTCGCACTTCAAAGCAAGCGGAGAGGAAGCATGGGGACTCGTTCGGCCGGCGTCGGAAATGATCGTGGCCGCGCGGAAAGAAGGGCTAATCGTCACCGCCGATCAATATCCCTACATCGCCTCAAGCACGTCTCTCGATGCGACGCTGTTGCCGACTTGGTCACTCGCCGGTGGTCGAGAAAAATTGCTTGAGCGACTGAAAGACAAGAAACAGTCGGCACGCATTCGTGTATTCGTTGCCAAGAAATTGGAACACGCTCGCGACGGTGCGGCGATCAAGCTCACAACACATTCCGCGAAGCCTGCTTGGGTCGGTCGCAGTCTCGCGGAAATCGCCGAGTCGGAGAACTCAACGCCACTCGACATAACAATGACGATCTTCCGAAACGGTGGCGCAGGAATCGTCAACTTTGGCATGAGCGAAGAAGACGTCCGCTTCGTGATGCAACTCCCTTGGGTCGCGACCGCCTCTGATGGCCGAGCGTATCTTCCGTCCTCAGACAAACCGCATCCGCGCAGCTATGGGACGTTCCCTCGCAAGATCGGTGAGTACGCAATTCACGAAAACGTGATTTCGGTTGAGTCCGCGATTCGATCTTGCACGGCATTGCCGGCCTGGATCATCGGCATGACTGATCGAGGTTCACTAAAGACCGGCCTGTTTGCAGACATCGTTGTCTTCGACCCGAAAACGTTTCGCGACAAAGCGACCTTCGACGAACCACATCAATACGCCACCGGAGTCAAGCACGTCTTCATCAACGGCGAAGCCGCCGTTCGCGATGGCGAAGTTACTGACAGACTCGCCGGGCGCGGACTCAAACGCCCGATTGCGACAAAGACAAAACAGATGAGTCACTCCGAGGTTGTGAATGAATGATGTGGGGCACGTTTTCAACGTGTCCAATCAGGCTATTTTCGAGCACGTTAAAACGTGCTCCACCAAATCATCTCAAGCTCTCCGTGACTCGAAGGTTCCGGCCACGGAATGACCGGTCTACTTTTTTCTCCGACACTTTTTCTCCGGCCTTGTCCCGCTTCACGCAACTCGTCATCGTCCGCCCGCTATGAAACACGGATTTCTTGGATATCAATCGACGTTCATGTTGGACTTCGTCGTCACGGCGCTGGTGCTTATCGTTCCCGCGTTGTTGGCGAGCTTGTACCTCGTGAAAGTGAAGCGAAATTACCTCGCACATCGCAACCTGCAACTCATCTTGGCGGCCGTGTTGCTCGTTGCAGTGATCGCGTTCGAGATCGACATTCGGATGCACGGCGGGTGGGAAAACATCGTCGGCCGACGAACTCCCGCGCTATCGGTTGAGCAACTGGCGGCGGCACGTCAGATTCTTTACGTGCACCTGTGCTTCGCGATTTCAACGCCGTTGCTGTGGGCGACGACAATCACGTTGGCGTTGCGACGAATTCCGCGTCCTCCCGCTCCGTGCGAGCATAGCCGGTCGCACAAAACGCTCGGTTGGCTATCGGTAATCGATCTCGTGCTGACGTCGGCAACCGGCTTAGCGTTCTACTACCGCGCGTTCGTCATCTGATGCGGCCAGTGCTTCGCGGGCGGCATAAGCCTCATCGCGATCATGTCCGAAATGGGCTGGCGGGATACTGCGAGCATTCATTTCGCGAGCCGCTTGCTCGATCCGAATGATGTGATCGCCGAGTTGTTCGATTCGTTTGTTGACCTGCTCCGTCGTTTGCTCAAGACCGCCAGAAACTAACGTCACAACTCCAAAGAACAACAACATCTGCCCCGCTGTCGCAATGAGCCAACCAGTCGGAGCGTAATTCGCCGGTCCACCGAAGTAGCTCCAAACCACCATGCAGGCTCCGATCGTCAGTCCCAAGACTCCGGCGTAAGCGAGCAATTGCCCGGCTGCTGAGGTCCAGTTTCCGGATACTGAAGTCTCTGTACGCCAAAAAGCTGGATCCCAAGTCGGCATCCAGCTTGCCACGCGACGAGATTCCACTTGCTGTTGAACAGGTGCTGATTTCACTGCGAATGGGCCACTCGCATCTCGGAAAGTTGTCGGATTTGAACTTGAAACCGAGGGCATTGGTGAGTTCGCCGCAGCTGATCCAAGAAAACCCGTTTGATCATGAGCAGCATCAATCCGAATTTTCGCAGCCGTCGGGAAGGCAGTCGGCGTTTCTGATTTTGCAGGCTGCTCAAACGGACTCGGGGGAATCGGTGCGACAGGCCGATCGCTCTGCAGAGTCGACTTCAGCGGGCTTTCGACTGGAGCCAGTCCCGACAGTGGCGGCGATGCGAATAAGGGCGTTGAAACAGCCCCAGAGGGATACGTCGAGTTCATCGCAGCCACCACAAACGGACTCGGCGTTGAACGAACTGAGGGCGCACCGACATCGTTGCCCTGATCCGAACGAACATTGGAAACAGTCGGCGACACTGTGATCTCAGGCGAACCAAGCGAGATCAACTCCTTGGCCGTCGCAAGTTCCGCAGGCAACCGGGGCACTAACGCCGCCCCGCTCGCCAATGTGTTCGATGATTGAATGGCTGAAACGGGACTCGCCACTTCGTTCGCTACTGCCGTTGTCAGCAATGACTTATCAACGACCGAATCACTCGCTGCGTGACTAACGCCAATTGATTCGGGCGCGGCATTGGTAGCACCCTCCGACGTTACAGGTCGTTGAACAACATTCGTTGGCACTTCTACCGGCTCAATGGGTTTGATCGGCGGCCCAAACGGGTCGAGCACTTTGCCGCTCGACCAACGTTGCAGGAGATCGCGAGCATCTTTCGTCTTGTCCGACGCAGGCCGCTCAGTACTCGGCCGAGACGGCGGCGTATCAATCATCGTGAGCAATGCACCACAGACCGTGCAAAACACACGCTGGTTATCAGGCGACACTTCAGCCGCCACATCAGCTTGACACTTACCGCACCACATCCCTGAGTTCCGGCAATCAAGAGGAGTCAACACACGTCGGGGCGGCATTATGGCTAGACCAGCAATCCACGCAAGCCCGTTCGTTCTTGCGACATTGTGCTATTGTGCTTTGACTCGGCGTGACGATCCGCTTCTACTCTTCGAACCCGGTGCGGTGAGTTTCCAAGCGGACGGACCTGGAGCCGGGTTCCCCCGTGGAAATTTCTCAACCGACCTTTACGTCGCGTGAGGGGCTGTGCGCTCCACGCACGACTCCTCACGCATTGCAAGTTTCGTTGGAGCGTGCCGCACCGGGCTTCTGTTCTTCATTGTGTTTGTGCCTTCGTCCCTTTGTGGTCATCTCTCGTAGATCAGTCGAGCCAGCCAAGAACCGACATAAGAAGTGACCGATCATGCGTCCGTTTCGAAATGTTGTTCAAACCTTAGCCGCGAGCTTCTTGGCCGGAAAATTTGATGGGCCGGGATTGTTGCAGCGGAGCCGACCGTTGCTCAGTCGGCATCGAACGTGGCTGCCGAAGTTGATCAAACGAGTGATCGATCAGTTTGGAGAAGTGTCCCGACCTCGGCGAGCGAAGTTGATCAAGTTCTTGCTGGCCGACGAACCGCTGCGCATGGTTTGGGAGAAGTCGTCCTTTGAGTTGAAGCAACAATTCGTCCGCCCCGAATTCATCGTCCCCGACGATGTCCGAGCGACATGGGCGGTTCCCAAGTGGGCAACGATTGGTGAACTTGCTACATGGCTGGGCCTTGAAACCAACGAGTTGGCCTGGTTCGCTGACCGTAAAGGATTGGAACGGCATATCGCCGATGGTCCGCTGCGACATTATCAATATCGCTGGTTTCGCAAACGAGGAGGACACGCTCGCTTGATCGAGGTACCGAAGACACGGCTCAAGATCATCCAACAGCGATTGTTGTCCCATCTCTTTGAGTCCATTCCAACGCATTCTGCAGCACACGGATTTTGCAAAGGGCGTTCGGTCAAAACATATGTCGAGCCGCATGTCAGCCAAACGATCGTCCTGCGCATGGACTTGCAAGACTTCTTCCCGTCGATCGAAATCGCTCGGCTGACCGGACAGTTGATGGGCTTGGGATATCCCGAAGAGGTCGCTCGCACATTGACCGCATTATGCTCAAACCGAGTCCCTGCCGACGCCTGGCGAACGTTCCCTGATCGGGAAAATTGGGAACGCCGCCGGAACTTGGAGCTGCTGCTGCAACGATCGCATTTCCCGCAAGGAGCACCGACGTCACCAGCCATCGCGAACCTCTGCGCCTATCGACTCGACTGCCGCCTCGCCGGTTTGGCAACTTGGGCCAGCGCGACCTATACCCGCTATGCCGACGACCTGCTGTTCTCCGGCGGCCCCGACTTTTCATCCAAGCTCAAACGCTTCCACATTTATGTCGCTGCGGTCGCGCTCGACGAAGGCTTTCAGGTCAATCACCACAAAACTCGGATCATGACTCAAAGCCAACAACAACGTGCTGCCGGAGTCGTACTCAACGCCAAGCCCAACGTGCCACGACCTGAATACGACCAACTCAAAGCCATCCTGCACCAAGCCACGCTGACAGGTCCGACCGCCCAAAATCGCAACCATCATCACGACTTCCGCAACCACCTCGCCGGCCGCATCGCCTACATCAGCCAATGGAACCCTCAACGCGGCGAAAAGCTCCAACGGCTCTTTGCGAAGATCACGTGGTGAGCGTCAACAACCGCCTCCATTCCTCACGACAATACCCTTTTCGGTAGTCGGCCAATACCATTCGCCCCTTTCCCTGGATCGAATTCAGAACGTTTGGAAATTGGTTAGGTATGCCCGCGAATTCAACGATGATGAAACCGGCCGCGCAGGCCATTGGGGTGAATGTGGCCGAGCAAGTTTTGGTGCTCGACTTCGGGTCGCAGACCGCTCAACTGATTGCTCGCCGAGTGCGCGAGAATAATGTCTTCTGCCAGATGGTCCGGCATGACCTTCCGGCGTCACGCATTCGGGAGATCAACCCCAAAGGGCTGATCCTCTCCGGCGGTCCAGCGAGCGTGTACGGGAAAGGTTCGCCGCAGCCTGACCCAGAGATTTTCAATCTGGGCATTCCGATCCTCGGCATCTGCTACGGAATGCAGGTGACGTGTCAGACTCAAGGAGGGCAAGTGACCGCCGGTCACACTCGCGAATTCGGCAACGCTCCGTGTCGAGTCTTCTCGTCGACCGGCTTGTTCGAGGGTGTCCCCGCTGAGTTTCAGGCGTGGATGAGCCACGGCGATCAGGTTCGCGATCTGCCGGAAGAGTTCTCGCCAATCGCCAACACGGAAACTTGCCCGAACGCGGCGGTCAAACACAGCACCCTGCCGATTTACGGCTTGCAATTTCATCCGGAGGTGACTCACACCGAACACGGGAGTCGCTTGCTGGCCAACTTCGTGAAAGGAATCTGCGGCTGTCGTGGAACCTGGAAGATCAGCGACTTCATCGAGCAAGAAGTCGCGGCGCTCCGGAAGCGAGTTGGCAGCAATCGAGTCATCTGCGGTTTGTCTGGCGGCGTCGATTCCTCAGTTGTCGCGGCGTTGCTCTCGCGAGCGATCGGAGATCAGGTCTCCTGCATCTTCGTCGATAATGGCTTGCTGCGGCAGGGTGAGTCGGATCAAGTTCGCGAGCAATTCTCCGATCACTTCAAGACCGACCTACACGTTGTCGATGCGAAGAGCCGCTTCCTGGATGAACTCAAATGGGTCAAAGACCCGCAACAAAAACGAAAGATCATCGGTCGAGTTTTCATTGAGGTCTTTCGCCACGAAGCGAAGTCGATTCCGAATGCGAGGTTCCTCGCTCAAGGAACGCTGTACCCGGACGTGATCGAATCAGGCGGTAGCCCCGATGGTCCGGCTGCCGTGATCAAGGCACACCACAACGTCGGTGGCCTGCCCGAAGAACTCGGCTTTGAATTGATCGAACCGTTGCGAGACCTCTTCAAAGACGAAGTACGGCAGATGGGATTAGAACTCGGTCTTCCCGAACACCTCATCTGGCGTCACCCGTTTCCGGGACCAGGACTGGCTGTGCGCTGTTTGGGCGAGATCACCGAACCGAAGCTCGAAACACTGCGACAGGCAGACGCTATCGTTATCGATGAACTACATCGCGCCGGCTTGTACCGCAAAATTCAACAAGCTTTCGCAGTCTTGTTGCCGGTTCAATCCGTCGGCGTGATGGGCGATGACCGCACTTACGAAGACGCCGTCGCCGTCCGCTGCGTTCAGACCGACGACTTCATGACCGCCGACTGGTATCACCTGCCGTATGACGTTCTGCAAAAGATTTCGACCCGCATCACGAACTCCGTCCGCGGCGTGAACCGAGTCGTCTACGACATCAGCAGCAAGCCGCCCAGCACGATCGAGTGGGAATAGCGTCCGACATTGAGTTCATCGAAGCGACTTCAGAGCCGGACCACGAATAAAGGCATGTACCTCAGACGGTGTCTCATGATTTTTCCACGATCTGGGTTGAAATGGCTCAGGTCTCACACAAAGGCACGAAGACACAAAGTAAGACAGACCGCGGTTGCTGAAAGCCTTTGTGGCTTCGTGTCCTTGTGTGAGAATCATCTCTTGCATTGAGATTTCAACAGGACTGGCAGAGAGTCCGTCAATCAAGAGGTCAAGACGCAGTTAATCTGGTAGGTCGGTCTTCCGAGGCGGTTCACATGCGAAGTCGAACGACGCTGATTTTGGTTCTTGTGTTCGTTGTCTTGGTTCAAAGTGCGGCCGCCTGCCTGTGGACTTACGGCACGAATTTGGATGGCCGAGTCGGTGAGGTCGAGTCGGAGAAGCCACGCGAAATTGTCGCACGGTTCAATCCGGAAAAGCGGCCTCGCGATTCATGGTTGGCCAAAGCAGATGAATTCAAGAAACGAGCTGATGATGAGCCGGAGGACCATAAACTTCGCAATGATTATGCAGTCATGCTTGTGCGTGCCGGTGAATTAGACGAGGCGCTGGCAGTGCTCAACGAGATCGAGGCTGTGAAGCCCGGCTTGTATGCAACGGCGGCTAACCTCGGCACGGTTTACGAGCTCAGTGGCGACGTCGAGAAAGCGTTGCATTGGATTCAGGAAGGAATTGCTCGAAACCCAAAATCTCACTTCGGGTCGGAGTGGATTCATGTCCGAATCTTGCAAGCCAAACATCCCCAGGAACTCCGAAAGTCAGGCTGAGGGTTGCAGGGTGTAACCGATTTTGAGGGCTTGCTTTGTGAGGCGTTGGAGTTGGTGTTCGCGGAACCGTTGTTCGTAGGCGTCGGCGCCTTGGTCTGTGTAGGGACGTCCGGTGGAGAGTAGTCCG
>JAPLNX010000202.1 GCA_026400935.1 Planctomycetia bacterium | reverse complement strand
GTCGAAGCAGCAGCGCGGTTCGTCGAGTTCAACGAGTTCGTGTAGTGGTAGTTGAAGTTGAACTGATCGTAGACCGGGGCTTGGTCAATCTGCGGCAGAATCGCCACGAACATCGATTGGTTAATGAAACGATTAATCTGTGCAAAGTCTTCGCCTTCACCAGCGGAAGGGAGGCGGGTGGAACTGGATTCATAATTCATGATCCCCAGGCCCATCTGTTTCATGTTGTTTCGGCACTGTGAGCGGCGAGCCGCTTCACGTGCTTGTTGCACGGCTGGCAACAAGAGGGAGATCAGGATCGCGATGATCGCGATCACGACCAGCAACTCGATCAGCGTAAAGCCGGCCTGTCGCTGCTTGAGATTCGTGGACAACTTCATGGGACACACTCCTAAAAGAAATAAATGAGACCTGGCGGAGACTGCGTGTGCAGTCAACATCTCCCGCCGTGAGTCCCCCCGTAACCTGAGCAATCCCTGCCAACTGCTTCTAGTGCTTGGTCAGCTTTACGTTTGGGTAGCTGAAGTCGTAAGACTTCAGAAATCCCTGAACTCTCACGAGTTCGGCTACCCCTGTTCCATGCTCTTGCAATGCACTAGCCATTCCCTTGCGATAGACACGCCGCTTGGTCGATCAGTCCCAAACAGCCAATTTTTAAACCGGTTCGTTTATCGAGACTCAGCTTCTGCGTTGTGGGCAGGATGGTACGGGCCGCTCTTGAGTCGTTCGTGAACACACTGTGAAAGTTCCGTGAAGAGCGAGAAGCCGCACCGTCGATCACCCGCAACCTTTACCACTGGTCTGGACGATGGGCACGATAGAGCGTGCTCATGAAGCCGTTGCGAAGAGGAAATGAATTGCAGCCTCAATTCGCGAAGTCGAAACGTCGTGGCAGCGTAGTGCAAAAGCCCAATACCACTGAGACAAGCTCAGTGGGGGTGATGACCAATGACCGATTTTCGCCTCACTTATTCGTGAAGCCCGTATTCTTTGATCTTGCGATACAGCGTGCGTTCGCCGATCCCTAGCAGGTGAGCCGCTTCTTCGCGGTTTCCCTTGGTCACTTCGAGTGCTCGTTGCATGTAGTACCGCTCAACATCTTCCAGCGGCTTGCCGATGAGTTGGTCCGCACCGAAGACCATGTCGCCGAGCTCCGCTTCGTTCACAGAACCTGGAGCGGGGCGAATTTCTTCTGGCAGATCATCGACGTCGAGCAGGCCATCAATGTCGTTGACTAACATGCTTTCGATCGCGTTGCGTAACTGGCGGATGTTGCCCGGCCAGTCGTAAGTGACCAACGAGTGTCGAGCGGCTCGTGAAACATTCGGAGTCTCGCGGCCATGAATGTCAGCAATCATTTTGCGAAAATGATCAATCAGCAGCGGGATATCGGCGACTCGCTCACGTAGCGGCGGCAAGCTGATGCGGACGACGTTCAACCGAAAATAAAGGTCTTCGCGAAACTTCCCGCTCGACACTGATTCCTTGAGGTCCGCGTTTGTCGCTGCCACGAGCCGCACGTTGACGTCGATTTCATCGTTGCTGCCGACGCGAGTGATCCGACGGTTTTCGAGCACTCGCAGCAACTTGATCTGTGTATCGACCGGCATTTCACCGACTTCGTCGAGGAACAGCGTGCCGCCATTTGCGTATTCAAATTTGCCGATGCGCTTGCTGACTGCGCCCGTGAATGAGCCCGCTTCGTGGCCGAAGAGTTCGCTTTCCAGAATGCTCTCCGGCAACGCAGAGATATTCACGGGGACGAACGGCTTGTTCTTGCGGTCGCTGTTTTGATGCAGCGCGCGAGCGACCAGTTCTTTACCGGTGCCGCTCTCACCGAGGATCAGCACGGTCGTATTCGTATTGGAAACGTGCTTGAGCTGATCAATCACACGTTTCATCGACGGTGCGTTGCCGATGACTCCCTCAAAGCCAAACTTCTCATCGAGCCTGCGAGCCAATTCAGCATTGCGACGTAGCAGCCGGACTCGCGTGGAGGCTTTCTCGACGGCCGCTCGCAGTTCGCTGATGTCGAGCGGCTTCGTGAGATACATTGATGCTCCGGCTTGTCCTGCGGCGAGCGCCGATTGCACGGACGCGTGCCCGGTCAACAAGATCACTTCCGCATCGGGGAGTTCTTCTTTCGTCTTGCGGAGCAGCGTCAGTCCGTCGATCTCACCCATGCGGAGATCGGTGACGACGACGTCATACGTTTCTTTCTCGATCAAGCTCAGCCCACGCTCACCCGATCCGGCGACGGAGCATTCGTAACCGACTCGTTCCAAACTTTCAGCGACCGCCTGCGCATGTGCCTCGTCGTCATCAACGATAAGCACGCGAATGCCGGTGCCGGGAAGCTCTGGTTTTTCTGTGTCTTTGACGCTCATGACGGAGACTTTAGCGGTTCATGTCGAAGTGAAAACTGACACGGGAAAATGAGAGGGATGAAGAATTGGTCGTTGGTTATTGATCGTTGTTCATTGGTCAGTTGAACGCGGCTTGAATCCGACGCCCCACCGAGACAAGCTCGGTGGGGAGAGTGAGTCGGAATGACCAATCTCCCTCTCTCTTATTGCGGTGGAGTGATCCCGAAATCTTTGATCGACAACAGCGATCGAAACGGCAAATTCCGAACCGCGAAATTCGCGGCGCCCCCTTCCATGCGATCAACGATGCCGACGACTTGGATCACTTCGCAGCCAAAATCGACGATGCGGTCAACCGATTGCAGTGCGCTGCCGCCGGTGGTGACGACGTCGTCGATGATGACCACTTTCATGCCGGCAGTGACTGGTCCTTCGATATAACGCTGTGTTCCGTGCCCTTTCGGCTCTTTGCGAACCATGAACCCGCAGAGGTCTCGACCGCAGGCCGCAGCGATTGCCAAGACTCCGCCGATAATTGGGTCAGCGCCGATCGACATGCCTCCGATCGCATCGAAGGGGACATCAGCAAGCAGATCGAGCAGCCCTTCGCTGACGAGTCGCAGTCCTTCGGAGTGCAACGTGATTTGTTTGCCGTCGAGGTAGTAAGTCGATTTTTTGCCCGAAGCGAGTGTGAAATCACCGAACTTGAGAGCACGTTGATGAAACAGTTCGATCAGTTTTTGGCGGTCGTACATCGTTGGTCTTTCCGGAGCTTCTTGTCGGGTTGTCTGAATGAGTCAAGCTGAGAACTGCGTGGGGAAGATTTCAACGCAAAGAACGCGAACGAACGCCAAGAATTCAGTTTGAAAAATCATTGGCCAGAATGATCGTGAACCGGACAACTTTGGCAAATGGCCAGAATCTTCATATTCATTTCTTGGCGTTTCTTTGCTCCTTCGCGGTGAAAGCCTTCAACAACTTGCACAGCTTGAATTACTTCGCCGATTCCGGATCGAGCGTCTGGAGTGCTTCGAGGAACTCGGTTCGTTGGCGAATGGGATCGAGAGCAGTGTCGGTTCGCAAGTTCTCCGCGAATATTGCTTGGCTTTTTTGCCCAGCTAGTTTGTGAGCGGCGGTCAGCAGTTTTACCGCTTCGACTGTGAACTTTGTCGCCAGTTCATCGCGTTCCGCGGTTGTTCGCTTTGCATCGTCGCGAACTTTTGCCACTGCTTGTGCATAAATCGTGGCCGGATTGAACAACAACGGCCATGCTCGCGGCCCGATTTGAGCGGCGGTTCGCAGCGCAAGCGGTTCGCTCTTTTCCAGTTGAGTCACAGCTCCGGAGTAATCACCCAACGTGACGAGCGCGTTCGCGAGACCCTGATACGGATCGGGGTCTTGCGGATTCTGTTGAATCGCGTCAGCAAAGTCTTCTTTCGCCAGATTCGTGGCGTTCAACAGGTAGGCCCAACCGCGACGAGTCAACATGTTGGGTGACGGTTCGTACTGCAACGACATGGTGTAGTCGTTGATTGCCTCGCGATAACGCTTGAGCGAGGCGTTCGCGAGGCCGCGTGCTCGATAGACGTCGCCAACCGGTCCGACTTTTTCGAGATACGCAGTGAAGTCTCGCACGGCATCTTGGTGACGTCCAAGTGCCAGCAACGTTTCTGCTCGCAATCGCAAGACGATGTCGTCGCTCGAATCTTCCTCCAGAGAATTGTCGTAAGCTAGCAACGCCGGCGCAAGCCGATTCGCTCGTTGGTAGATGCGACCGATTTCACGTAAGCAACGTGCTCGACGGCGCGGACTAGGTTCGAGTTTTGTCGCTCGCTCGAAGTCCGCGAGTGCGGCCGCTTCGGCGTTGAGCGCAACTTGAATGCGGCCACGAAAGAAGTAGATCGTTGCTTGCTGGGGCGAGATTTCAGTTGCTTTTGTCAGGGCCACCAGAGCCTTTTCGTATTCGGCAGACGCTCGAAGATTCGTGGCCGCGTCGTTCGATGCGGCGAACTCCGCGCCTTGTTGCAGGCCCACCTCCGCTATGTTGATGTACGGTGCCGCTTGATCGGGTTTGAGTTGAGCGGCTCGCTCAAAGTCAGACTGTGCGGCAGCGAACTTCTTTTGCATGACCGCAACGACGCCACGATTGAGGAAGACGTGATACGACCGCGGATCAAGCGTCAGCGCTTTGTCGAAATCACGTTGGGAGTTGTCGAACTGTTTGAGGTCACCGAAGACGAGCCCACGAACAATGTACGGCCAGATGAGTTCCGGGCGGCGCGAAATACTTGCGGTGTATCCAGCGGAAGCGGCTGCCGGTCGGCCCGCTTGATAATGACACAGGCCGATCATGTTTAGCGACCAGAAGTCATCTGGATCGACTCGCAACGCGTTCTGAAAATGAGATAATGCTTCGTCGTATTTCCTCGACAGCCGCGACCGCTCGCCCAGCAAGAAATGATCGAGTCGCGATTGCGGAGCGATCGTTTCAGCTTTTGCCGACGCGAGCTTCGCTTGATCATCTTGCCCGAGCAGGTTGTGCAATTCAGCTCGCAGCATCATCGCCGGCTGAGAGGTGAGGCCGAGCCGTTCAGCTCGATCCACGTATTGCAGACTGCGCTCGGCTGCGGCTCGCACGTCGTCCGCTTTGTCTTTTACTGCGAGATTGATCTCCGCCTGAGCGATCGTGACGAGCAGCTCAAAGACGCCCGTTCGCCACTTGACCGTGGCCGATTCGCCGAGCAACTTCAGACGAGCGTCCAATTGATCCGGGTGGTCGGCGTCGAATTCAAACAGGTCGAGTGCTCCGAGTCCGTGCTTTCTGGCTTCACGCAAATCGTCGATTGAATCTTCTCCCGAAAGATTGCCGCCGAAGACGCGCGTCTGCTCGACCGCCGTGTCAAACCGACCCAACTGAGCTTGCGCAGCGGCAACCGCCGATCGCTGCGTCAATGCTCGATTCACGAGGTCAAGTTGCGATTGTGCTCGCTGTCGCAAGTCAGTCAGCTTGGATTCTGAAGCGATCACCGCGACTATTTCAGTCAGCAAAACTTTCGCTTGCGGGAAATCTTGATTTTCGTCGATTTCTTGCTGAGCCTCGTCGAGACGTTGTTCCGCTTTCAAGCGGACGACAGCGACACGCTCATGTTCTGCCGCCTGTTGTAATCGTGCGACATCGTCGATCTGGTTTTGGATGTTCGCTCGTACTGACGCGAGTTTCGATTCTGCTTGAACTTGTCCGAGCGCGACGGTCAGCAGGGAGTTGGCTTTTGTGAAGTCGGCGGCTTCGATCGCGATTCTCGCGTCGGCGGTTTTTGAGGCTGCTGCCCCGCGCAGCCGTTCGATACGTGCTCCTTCAATCCACGACCAGCCATAAATGCTGACGAACAAAACCACTGTTGCTGCACTCGAACTGAAGACGAAAGTGCGATGTCGCTTGACCCAACGCCACACGCGGTCGGTCCACGGTTCGGCATAAACCGAAACCGGTTCGTCGGCGAGAAACGCTTCGACATCCGACGCGAGATCGAGCGCCTTCGAATAACGGTCGGTCTTCACCTTTGACAAGGCTTTAAGGCAAATGGCTTCCAGTGGCATCGGAATCGTCGCGTCGATCGTGCGTGGCGGCTTCACTTTGCCCGCGATCACCGCTTGCATTACTTCCACGATTTTGCCGCGACCAACCGGCTGTAGGTTTGTCAGAATTTTGTAGAGTATGCCGCCCAGCGAATAGATATCGCTGCGAGCGTCGAGTTCGTTGATCAGACCTTGAGCTTGTTCTGGCGGCATGTACGCGGGCGTCCCCATCACTTGGCCCATCAACGTCTCACTGCCAGCACTGCGTGCGTCAGCGGAAACTTGGCGTTGCCCGGTTCCCGCAACGGTCGACGAGTTTTGCGTCTTGTGACTGCCGGGCAATGTCGCACTGGTCTTATTCGCCGTTTGTGATTTCGCGGCGATGGAACCCGCAGGCTGCGAATTCTGAACTGATCCGGTCGGAACTGCCCTAGATGTCACGGCAGGTCCGGTCGCGTTCGTCCCCGTGACCGCTGATTCAACCAGAGTTTCTCCCGTTTGGTGTTCCGGCCCCGGTGCGATGACCGTCTCGCGATCGGCGGTTGCGTCACTCGCCAGGATGTCATCGTCGGGCGCGTTCACATCAGCCCGATCGGACGAGATTGTCTGCTCGCCGATGATGTCCACCAACTTGGCGAGTCCCCAGTCGAGCACCAGCGTTTCACCGAACTCTCCGATCATGATGTTGAGCGGTTTGAGATCACGATGCAGGACACCTTTCTCGTGAGCGAAGCCGACGGCTTGGCAAACGGAGATGAACTGTCGCAGCAAACGGGTGAATGCCAAATTTCGTTCCGAACTGTTCCTCGTTAGCGCGTGCATCGACTCGATTGCCTTTTCGAGATTGCTGCCGCGAACCAGTTTCATCGAATAAAACGGAGCACCGTTTTCTTGATAGCCAATGTCATAAATCGGCACGATCCCTGGATGCTCAAGCTGTCCGGTGATCTGCGCCTCTTCGATGAACCGTTCGACGACGGCTTTGTTTCGCAGTGCCTTCGGGAGCAATTCTTTGAAAGCCACTTCGCGACGAATCGCTTTGTCTTCTGCTTTCCAGATGTTGCCCAAACCGCCGTGTGCAAAGTTATCCAGCAATTGATAACGGTCAGCTCCGCTCGACATCCCTTCGCGTTTGGGCGGCGAAGGTCTGATTCCACCGACCCTGGTATCGCCATCAAAGCTCTGTTTTTCCGCAGCCGATCGACTAGGAACATTGATCGGCAGGGCCGAGACAGTCACTCCTGATTGGACTTCTTGTGCGGCCCTCGCTTGCTCGACCATCGTGGCCATGATCGACGGAATTTCGTGATCCGCACGGCTTGCGTCTTGGCTTGCGTCGAGCACTTTTTGATCGGGCTGAATCAACGTCACAGCTTGCTCGTCGATCGTATGCGAAGACTTGCGATCGCCAGCAGGTTCGATGACCCCACGCGAATGAACCTGCACTGCCGATGCTGCAGACGGGTCTTCGATAATCGTGCCGCCAGAAACATCGTCAACACGTTGGTCGTTCGTGTTTGATTGATCCGGAATCGCGTCCAACGTCACGCCAGCATCGGCTGACGGGTCAGCGATTTTCGTTTCACCAACGGACAGGTCGATCGGCATTTTCGTATCAGACGACGATGAAGTCTCAGGGCGCGACATCACAAATCTTTCGACAACAGCGATCTGGAAGCGTTTCACGTTCAAGGCAGCATTGTATTGAGCGTGCAACATCGAGCGAGGGGCGACGCACACTTCTCGTCACGGCGAAAATTAGGCGACTGAGTAACCGCCATCGACTGGGAGAATGACGCCGGTCACAAAGGCCGCAGAGGGAGTGCAAAGAAAGAGGACAGGGCCGGCGATTTCTTCGGGACGTCCCCAACGCTTCATTGGAGTGCGGTCGAGGATCGGGTGACTCCGTTCCGTGTTCTGCACAAGAGGTTGAGTCATTGGGGTGTCGATCCAGCCGGGGGCGACCGCGTTCACTCGGATGCTGTCGGACGCCCACGCGATCGCTAGCGACTTTGTGAGTTGAGCAACACCCCCTTTGCTCGCGCTGTAGGCGGGGACAAAGCCGCTCCCGAAGAAACTCAGCATGGACGCGATGTTGACGATGCAACCTTGTGATGTCGCCAGCAATGGACGACAGGCCGAGCAGAGTCGCATCGTTCCCGTAAGGTTGACGTCGAGCACTCGTTCAAAGTTTTCGAGTTCAAACTCTTGGCCGCCACGCAGCAACATTCCCGCGCAGTTCACGAGCACGTTAAGTGATTTGATTTCTCGAACAAGTTGTTCGATCGCCGATAGATCTCCGACATCCAGTGTTCGAAAAGAGATTCGTGAATCGAGTGACGACGCTTCACGAACAACTTCATCGGACAAGCCCGTCGCGATGACATCTGCTCCAGAATCGGCGAATGCGCTCGCGATTGCGAAGCCAATGCCGCTACTGCCACCGCTGATGAGGATTGTCTGTGATCGAAAGTCGAACGGCATGTTGGTTTCTTTGCTGAAGTTCATTGTCTGAAGTTGCGGCTGTTTGATTTTGGTCCCCCATCTTTTTTCAGGGATTCACGAAGGGCTGACAAAAAGATGTGGGGCAATAAAGATGATTCCAGGGATGATGTCGCTGAGAAGCGTATTGTTTTGCCTGTGTTGAGTGAGAGTGTTGACGAATCAGTCTCCCGAGTTGGTCTCAGAAAGATTAGGAAAGAATTCACCACCGAGACACGGAGGAGAACAAGTTGGCTTTCGCGATGCCTTGACTGGCGGGACTCCGATTGATGTTACAGTTACACTCCGCCGCACTATGGCAGGAAACTCATTCGGACAAGCGTTTCGGATTACTACGGCTGGGGAAAGTCACGGGCCGGGGAATGTGGTCATTATTGATGGCGTTCCGCCCGGCATTCCGCTGAAGGAAGCGGACTTGCTGGTCGATTTGCGGCGGCGGCGACCGGGGCAAAGCAAGATCGTCACGCAACGACAAGAAGACGACACGCCGGAGATTCTGGCGGGCGTTTTCGAGGGTCGGACGACTGGCACGAGCGTCGCGATTCTGATCCGCAACGCCGATCAACGGAGCCGCGATTACGAAGACATCAAAGACAAGTATCGCCCTGGCCACGCTGACTTCAGCTTCGATGCGAAGTACGGTTTCCGCGATTATCGCGGCGGCGGGCGATCGAGTGCTCGCGAGACGACTGCACGAGTTGCTGCAGGTGTTGTTGCGAAGAAGATCTTGCAAAACGCTTTCGGCGGCGAAGTGATCGGCTACGTTGTTCAAGTCGGCGACGTGTGCGCAACGATCGCCGATCCCGCCGCAGTGACGATGGACCAAGTCGAAACGCTACCGAACGGCGAGCCGAACATCGTTCGCTGCCCTGATGCGGATGTTGCCGCGCGCATGGTCGAACTGATTGAATCGGTTCGCAAAGAAGGGGACTCGATCGGCGGTGCTGCAGAGATCGTTGCGAAGAACATTCCAGCAGGACTGGGCGAGCCAGTGTTCGACAAACTGAAGGCCGATCTCGCAAAAGCACTCTTCAGTTTGCCGGCAGTACTCGGCGTCGAGTACGGCATTGGCTTCGGCTGCGTCACCATGCGCGGCAGTCAGAACAACGATCATTTCATCGCCGATCTAGCTCATCCGCGCGACGGTCATGCGGGAATCACGACCGACTCGAATCGACATGGCGGGATGCTTGGTGGGATTTCGACTGGCTTGCCGATTGTGCTGCGAGCAGCCGTGAAGCCGACCAGCAGTCTGCCAATCGAGCAGCCGACAGTGACTCGCACGGGCGAATCGACAACCATCCGGACTAAGGGGCGACATGATCCTTGCTTGTTACCGAGATTCATTCCGATGGCGGAGGCAATGGTCGCGATTGTGATCGCCGATCATTGGCTCCGATGGAAAGGACAAGCGGGGCAGTGAATGTAACCCGCAGCGATAGTTTTGAAGTTGCGCCCTTTCGGATTTGAGCCCTAAAGGGGGCAATGCTATGCCAGCGTAGGGCAACGCCCTGGGGTTGGCTTATGGCCGCCCCGTTGGGGGCGAAAATCCAAAACAGCGCAACTTCAAAAAGCATTAGCGCGAGGGCGTGCGTTTCACAAAACGAGGAATTCAGGATCTTTTGAAGCGTCCGTCCTTGCTTATGCTTCAGTTATTGTTGCGGCTTCGCTGCAGTTTGTGCTTCAACGGATCCACTGGGCCGCCTCACTTCTTACCAGCGAGTCATCATGTCTTGGCTACAACGACAACTCCGGTTGCCTGCGATGAGTCGCGGGTTTCATCTTATCACCGATCAGATTACGTCGGCGCTGCCGGAAATGAACCGAGTTAAAGTGGGGTTGTTACACGTCTTTATTCAGCACACTTCGGCGTCAATCACAATCAACGAAAACGCGGATCCTGACGTACCTGCGGATTTGGAAAGCTCGTTCAACCACATTGCTCCAGATAGCTTTCCCTATCAACACACTGTTGAAGGGCCGGACGACATGCCGGCACACGTGAAGGCGGCGATGCTGGGGAGTTCGGTGTGGGTGCCGGTGGGCGAAGGACGGCTTTGTTTGGGAACTTGGCAAGGGGTTTATCTTTGCGAGCATCGGAATCAAGGTGGATCGCGGCGCTTGATACTAACACTGCAGGGCGAATGGACGGAGGCTTGAGATGAAGCGTGTATTACGTTTTTGGAAGTGGCCAGTCGACGTGGCTTCTCGATTCTCCTCACGTTTGTTGCCGGTGCAAATCCCACTGAGTCGGATTACCGAATCGCATCGGAGAGCGTCGATGTTGACCGTGCAACTCAGCTTAATCGCCCTCGTCATGTTTGTGGCAGGTTGCCCACAATCATCGACAGCCCCCGTGCCGCCAACGACGTTGGTTGGTTCGAGCGGCGGGAAATCGAACGGGCCATTACCCGACTCGCCGATTCGATTCGAAGAAGTCACCGATCGATCCGGTGTGAAATTTTCTTACCGCAATGGTGACGAGGCGGGCGAAGTCGCGATCCTCGAATCGCTCGGCGGCGGAGTTGGTCTGTTCGATTACGACGGCGACGGCGACCTCGATTTGTGCCTGCCGGGCGGTGGGCATCACAGTGATAAGAAAGCAGATGGCAAACGAGAGGTGCTCGGTTGGCCGCATGCGATTTATCGCAACGATGGCGACTGGCACTTCACTGATGTGACCAGCCAAGCCGCAGTACCGATGTCGTCGCATTACACACATGGTGCTGCTGCCGCAGACTTTGATAACGACGGCTTCTGCGATGTGCTCATTACCGGCTTTGGTGGATTACAGTTCCTGCACAATCACGGCGACGGCACGTTTGAGGAAATCGCAAAGTCGGCAGAAATGACGGACGCTTTATGGAGTTCGAGTGCCGCGTGGGGCGACTTCAACAAAGATGGAGCGCTGGATGTTTACGTGGCCCATTACGTTGATTGGTCGTTCGACAAACACCCGTTCTGTCCCGGACCAAAGAAAGGGGATCGCGAGTCGTGCCCACCGCGAGAATTTGAAGGCTTGCCAGATGTGTTGTATCTCAGCAATGGCGATGGCACATTTCGAGATGCCTCGAAGGAAGGGGGGCTGCGCCCCGATGGTAAAGGGCTGGGTGTGTTGACCGCCGATCTGGATTTGGATGGTGACGTCGATGTTTATGTCGGGAATGACACGGTTGCTAACTTTTTGCTGCGGAATGATGGTTCAGGAAAGTTTCAGGAAGTAGGTCTCATTAGTGGCACGGCGGTCAATCAAACAGGATCGCCCGATGGCAGCATGGGAGTCGATGTCGGAGACTTTAATTTGGACGGAGTACCTGACTTGTGGGTCGTGAACTTCGAGCGAGAGAGCATTGCGCTGTATCGCAACGAAGGGAACTGTCAGTTCCAACACGTGAGCCAAGGGAGCGGAATCACTGCTGTCGGCGCGCTGTATGTTGGCTGGGGAACTGCCTTTTGCGACTTCGATAAAGATGGCGATGAAGACACATTTGTCTCGAACGGTCACGTGATTCGTTATCCGGAGAACGCGCCGATCAACCAGAAACCGCTGTTGTTCAACAACCTCAAAGGGAAGCGGATGGAGAATATCGCGTCGGTCGTCGGTCCGTATTTCAACACTGGTCATCAAGGTCGAGGGAGTGCTGCCGGCGACATCGACCGCGATGGCGACGTTGATTTGGTGATCTCGCGAATGAATCAACCGGTCGCGCTGCTGTCGAATACGACCGTGGTTCCGAATCATTGGATTTCATTCAAACTCGTTGGTCGAACAAGCCCACGATATCCCATTGGCGCGGTTGTTCGTATCAAAACTCCGCATGGGGAACGAGTGCGACAGATCAAAGGGGGAACTAGTTACGGCTCGACAGTCGATCCGCATTTGTTCTTCGGACTTGGTGAGAGTTCGACGATCGAATCAGCCACGATCACTTGGCCATCTGGCGAAATTCAATCGCTGACGCAGCTCAGCGGGGACAAAAGTTGGGTTGTTCGCGAAGGTGCCGAACCTCAACCAGAACGCTGAAAGAAAACCGTCCGTTTGCCAAACCGTGATGCTGGCGACCACGGTTTTCCGCTTGTTGACACCCCACACGAGCGGTCCTAGCATCGACTCGCCTTGGTTTGCTGACTTGTCGCACATTTCATTTCGCTGGCTCATTTCACGACGGACAACAACATGCCTGCCATCGTCAATTCTGATTGTTGGTCACAGGCCGCAGATTCATGTGGGGGCCAATTCGCGGGCCATGTTTCCTCACGACCTCATCGTTGGCGTGTGGTGTCGGTCATATTGGCTGTGGTCTTGTTGGCAGTGCTTACTCCAACCGAGATTTTTGCAGCAGATCGCCCCGCTGAAGTGGAAGCGGCGATTCAGCGGGGGTTGAATTATCTCAAGGGGAGAACGCTGCAGGATTACGAGGCGGGGTTGGTTACTTATGCGGCGATCTCCGCAGGAGAAAAGCCCGACAGTGAGTTTGTTCAGAAGAACGTCGCAATTATTCTGAAACGCTTCAATTCAAATTCTTATGCACCGCAGCAACATCACATCTATGGGGCGGCAGTGGATGCGATGGGGCTGACAGCGGCAAATCGTGAGCTGTATCTGCCGCAAATTCAGTTGATTGCCGACTTTATCATTAAGGACCAGCGTGAAAATGGTGCTTGGGATTACGCGAATCAAAATCACGGCGGTGATACCAGCATTAGCCAATACGGCAGCTTAGGACTTTGGGCAGCGGCGCGGGCAGGGGTGAAAATTCCACCGAAAGTTTGGGATCGCTCGGTCAATTGGCATGCGCTTACTCACCTTCAGGAAGGAGCCTTTGGTTATCACCCTTTGGGTGATGAAAAGGGAGCGTCTCATAGTATGACTGTCGCGGCGATTGGCAGTCTATGTATCGCTCGTATATTCCTCACCGATCCGTCACAAACGAGTGTTGATCTCACTGAGACAGAAGAGCCTGCAAAACCCAAGAAGAAAGATACGAAAGCGTTTGGTGTTTTGGAGAAAGTGACTCCGACGGAGAATATCCCGATGGACGACGCAACTAAAACGGATAGGCCCGAGAATTATAAGGTCACGAATACGCGTCGAAAAATGGATGCCCACATTGGCGGCGCCATGGGATGGCTTGGCAAGCACTTCACCGTTGATAGACCAGTGGGCTGGCCGATTTATTATCTCTACGGTTTGGAGCGAGCGGCCGCGTTGACCAACTCCGACAAGATTGGCGGACGCGATTGGTACAAGGATGGGTACTCTCACCTCATCAAAACTCAGGCGGCAGATGGAAGCTGGTTTGAGCAATCTGGTCCAACACCAGCGACCTGTTTTGGAATCTTGTTTTTGACGCGAGCGACGGAAAAGATTGCTCCGAATACTCCGCCACCGCCTGGCAAAAAAGCACCGAAGACGCTGGGTGAAGGGATGCTTCAGGGGGGGCGTGGACTGCCGACTGATTTGACGAACATCGATACCAAGAATGGGCAAATCAAAGCCAAAGTGATGGATACGCCGCTGGATCGGTTGCTGGCCGATTTGGAAAACCCGAAGTCACAAAATGTAGAAGCGACTCAAGCGGCGTTAGTCGAGTCAATCCAAGTGGGCAACCGCGAAGCACTGCTTGGCCAAAAAGAGTTGCTACTGAAGTTGGCGAAAGATTCTCGTAGCGAAGTACGGCGGACCGCGTTTTGGGCAATTGGTCGTTGCAATGATTTGCGCGTAGTGCCATTGTTGCTTAAAGGCTTGTTGGACGCTGATTTTGACGCCTCGGTCGAGGCTCGTAATGCCTTGTGCATGCTTAGTCGCCGTCCGCGTGGGTTCGGTTTGTTGGATGATGCTCTGGAAAAAATTCCGGAATCGGCGACACCCGACGAACGAGATGCGATCATTGAAAAATGGCGACGAGAGGATGCTGGGCGCTGGAAAGATTGGTATCAGAAAGTTCGCCCGTATGACGAGCGAGATAACTTGCCGGATTGAACTCTAAGTAGCGTAGGTGGCTCGCCTGTGCCGTCTTTAAACCTGAGCTTGCGAATCGCTTGGGTAAACATGAGTCACTTCGAAAAATTTGAAACAGTTCAGCCGAGGTCAACGTTGTGAGTAGCGTCTCCGAATCCTCTCGAAGAAATCAGTCGGTCACGGTCAGAGTGACAAAGCTCGATCGTACAACGGCCCAATTGATCGCGCTGTGCCTCTTCATGGGGTTGGTTCTGCTGTTTCTGATGACGATTTGGTTTACGGGATTGCGACCTTCGCGAACAATTGCTGCGGCTCCTTTAGAGCTCAAAGACGATGACTTCGGTGGCGATCCGGACGGTGCTCCCGGTGAGTCATTGAAAATCGACTCGCCAGAGCCGCCGTCCGCCGATGCGCAGGTCGGAGAAGATTTTGCCGAAACTGCAGAGACTCCCGATGTCATGCCGACGGATGTTGTGGCCGATGTGGCGGTCGCTGATTTAGCGACGGATATGTTGAACCAAGAAACTTCAACCGATGGTGACGCGCCGCTGGTCGTGCGAGCGTTCACTCCCGCTCCGTTGACGGTGCGTAAGCCCGGCAGTTCGCAAGGAACGGGAACCAAACGTGGGCTGGGTGAAGGGAAAGGGACAAAAGGAGGCGTCTCTCGTGAACTCCGTTGGCAAGTGAAATTCGCTGATCGAGTCACGCTCGAAGAATATGCCGCTCAGATCGACTTCTTTGGAATCGAGATGGGCGCGCTCATGCCCGATGGCAAGCTGATTCTCGTTTCTAAACTTGCCCAAGCCAAACCGGTTTCCAAAACTGTGACGAGTGGTGCCGATGAAAAACGGCTCTACTTCACATGGAAAGGGGGGCTTCGCAAAGCAGGCGACTTGGAGCTGTTTCAAAAAGCGGGGGTCAACGCGAGCAATGCTGTGATGATTCTCCACTTCTATCCGCCGGTCACCGAAAACGTGCTTGCGAATATCGAACAGAATTACAAGAACCGGAAAGCCATCGAAATCAAACGAACGTACTTCGTTGTACGAAAAGCGAAAGATGGTTACGAATTCGTGGTTTCCAGTCAGACCTATTTGAGATGAAGTAAGCTCGCCACCGATCGAACATCCCAGAGCAGATTCCTTATGCCGATTCGTTTTCGTTGCCAAAACTGCCGCAAGCGAAGCAGTATTTCTTCCAAGAAGATCGGCCAAACCGTCTCTTGCCCCAGTTGCGGCAAGTCTACGTTGGTCACTGCTGAAGAAGATTCTGATCAGAAGCTTGCTGCGTCAGCAGGCAAGCCCCTGCGGCAGGTTGACTTTAGCCCTGTTGAGGATATTCCCGATTCGCCAAACGCACGTCCCGGAGTGGCGTTTGACCTGCCGGATTTGGACCTTGATCTGGATGACTCCGATGCTGGTCCTCGTCCCGCTCAAGTGTCAATTTGCGATGCGGGTGGGCCGATGGGCACACGGCCGTTGTCGAAATCATCACCGCTGACGTTCGGTCGGCATTCGAGCAACGATGTCGTGATCGACGAAGAGGGAGTTGCGGCTCTGCATTGCCGCATCAGTTGGAACGGCAGCAAATATGAAGTGACTTCCGCCGACAAAACGGGGGTCGAAATCAACGGCACTCTGATGCAGTCGCGAGTGCTGGTCGGCGGCGACTTCGTGCGCATCGGCAGTTTTGATATCGCGTTTGTGCCTGAAGAGAACGAATTAAAGCCAGCGGATGACGCCGGGTTGGCGATTACTCCTCCCAAGGGAACACCGACTCTTGATGCTCGCAATGAGCCTTCCGTCTCCGGTAAGAGAAACAAGAATTCCGATGCTCCGCCTGCCGCTGGTCCTACGATGGCGGAGGTTCTCGACGACGATGATGAGCTTGAAGTCGTGGAAGACGAACTCGAATTGGTCGATGAACCGCGTGAAGATGCAGTCGCTCGCCGAGCACGTCGCGAGCGTATGAAAGCTGGCGAAGAGAACGTCTTACGCAGCCGCATTGTGTTGGCACTCGGTGGCACGGGGATACTGCTCGTGTTGGCCAGCTTGGTGTTTTGGTTTTTGGTCAATCGCGACAAGGTACAGAAAGAATTTGAAGTCGCCAAAGAGGAAGTGACAACCGGTCAATTTGTTGCTGGCATCAAGAGGCTCGAAGACTTCATGCAGCATCATACCGGGCACGCCTTGATTAAAGGGCCTGACGGTGCTCGCGTGTTGCGCGACAAAGCATTGATTGAAAAAGAGATCACCGGCGCGACGATGTGGGCCGAGGGACTCAAAGCTCTCAAAGAGTTCGTCAACGCTCATCGCGACGAAAAGTATTTCGAGGATTTGCGTGATGACTTAGCCAAGTACGCGAAAAAGATCGCTGTCGAATCGCCGAAGACCGCCGCCCAAACAAAAGACCGTACGCTGCTTGAACTGTCGATCGAAGCGGAGCAATTTTTCGATCGCTTCAGTGGTCCGGATGCACCGAAGGAAGCTAAACGTGAAATTGCAAAAGCGCGTAATGACGCCGACGCAACGATTCTCAAAGCGGGCGTTGTGAATGAGGCGTTCACACAGATTGACTCGGCTCTCAAAGCGAACACACCGTTTCCGGTCGTCGCAACTCGCAAAAAGTTGATCATTCGGTATCCCGACATGAAGACCGACAAGCGTCTGGATGGAAATTTGCGCAAGACGTTGGAGATCGCTAAACAGCTTGTGACTCGTGAAGAGCTCAATCGCGACGCACTGACCGACGATCCTGCTCGATCATTGCCGAAACCGCTGACGGTTGCTGTGCGTACGCGAGCGTTGAGTGAAGAGCAATCGGCGAATCGCGTGGTCTTTGCACTCGGACAAGATGCTTGCTTCGGCCTCGACAGCATTACCGGTGATCCGCTTTGGCGGCGTACAGTGGGGCTCGATACGCCGTTCTTCCCTGTCCTTGTCGAAACCTCGAAGTCAGCAGTGTTGCTGTTCGATACAACGCAAAACCAAGTGTTGCTGCTCGATCGCCGCAACGGCGATTTGATCTGGAGACAAGTGGTCGAACCGGTTGCTGGTGCCCCACTGGTTGTGCAGGGGCAGATTTATCTGCCGACTCGTGAAGGCTTTCTCTACAAGATTGACGCAGACTCCGGACGGATCACGTCACGTCTGAAGTTCCCGCAGAAGCTGCTCGCACCGCCGATGGAAATTGCGACCGCAAACGAACGCCACTTGGTAGTGATCGGTGATTCGGAGTTTGCTTACACGCTTAGTTCCAGCCGATTGGAATGCTTGCTGGTTTCGTATCTCGGTCATCAACCTGGCACGATCAAGGCCGCTCCGCTGGCAATGGGCCAATATTTGTTACTGGCAGAAAATGATCAGGCTGACTCGTCGCGCTTGCGAGCGATTGACGCCTCTAACCCGCAGACTCGTTTGGCGGATGTCACCGACGTTCGTGTCGAAGGGCTTGTGCGTGACGAATTAATCCTGCGAGGCAATCAATTGTTCGTGACATCGAGCGGTCCACGTTTGACGGTGTTCAACGTATCCGACGACAAGAATCAACGAACACTGGCTCCGGTTTCGACGTTACAGATTCCAACTAGTTTCGCCGGAACCGGTCATCTCACTGCGGGTGCTGATGGACAAATCTGGTTGTCGATTGGCGCACTGCGAAAGGTGCAATTGAAGACCGACGTTTTGCAACTTGATCAGCAGCAAGTAGCAGTCGGGCAAAGTACGCAACCCATTCAAGCGATCGGTCGCTCGTTGTATGTCGGACGTCAATTGCCGATCAGTTCCGCGGTGCATCTCACACAGGCAGACGGTGAGTCAATGCAGAGCAACTGGAAGACGATCGTCGGTTCGAGTTTGTTAGCGGTGACTGCCGGAGCCGATGGGCAAATTGTCTGTGCTTCGAATGGCGGCGACACGTTCTTGATCAGCGCAAATGAAATCGCCAACGGTGGCTTCCGAGCACGTGCCGAACAACAGCTCAAACTACCGGACAATGCGGTTGATCCACTGAATGCAGTGCCTCTGAGCGATGGTCGGCTGGCGGTGTGGATCGGTGGTGCAGAGGGAAAGCTGTGGGTTGTCGGACCGACCGGACAACCACAAACCGAAGTCGCGCTGACACAAGCATTGGAGTGTGCGCCGCTTAGATTCGCGGGAGGCGTGCTGCTTCCACTGCCTGGGCGATTGAAGTTGGTCGGACGTACGGCAGGGGCACCATGCGATGATTTCCTATCACCGGTCAACACGGCGGATGATGCTCCCGCGCGAAAGTGGCGACATCTGATCGCGATCGACGATGACTCACTGTTCGTTATCGACAACGTCGGCAAACTTTCCAAATTGCAGTTTCGCACGGGCGATAAGTGTTTCTTCCAGACGATTACTTCGGTCGATTTCCCGCAACCGATCGACGTCAGTCCGACGATCAACAAAGGTCGGATGATGACTGTTGATGCTTCGGGAACGATGCGAGTACTTGACGTCACGGCGATGGAAATGCGAGCGGAGATTGCACTCGGTGGCCCGGCCTCGAAGCCATTATGGGTTCAAGAACCGCTGTTGCTCGCAGAGGTTGCACGACAAAAATTGGTCGCATTCGATGCGGCTCAACCGAAGCAGCCGTTGTGGATTTATGAGTTGAAAGGTACCGGCTTTGTCGGTTCGCCACTGTTGGTAGAGAACGCGTTGGTCGCCGTCCAACAAAACGGCGATGTGCTCCGCTTGGACCCAAAGACCGGCAAGCTTGAAAAGAAAATCTCGCTCGGCCAAACGATGACCCACGGTCCGATGCGGTTTGGTAACTTGCTGGTCGCGATCGCAGCTGACGGCAGTCTTTATCACGTCGAATCGCTCGTCCCAGAGTTGCCGCAGACGAAGCCTGAACCGCCGAAAACTCAGCCTGCTGCAGATATGAGTGACACAGAGAAGCCTGTGGTGAAGCCTGCTGAAAAGGAGGACAAGCCGTCAGACGAGAAACCTGCGAAGGACGACAAGCCCGCCGCTGAAGAAAAGTCGAAGGATGAAAAGCCGACAGACGAGAAGCCCGCGAGCGATGAGAAGCAGGACTCGAAGGACGAGAGCAACAAGCCGGAGTCTGCAAAGAAGGAACCTGACGAAGAAAAGAGCACCGAAAAGCCAGACTTACCGAAGGCGGAATGAACGATGACCGAATCATTACGTCCCGCTTATGCCGTGGCAGACATCGTCACAACGGCAATTCCCGAAGACGAAAGGCTGTGGGTGCCGCAAGCTCCCAACATTTGGTTTCGTCCGCTGTTTCTGAACACTGTTCAAGGTGAATGGGTCAACTTGCTACGAGTTCGGCGATCAGGAGTCCTCAGTCGGCACCGGCATCCGGCACCGGTGCATGGTTACGTCATTAAGGGGACGTGGCGGTATCTCGAACACAACTGGATCGCGAAGGCGGGAGATTACGTGTTTGAGCCACCCGGCGAAATTCACACGCTTACGGTCGATTCCGACGACGAGATGATCACCCTGTTTCACGTTTGCGGAGCACTGATTTACTACGACGACAACAACCGAGCCTGTGGCTACGACGACGTGCATACAAAAGTCGAAATGTGCAGCCGTCACTTCGACGCAGTCGGTTTAGGAGCTGACTACGTCAAACAGTTCATTCGATAAAAGTAGACCGGTCACTCCGTGACCGGGAATCTTCGAGTCACTGAGTGACTCGCCTCCATTGCTTTCCGCAAACGCAAACCAGTTAATGGACCACCTCGAACAACACGACTATCATCGCGCATCTCATCACTTCAAAATTCCGAATCAATTCCGAGACCGATCATGAATGCCAATAAGATCGCACAGATGCTGGAAGCCTGGACCTACCTCTTTTTGGTTGGCAACTTCCTCCTGGGTTTGTACTGCGTCGTTCTAGTGTCGTTGCGTTTGCGAAAGCTGCGGTTTCGTAAAGAGGCGCAGCAAGTCGATTTCCTCGAAACAGTTCTCGACCACTTGAAGGCCGGTGAGTATTCCGAAATTGAAGACCTGTGCGACGGCGATCAGCGTGCGTTGCCGCAGTTGACCTTCGCGGCGGTCTCGAATCGCCGCATGAGTTATGACCAACTCAAGCAATACGTCAGTGAGATGATGCAACGCGACATTTTCAGTGATATCGAATCGCGAGTCAGTTGGATTGCCGCTGCCATTCGGACTGGTCCGCTGTGGGGCTTGTTCGGCACAGTGCTCGGTATGATGGCGGCATTCGGTGAAATCGGCTCGGGTGCAAAAGTCGAAGCTCACACGATCGCCGACCGAATCGCAGTCGCGTTGATTTGTACGGCCATGGGCTTAGCCACCGCGATTCCCTACGGCTATCTGCTCAACAGCATCAATATCAAAACGCGACAGCTTCAAGACGGTCTGACATCGGGCGTCATGCGACTGCTGGAACACTTCAAACCGGTCAAACAAAAGTCGCGCGGCGTGCATGTGTAGATGAAGATAGCAGTTTGATACCGAGTCAGAGTTCTTCGGCCACGACTTTTCAAAAGGCAACAGCATGGCAGGCGGCGGTGGTGGTGATGCAGCACCCGCAAGTGCTCCCAATCCATTGGGTGCAAAGGGAATGGCACCGCGCCGAGCGGCACCCGGTGGAGGCACTGACGTCGATTTCACGCCGATGGTCGATCTCGTCTTCATGATGAATATCTACTTCCTCGTCACGTCGTTGACAGCGATAGCGCCGGAGATCGACTTACCATTGGCGAGCCACGTGGTGGCGATCGATGAGAGTAAATCGGTTCCCATCGTCATCGTCGTCGCACCAGACGGTAAGACTGCAATCGTCACTGCTGGGGATGAGAAAGGAAAGCTGACTGATCCCGACGAACAAAATGAAAGCGTACAGAAGGCGGTCGAAAAGGGTGTTCGTGACAGTCGGGCGGACATCGTCATTCGCGCGGAAAAGAGTGTGAAGTTGCGGGACATCTCGCGACTCGCAGGAGCGGCCGCGAAAGTCGAAGGTTCCAAGCTGTATGTCGGCGTGTTGGAAAACGTCAAGAAGTGAAAAGTGCATTGTCATGCTGATCGAGTTTGAATGCGTCTCATGTGGCAAGCCTCTGGCGGTTCCGGAAACCGCAGCCGGTCGCCGCGCGCGCTGCCCACTCTGTCGCACGACTCTTTCGGTTCCAGTGCTTGCAGGCGGCAGCGACAATGACGACGACGACCACGACCACGATGAGGATGACGACCACGACGACGAGATTCACAAGCCTGCGAAGAAGGAGTACCACGACCTTGTCGATATGACGGCGATGGTAGACATTGTCTTCTTCTTGCTGATCTTCTTTTTGATGACTTCGCTCTACACGCTCAAGCCGGCGATCCCGATGCCCCGCCCCGAACAGGCGGGAGCGGGAAGTTCTTCGAGTTCACCATCAGACGGCGACAGCGATACGGTCACGGTTCGCATCGATGAGAAAGACGTGGTCCATGTCGATGATGTGATGATGGCGAGTGACCGTGACTTGCGTGATAAATTATCGGACCTCGTCCGCAATGGCTCAGGTGCTAAGACTCTGAAGATCAACGGCAACCCTGATGCGACCCACGGCACCTTGGTCATGGTCATGGACGCGGGTGCCGCTGCTGGCATGGCAAAGGTCCAGCTCTCGATCAAGTCGAACGATGACCTTTGAACCCATGCGGAGTTTGATTTCATGCAGTACCGCAAACTTGGTTCGAGCGGATTGCTGGTGTCCCCTGTTTGCTTAGGAACAATGACCTTTGGGACTCCCGTTGCCGAGACTGACGCGATTCGACTGACGCACGCGGCGATGGATTTTGGAATCAACTTCATTGACACCGCCAATGTCTACGAAGGTTATGCACGCTACCTAGGCAGCTCGGGCGGAGTCGCTGAAGAGATCGTCGGAAAAGCACTCGTTGGGCGGCGTGACAAGGCGATCGTGGCGACAAAAGTGTGTGCTCCCGTGGGGCCCGGGCCCCAAGATCGAGGGTTATCGGCAACTCATATTCTGCGCGAGATCGATCGCAGTCTGCGTCGGCTGCAAACGGATTACATCGACCTTTACATCATCCATTGGCCAGATCGTGAAGTGCCGCCGGAAACGACGCTCGCAGCAATTGACCAGACGATGCGATCAGGCAAGGTGCGTGCCTTCGGCATCTCGAATCACTCGGCTTGGCAGATGTGCGAATTCCTCTGGCTGGCCGATCGAAACGGCTGGCCGAAAGCGGTCTCATCGCAGATTCCCCTCAGCTTGTTGCGGCGGGAATTTCAACATGATCTCGATTTCTGCCAGAAGCACGGCATTGGCGTCACACCATATCAAGCCCTGCAAGGCGGTTTGCTCACCGGCAAATATCGACGCGGTCAACCACCGCCGAGTGATTCACGAGCGGCTGAGAAGCCTGATTGGATTTGGAAGCTCGACGATCCGCTCTTCGACAAACTCGAACGAATCGAGTCGCTAGCAAAGGAACTCGGCCTGCCGATGTCGCAGTACGCACTCGCCTGGACCCTCACTCAACCAGCAATCACATCTCCCATTGTGGGAGTCAAACGGCTGAATCAAATCGAAGAGGCAGTGGCCGCGACATCAGTGCAGATTCCGATGGAGCACCTCAAACAACTCGACACGGTCTGTCCTTATCCGTGGAAACAACACGATCCGATTCGTGGTTGAAATCGCGAAACTTCGGAGGCTCCTGAGAGAACAAGAAGTTATTGCTGAGACCGTCCTACAGCTTTATGAAGCGTGGACTAAGATTCGAGGGCGACTATCGGCCACGGGCTGATTGCTGAAAGTGCTTGAGCCTCTGAAGTGTTCGGAGCAAAGAGCAGAACGGCATCCGGCGGTGCTTGCTTCAGATCCAGATCCTGCGGAACGCGCCACTCAGCTTCGGCGGACCAGTCGATGGCAGCGGCATTGTCACGAGATTGTGTGTGCCGCTGTTGCCAAAACGGTTTGTCTGAGTCAGCCAATGTCGGCCGGGTTTTCTCGTCGCCATAAATCACTGGCCGCGCACCTTGCTTTGCCAGCCAATCGCGATTGATGCAAAGGCCGAACAATTCAAAGTCCCAGCGTCCTCGGTGGCGACGAAAGATACGTTTTTGTGGGAATTCGCTCAGCGGCGTTCCAGAAAAGCAGACCACGCGAAATCCGCCGCGCAATCCCGACGACGATGCGATCAACCGCCGCTGGTTCACGATGCGAGCGAGTGTCGCAAATGCTGAATGCGATCGATCAGCGCGTGACAACAAGAGATCATCCATAAATTCGTCAGTTGATTGATCCGGCCACGGCCCGAATCGTCTTCGTGTCCAATGCACTAAGTAGCTTCCCTCCGGCCACGGCACTTGGCGAAGTACCGCAGCACGCGGAGTGTTTTCGTCGCCCTGATCTTTCTCCGCCGTCGTTTTCTCTTTCGGCCACAAGTACCAGCCGACTGCACCGAGCGATTGCAGGTCTATCGCGATCTCATTCGGAACAAGCTGATCGCCCAAAGCCAGCCAAGTGGATCCAGGCTTGCAAGCGACTTCTCGCAAACGTCGTTTGAGCAACATGTGCAAGTTACCTTGCGGTCGAACCTGCAATGCCACGACCTGATCGGCCGCTGAAAGGAGCGCTCGATCCGCCAGCGGTAATGTCAACAAATCGGGATCAATTGAACTCACACAATTCGCTGGCGAAATCATCGCGCTCGCAATCCCGCTCAGCCTGTCTCGGTGGTCCCCAGACTTTTGCACTACGTTCGTGGCTCGTTCGGTATTTCGAAGTGCGGAAGCCCGATTCCACTGAGGCAAGCTCAATGGGGGGAAAGCAATCTTACTTGTTTGAAGAAGTTCAGTGCTGTCGGTCAGTAAGCACTGCTGCCACAATTCGCGGCGCAATCGAATTAGCCATTCGCTCAGCGAACGATTTGTTTCCATTTGGATTCGGAGTAATCGCAATCCGAATAGAGTCGCTGCTCGTTCCAGGAATCTTCCAGTTGTTGTACTCGATGACGTCAGTAACAAGTCTTGTTCGGCATCCAGCTTCGCCGCCGCCGAACGAAGCACTGCGAACCAATCATGCCGCTCATCAATCGCTCGCCCTAACCGTGAGCTGACCCATGCAACTTTACGACCGACGGGTATTCCGTGAGGCCACCAGATCAAACTGGTTCCAGTCCACGACGCGAACGAATTCCGCGTACCGCCAGGCCAACCGCATGTGAGCTTCACGCTCGTTGTTGCGAGCCAGTCGTGCAGTCGAACCAACTGCTGAGCTTGTCGAAGATCGATGGGTGTCGTGGCACGTTTCATCCAACGCTGAGCAACATCACGCAGTGTTGGTAAGAGATCATCACCATCCACCAGTCGTTGCAAAGAGGCCGCTAGTAACTCGTCTTCCGGCGACCAGCGAGCGGCAATCAAAGCCTGGGCAAGCGGTGCCGCCAAAGATAGGTCACTGGTTACTGGTCGTTGATCGTTGATCATTGGTAAGTCAGCTCAGTCAACAACGCGACTCTGTTCTTCTTGTTCCCTCGATGACTAATCACCAACGATCGATGAACTCCATTTGCCCAATGCGACAATTCCATCAGCCGGAACAAAGAGTTTACGAACAGCCGCAACCTCCGCCGCCGGTGCTGCATCCGCCACCGCTGCATCCGCAGCCGCCGCTGGTGGCGGGGATTTCGAGGACCGAGTTAAAAATCACTTTGAAGGGGCGGCCCTGAGCCAATTCTGTCGACAGGACTCCTAAGTCGGCACTTGGTTTACCCAGGAAATACAACACGAATGTCTCGCCATCAAACAGGAGTTCGCCGTCAACGACATCGACTGCGACTTGTCGTTCGGCAACGCGCCGCTCGCACGCGGTCAGCATGTCTTGGAGAAGAGCCTTTTGACGCTCGTCACGTTGTAACCGGACTTGCTCGAAGGTCTCCATCGGGTTCAGCCGTCGAATCAACTCGCCGGCCGGTTTGATGACTCGTCCCTCTTCGTTTCGCGGCGCCTCGTTGCTGAGTGATGATAGGACCTCACCCACTTCGACGCCGCGTGGGGTTTCGACCAACACTCTTTCGCCATGTCGGCATTCGAGCGGTTCGTCCGACCGATGCCGGAAGTATCCGGCCCAGGCCATTGCTCCATAACGGATCAAACAGCGAGAGGCATCGACCCAGTCGATCGCTTCATCGGTCGCGGCTTTTAAGTCGCGGATCTCAGTCTCTTCGCTACCACCTGTGGTTTGAGTGTTGATCCATGCTTCGTCGGAAAGTGTCACCCACAGCACGCCATCGCGTTCTTCAATCGAATGCGTCGAGACATGAAACCCTGGTCGTCCAATCGCTTCGCCAGTTCGAAGATCGAACTTCCAATGATGCCACGGGCACGAGACCGTTGCTTTGTCACACGGGCCAACGGCGAGAGAGGCCCCCTTGTGTGGGCAATGATTGTCGATAGCGAACCACTCGCCGTCGCGGTGATAAACACCGATCTCGCGTCCTTCGACCGTGAAGATCTGCGACGTCCCTTCCGCAATCTCACTGCTGCGAGCGAGCAAGAATTGCTCAGTTTGTTCAAGCTCTTCCAGCGGTTCGGGCTCTTCGAGTTGTTCAATGTCTGCCGTCAACATATCTGCCATGCTCCAAAAGGATCGCCAGTGTGGCCCGCCGAGCGGAGTGACGCAACGCCGTTGAGAAGTTTCTGCAGTTGGGCCTACAGTCCGCTGCTTGGTTTCGTTTTCTCCACAGAGGTCGGTTCATGGCGTCTATTCAATTTCCAAAGCCGTTTCAGCACGAACATCCTCCCGTACGAAACGTCAACGAAGTCTTTGAGGAAGAACTCTCGTTGTCTCAGCGAGCGTCCGATGCGGTCGCTAGAACAGTCGGCTCGTGGAAATTCATTATCATTCAATCGGTACTGCTTTCGATTTGGGTGGTGGTGAATGTGTTGGCGATCGTGAAGCAGTGGGATCCTTATCCATTTATTTTGATGAACCTCGTGCTGTCGCTGCAGGCGGCGTACACAGCTCCGATCATCATGATGAGCCAAAATCGTCAGGCGGCTCACGATCGCATTGAGGCTCACGAAGATTTCCTCATCAACCAAAAGGCCGAAGAAGAGATCCGCGCCATCCTCGACCACTTGGCAGCTCAGGACCGCGCGATGGAGGAGATGCACCAACTGCTGCTGAAGTTGACGGCTAGGTAAGAGCACGATCGTCGGCAACCGTGGCTGACACGGATCGGTCGAACTATGCTCCGTCACGTTTCTGACTCACGCGGGCCAACGCATGTCGCACGAAAATCTTTCGCCTCTACAGGCTGCATCAACGCTGCTCACGCGGAGCGTTGATCGGCTGATTCGCGGGCGTTGGTGGCTGCTGGGTTTGGCGTTACTGATGACGGTTGTGGCGTGGCCGATATCGCGGAAGCTGGCGTTCGATCAGTCGATCGAGTCGCTGTATGCGGAGGCTGATCCGCATTTGCGTGATTTTCTTCAGAGTCGTCGGCTCTTCGGCGGAGATGAATTTGCAATTGTCGCATACTCCGAGCCAGACCTGTTTGTGCCGGAAAGCGGTTCGCTCACCGAAGTCGCGAGCAAACGTATTCAGGAGTTTGCGAATAAGCTCGACGAAATTCCCGGCATCATGACCGAGAGTACGCAGAACTTAGCGCGTGCGTTCAAGTTCCCGTATCGACTGGAGACAGTGCGGAAGATTGTAGTTGGTGTGTTGGTCGGAGAAGACGCGCACACGACCGCGATCGTGCTGCGGTTGCGACCCGAAAAAGATTCGCCGGTTTCGCGTGGTGAGACGATCAAACGCATTCGACAACTGGCGGCGGAGCACGATCCACCAGCGATGGTGGTCGGCGAGCCTGTGCAGATTCACGATATGTTTCGTTACGTCGAAGAAGATGGTCGCAAGCTGTTCGGGGTCTCGTTGGCTCTGCTGGCGTTAGTTCTGTTGCTGTTGCTACGGCAGCTTCGTTGGGTCGTGCTGCCATTGATTGTGGTCATCGTGAGCATCACGTGGACCGAGGCGATCCTCGTGCTTAGTCGCATGAAGCTGAGCATGGTCAGCTCGATGCTCAATTCACTGATGACGATTATCAGCGTGCAAACAGCAATGCACGTGTCGTTGTACTTTCGGGATCAACACCGAACTCTGCCGTCGATTGAGGCTTTGCGACGATCGATGGTTGAGCTGGCGGGACCAGTGTGGTGGACGGTGGCGACGACGGCGTTCGGCTTCGGGGTGTTGGTGACAAGTCACATCAATCCAGTGGCGAGCTTCGGTGTCATGATGGCGGTCGGCACGCTCGTGGTCTTCGTGGCAGTGACAATGCTGTTGCCAGGCTGCGTGTTGATTGGCCACATGTCCGCCGAGCCGGAGCCATCAGCGTCCGATCGACGGATTGCAGCAGTGCTTGGACGGATTACGTTGTGGGTTGAGCATCATCCAAAGCGTGTGACGCTGATTTCACTCGCCGTCGTCGCGTTTGCCGCAGCGGGCTTCTCGCGATTGCGTGTGGAAACTGACTTCTCGAAAAACTTCCGCGAACAAAGTCCGATCGTGCAATCGTTGCGATTCGTTGAAAGTCAATTGGGAGGAGCAGGTTCTTGGGAGGTCAATTTCCCTGCGCCCCCAAAGCCGACTGCCGAGTTCATGGACCGCGTGCGCTCGTTCGCCGCTCGATTACGCATTGAGTTTGGTTTGCCGACGGAGCTTGAATCTGGGCTAGAAACAAACTCCGTTCACAACACAGCGGATAAACCAGGTGGTCACACAAACAAAACGAACGGATTGGAAATCCGTTCGACGGGGACGGCAGGGCGACTTTCCAAAGTGTTGGCGATCACCGATGGCCTGGATCTGATTCCGGAGAGTATCTTCTTCAAATCGCTGTCACTCGAAACGCGATTGGATTTACTTGGCGGCATTCAACGAGACTTCGTTACAAGCTTATACAACCCACAGAACCGCCGCATGCGTATTGTGTTACGGGCCTATGAGCGGCAACCATCAGAGACCAAATTGAAGCTCATTGAGAGTATTGAGCAATTGGCACGCGAGGCGTTTCCCGACTCCGACTCCGATACGCACGCAGGGGTTGATGAGGTGCGTCTCGAAGAATCACGACCGCAGACTGCCGGCCTGTTTGTATTGTTGGCCTTCCTCATCGAAAGCCTAATGGACGATCAATGGACCAGCTTCTTGGTCTCGACTGTCGGTATTACGAGCATGATGTGGTACGCCTTTCGTCGGCTACCCATTGGCCTGATGTCGCTTGTTCCGAACTTGTTTCCCAACATATTGGTGATCGGGTTTATGGGCTGGATCGGGCTCCCCATCAACATCGCGACGGCGATGATCGCTTGCGTTTCGATGGGGCTGACGGTTGATTCGAGCATCATTTACATCGATGGCTACCACCGAGCACGCGCGACCGGCCTACGAGTTCACGAAGCTCTGCATGAGACTCATCGTGACGTCGGCCGCGCGTTGGTTTATTCCAACATCGCGTTGATGTCCGGCTTCAGTGTGTTGGCCTTGTCACACTTCATTCCACTGATTTACTTCGGTCTGTTGGTGAGCCTTGCGATGTTCGGCGGTCTCATCGGCAACTTGGTGTTTCTCCCGTTGCTGATCGGTTGGTGGGACGGGCGGAAGGAAAAACGATCGGCCACTTCGTAACGGGAGTTGTCGGGTCACGGTGACGCTGAATGCCCTTGTTGATGGTCGAACTCGCAAAGGTTCGTGCCGTCATCACGCCTTCTGAAGTCCACGGTCAGCGCGTATCAAAGTTGTTGACCTGTTAGGACTTCCGCAAGGAAGTCGTCGTTCCAGCCGGCTATTTGCATTTTGCCTCGTAGGCTTTCTTTGAGCGGATGGTGTTTGAGTCGCGTGATGGCGAAGCGGCG
>JAPLNX010000398.1 GCA_026400935.1 Planctomycetia bacterium | reverse complement strand
CTCTCTCCGTCGAACACTTCCTGAAGAAATCTCGCTTGCCGAACTTCACCCCATTGACGCCCGATTCCTTGACTCACCTTGTGACCCGATGGGCTGTGCTCTCGGTGCGCCCTGCCCACGCCTTCGGCGAATACTTACGTTCGGCGTTCGTTCTTACAAATAGCGAGCGATGATTGACGTCTGCGGGCGATTCGGAGCACAAAAAAAGCCGCCAATATGAGGCGGCTCTAGGCGGCATTTCTGACGAATGTGGAGCTACGTTTTGGACTGCCGGAGATACCTAAACGCAGTGTTGCGTGAAACGCTCATCGAAGCCGCGATTTCGTCCACGGTCAAACCCTTCTCGCGGAGCATCAACGCACGTTCCGGTGTGGCCTTAGTCGTTCCGGCCTTTCGCCCCTGATACTTTCCTTCACGCTTTGCAACGTCGATCCCCGCCCGTTGACGCTCGCGGCGAGTCTCTTGCTCCATTTCAGCGATGCCGAGCAAGACCGCTGCTAGCATCTTGCCGACCGTTCCGTTGAAGTCGATTTGCTGAGTCACGGACACAACCCGCAAACCTCTTTCGCACCAATCGCAAAGCGTGTTCAGCCCCTCGCGGAGCTTTCGAGAAAGTCGGTCCAACTTGAAAACCACAATCGTTCCGACTTCACCGGCGAACACAGCGGCTTGCAGCGCCTCGAATGCGGGACGATTCAGATTGTCGCCGCTCTTCTTATCGACAAACCAAACGACGCTCGCCGGGTCGATGCTGTTTCCTGCCAACCAGCGTTCAATCTCCGCTCGTTGTCCCGCTTCGTTCTGGCCGACAGTCGAGACTCTGACATAACAGGCAACTTTCTTTGTATTCGCTTTCATCGGTCGAATCTCCGTTAGGGTTCATATATCCAGTATCGACTAGAATATACCCTAATAGGTACAGATTCCAAAGCGAATAATCCCCAAGAAAGACGGGATTTCGGAAGATGGTTCAAGCAAGACCCTATTTGATACTGACAGACGACTCACGGCGGCTGCGCAGCCGAACCTTTTCCTGGAGGAAAAGACGTTGCAGGCTCAAGCCATCTCACAGCTTCTGCGAATCAGCCGAAACCCAATGCGAAGTCATCGTCCAGGTCGATTTCTGGCAATTAGGCTGAGCACCTTGTCGTTGATTTCGATTCTCTTTTCATGCTGCTTTCCCGACAGGTTCCGCTTCTTCATCGTGTTGAAATAGAACTTTCGCTCCCAATCATTGATCCATCCTTTTCGATGAGCGTGATCAACGGTCTCGGCATTCAGCGAGTGTTTATTGTCCAGGGCAATGCGGTTGATGCCTTGGAAAATCTTGTCCGAGGGAAGTCCGAGGAACTTCTTAACGCAGACATTGCCGACAATGGCCTGATTGCCATTCATTCGATTCTGCAAGACGCAGTTTTCGTAGATCGGAAACTTTCCGCACAGACAAGTATCAGGTTCGTCTTCTTTGAATACGTCGATCAGTGACCATTCGAGCTTCACCTCATCCCATGTTTTCGCGGCACTGAGTTCAATGATCTTCGCAGCAAGTTCGTAGTGTGCCATTTGTGTGTGACTCCATTGCATACGCAGACAGAGGATTGAGTTTCAACAATAAGTTGAGCGGGCCTTCGGGCTGTCGAATTCTTCGACTTCCGTTTTTCCTGAAAGAAACGTTGAGTTCGCGACGTCTTGCCCCCTTACTCTCTTTACCCCCTTTGATTTCTAAGGGGGTAAAGGAGGTAAGAAGGTAAGGAGTCCTACTTCTTGCTCTTCGAGAGCGACCAGAGCCAAGGCTCGCCTGCTCCCCCGGACTTCTTCGTTCGGACGCCCAACTCCTTCTTCGCGAGTTTGACGGTCTTCTCGCACATCCCGTCCGCTTTGGATTTAGTCCAGACATCAGCCGCAGATACGGGACCATCTTTGAGTAGGTCGAGAAGCCATTCCTTGGCTTCCGCACGTTGCGGTGCTCGACTTTTATCGGGGTGTTGCAGCGTTTCATCGGCAGTCACCCGCACTATGCCATCTTCCCACCGAATTCCGTTGTGGTCTGGACCAACTCGAAACGCCAACCCGCCGACATCCTCACTCGCAAGGTTGTTCTTCACGTTCGTAAACAAGCGTCTGTCGGCTGGCCCCTTCGGGTCTCTCGATACCATCCAAGACGAGCGAGCAGCGGCTACGAATGCAATCGACCCCATCCCGCGATACATAGCACTGCTCCCATCACCTTTCGACAGATGATTGATGCCGATGATTGCGACTTTATGTTTGCTCGCCAATTTCATCAGTGGAGTCAGCAATCCGCGAACGTCCGAGTTGCGATGACTGTCAATCTTCCCCAGGAAGGCAGCGAAGGGATCAATGGCGACCACCGACACGAGTGGATTCCGAATAAGCCAGTTGTCGATGTGGTTAAGATGCTCACCGAGACTGAGCGTTCGTTCTTTGCCATCGTGAAATACAAAGGCCAAACTGTGAACCCGCGTCGGATCACCGCCAAGCAAGTCGATGCGAGGTCGGATCGTGTCCTCATCTTCATCCTCACCGCTCACCCATAGTGCGTTCCGCCGATTCTCAAACGGATTTGCCGAATCCGGGAACGGTCGCCCGGTTGTGATTCGGGCGATCATGTAGAGGACCGTCCATGTCTTGCCCAAATTGGGGTCGCCGCTGATAAGCGTGAGTTTGCCAAGCGGAACTCGCTGATGCCAAAGCCACTCGACGTCACGCGCCATCACATCTGAGAGTCTGCGAGTATTCAAACCACAGTTTGGCGGTTTCTCATCCCGATTCCAGCCCCGGTCATTCGGTCGCCACGGCTGGTCCCAAAGGCTTATTGATTCGTCGCTATCCAGTACGGCGAAAAAATGATTCGCAAGCAATGCACAATGCCGTGACGACAAATCATCGGCATTCAATCCTGCCGCCCTCAAAAGACGTCGTCGTTGCGGGGTTTCATGTTGGAGAAAAGCTATTAGCTCGGCGAACTTTCGCATGTCGCCTCTTGGGTTCGGCAATGGTTTGTCTGCGCCGCCCCTCACCGGTTTGCGCTTGCTCTTCTCGAAACTTTCTTGAAAGCGAGGATTAGCCGAGAGTTTGCGCAGGACTTCGGACACGACGGGCTTGCCGCTGTGTGCTGTGTGTCTGTTCGACTTGCGGTGAGGAATCTGTCAGACCAATTTAGAAATGTCACATCTTGTCCAAGATAGAAATGTCACATTGGTGCCGTTTCCGAGGGACCGATGGGCAAGTTACGTCTGAGTGTCAAAGAGCGGGAGCGGTCGGAAGTGTTGTTGAAGGTTTCGCGGT
>JAPLNX010000375.1 GCA_026400935.1 Planctomycetia bacterium | reverse complement strand
CGTGAGCTCGCCCCGGAATCAACGGCACGCCGAGGCAATTGGCGATCGCTTGAGCCAAAACCGGGTTGCCCGATCCCGACAGCAAAGCGAGATCACCTTGTGGCGGCTGAAAGGGGATCGCTCGCGGGCCAGCCATCTTTGACGGCGGGGGCATGATTCGGCTCGCGTAAGGTTCGCGGTTCCAAGTTCGGACTGCTTTTACGTAGCCATCATCGCTCCGCGTGATGAGCCGGATGCTTCACGGAACGATGGTAAGCGACCGGCTCGTCACGCGGAGCGATGATGGCTACGTACAACGGCTTCACCGCATTTCTGATTCAACAGATTGAGTAACGGAGTGAACGGCAAACACAACAAAAACGCCACCCTCCTGGTGGCCGAGTCCCTCCGTAGTCACGTGAAAAAAGGGGGCAAGCCCGTATTCTGTTTCGGACCTGTCCCCTCTCTTCACACAATCTTCAAACGGCGGCGGGCATGATAGTGGGGGAGGGGGCGAACTCAAGCGAGAGGTGAGGACGGATGAAGAGAGGGGAAGGAGAGATTGGTCATTGGTTATCGGTCGTTGGCTATTGATCATTGGAACGAGAAGATGTGTGGCTTGCTGCGGAGTATCTGATTCGGTCTGCTATCCCCACTGACCACTGACCACTGACAAACTCACCAAGGACCATCTCATGGACTACCGGCTGCTCGGCACCACTGGCGTTCGCGTTTCTCCCGTTTGTCTCGGCACGGTTTGTCTCGGCACGATGATGTTTGGCGGAGCGACTGACGAAGAGACGTCGATCCGCATCATTCACAAGGCGATCGATCAGGGGATCAACTTCATTGATACGGCCGACATGTACGCTGGCGGTAAGTCAGAGGAGATCGTCGGCAAAGCGTTGGTCGGCAAGTTCGATCATGTCGTGCTGGCGACAAAGGGCCGGCAAATCATGGGGACCGGGCCGAACGACAAAGGAGGCAGCCGCTATCACATGATGCGAGCGGTCGAAGCCAGCCTACGGCGGCTGAAGACCGATCGCATTGACCTCTACTACTATCACGCTCCCGATGACGACACGGCGATCGACGAAACGTTGCGAGCGTTGGACGACATGGTCCGGCAAGGGAAAGTGCTCAACATCGCCTGCTCCAACTACCGAGCGTGGCGTGTCTGCGAAGCGTTGTGGACCAGCGACCGGCTCGGCTTGAACAAGTTCTGCTGCGTGCAGCCGCTCTACAACATCGTGAACCGCGATATCGAAGTCGAACTCCTGCCGCTGTGCCGAGAACATCGACTGGGTGTCGTCACCTATAGCCCGCTGGCTCGCGGCGTGTTGTCTGGCAAATACAAACCGGGCGAAGCCTTCCCCGAAGGGAGCCGGGCCGCTCGCGGCGACAAGCGGATGCGCGAGGCAGAACTTCGCGACGAGAGTTTCCGTATCTCTCAAGAACTCAATGCCTATTGCGAGAAGAAGGGCGTCGCGCCAACTCAATTCGCCGTTGCATGGTGCATGGCGAACCCAATCCTCACTTCGGTCATTCTCGGCCCTCGCACGATGGAACAGTTCGACGACAACTTCGCTGCATTGAACGTCGCGATCACCTCTGAAGACGAAGCCTTCATCGACAGCCTCATCCCTCCCGGAGAACACAGCGGGAAAGGCTTCCAAGACGTCGCGTATCCGGTGACGGGACGCCCGCAGCGAGGTTGAGTGAAAGAGAATGCGATAGAGGATCGTTCTCAATCAAACGCCCCCACTGAGCTTGTCTCGGTGGCTCGCGGGCTTTTGCACAACGTGACGCGACAATTCCAGTGAAAGCGGTCGTAGTGCATAAGCCCAAATTCCACCGAGGCAAGCTCGGCGGGGGCTGGGGACTTCGCTTGTTTGAGGTCTAGTTTCAAATTTGGGAGGCCCGACCATGACCGAAAAGCATCTCCTCTTCGCCGTCCTCGCCTTTGAGAGCGATTTGATCGACCTCGCGCAGCTCACCGCCGCTTGCCGAGCGTGGGTGGCCGACAAATCGAAACCGATTGCCGACTTGCTCGTCGAGCGAGGTTGGATCACCGCCGAGGATCGCGGCTTCGTCGAGAAGCAACTCGCACGCAAGCTGGCGAAGCATCAGCACGATCCGCGAGTCACGTTGAACTCGGTGGTGCGTGGCGACGTCTGCGACGCGATCAAGCAAGTCGAGGATGCCGACATCCAGCAGTCGCTCAGTTCGTGGCCGTCGAGCGGGCCGGTGCTGATCGAAACGATTGGCGAAACGCTCGGCGAGCCAGAGCAGCCCAAGTCGCGCTACACCTGGCTCAGCGAAGTCGGCAAAGGAGGACTCGGCAAAGTCTGGCTGGCGCGGGACAACGATCTGGCTCGCGAGGTCGCGCTCAAGGAAGTGAAGCCCGGCTCGGCCTCGACGGAGGCGGTGCGGCGGCTGATCAAAGAGGCGCAGATCACCGGTCAGTTGCAGCATCCCAACATCGTGCCGGTCTACGAAGTGAATCGGGGCGGCCGGCCGTTCTACACGATGAAACTGGTCAAGGGCGAAACGCTGTCGAAGGCGATCCGCCGTCATCACGAGCAGTCACGAGCCGGCCACGAAGACCCGCTGTCGCTGCCTCGGCTGTTGAATGTCTTCGTGAATGTGTGCGAGGCGTTGGCCTACGCGCACTCGCGAGGCATCATTCACCGCGACTTGAAGCCGGAGAACATCGTCCTGGGGGACTACGGCGAAGCGATCGTGCTTGACTGGGGCTTGGCCAAACAGATCGGCAGCGCGGACGAAGAGACCGCGCCAGTGCTGCTCACTGAGGATGCACAGTCGCAAGCGACAAAACTTGGAGCGACTCCTGGCACGCCCGCGTACATGTCCCCCGAACAAGCCGCCGGCCGAGTCGATCTGATGGACCAACGCACCGACATCTACGGCTTGGGCACCATCCTCTTTGAAATCTTGACGGGCCAACCACAGCATCGCGCCGC
>JAPLNX010000344.1 GCA_026400935.1 Planctomycetia bacterium | reverse complement strand
TGGTCTGGACTCCTGCGCTCCAGCCCATAGTCACACGACCAGAGAACTCACGCAGACATATTCCAGGAGACAGAGATACCATACAAACAGAAAGAGCGCAAGTCGCCCTAGATTACCCAGTTATGCGCGCTGGCCCTGGATGCCTGACCGTGAAACGAACGATTTTCAGTTGGCGTCGCGTCCAGCGAATCAAGCTCGGATCGACACCGACCGTTCAACTGGTGGTCACTGATTGGAGCGGATCAACACCGCAGCCGACTTTGTGCGTGAAAGGCTCGGACGATGAGGCTCGATTCGGTACGATGCTCAGCGACGACGAGAAACGTTGGCTGGTGATGCGGCTGCGAGCGTTTCTAAAACTTGATCCGCGAGCGAACATCTTCGCGGAATCTGATGGCGAGGAATGTCCGCACTGAGTCGAAGGGTTTGGAATTATGAAGCTGCAAGCCTTGATTCTTCCTGCGGATGAGGGCGGCTTTGGGGCCGAAGTGCTGGCGTTGCCGGGATGTGTTTCTGAAGGGGAGACGTGGAACGAAACGCTGGCCAATATCCGCGAAGCGGCTGAAGGCTGGCTGGAAGTCTCAGACGAGCGGACCAAGATGGATGCTGCGAAATTGACCAAAAACGATCTCTGAGACAGGAAACTCATTCGTGTTGAGCTCTCACAAGCATTTGAAGCCCGAAGTCATCGCTCGTGTCGCGCGGCTGGAGATCAAAGCGCGTCAGATCGTTGAAGGCTTTTTATCGGGCGGACATCGCAGTCCGTACTTTGGGCAGTCGGTCGAGTTCGTGCAGCATCGGGAGTACGTTCCAGGCGACGATGTGCGGCGGATCGACTGGAAGGTTTGGTCGAAGACCGACAAGGTTTACGTGAAGCTGTACGAGGAAGACACGAACTTGCGGACGACGCTGATCGTGGACCTCAGCGAGTCGATGCGGTTCGGCAGCAAGGCGACAACGAAATACGACTACGGCTGCACGATCGCGGCGACACTCGCGTATTTGCTGCTGCGGCAACAAGACTCCGTCGGGCTGGTTGCGTTTGATGAGGCGATTCGGACGAGAGTCCCGCCGCACAGCAAACGGACGCACCTCAACGACATCCTCGCCGCGCTCGAAGCCGAAGAGCCGCAGCAGAAGACAGACATGTTCGACGTCCTCCGCCACGTGGCCGAAGAACAAGGCCGCCGAGGGATGATCGTGCTCGTCTCGGATTTGCTCGTGCCGCGGCCCGGCTTGTTCAAAGGCTTGAAGATGCTGCGTCATCGAGGCCACGACGTGCTGGTCTTCCATGTGCTCGACGACGAGGAACTCGACTTCAACTTCGCGGGGACGACCAAGTTTGAAGGGATGGAAGAACTCGGCGACATCCTCTGCGACCCGCGCTCGCTGCGCGAAGGCTATCTCGCGGCGATGCACACCTACCTCGATGAACTCCGCCGCTTCTGTGCTCAGCAAGTCATCGACTACCGCACGGTGCGGACCAGCGAGCACATCGACGCCGTCCTGCTGCACTACATGAATCACCGGCTGGGAATGGTGCGGAATTGAAAATCGTAAACGTCTTTCGTCATCGAAACGATTTGGCTAAACGTAATGGCCTTGCCGCCGTGCGTTGACGACTGCCGCTCGAACCACTTTGATACTCGCCCATCCGCGCAGACCCGGTCGGTTCTGAAAAACCGAGATGTGGTCTTCGCTCATCAACAACAACGAAAAAGTTTTTTAGCTTCAGACGGAGCCAGTTCAGATGACGGAATTGTTTGTCAGCCTTGGTGATTTGATTGTCGCAGTGTGGAGCCTGTTGCGGGCGGTGATTGGGATCGCGCTCCCGTGGTTTCCGTTAGCGGCTTGGATCAGTTTTTGGCTGTGTGCAGTGAATTGGACCAAGCTACGAGACGTCTTGATCAACAAAGGAGGGCTGCTGGGACTGTTGTTGATCGGAGCGGTTTGGGTGTTGATCTGGGGTTCGGTCGCGCCGCCGACGGATGGGAGTCATCACATACTGGGGCTGACGGTCAGCAACTACGTGGGGAAGCTGGTTTACGTCACCGCGTTGTTCGTGCTGATGTTCCTGTGCGGCAGCGTTCAACTTTCCGGCTGCTGCCAACAATGGTGCGTCGTCGAGATGCCCGACCCGCACGCTCACGGCGGGCACGATGACCATGGACATGGCGGGGATTCTCACGGACACGGCGATAGCCAAGTCCATGCCGATCATGGGCATGGACACGTGAGCCATTGAGTTTGCGATTTTTGATATCGCAGTTTGCGATATCGAAATCGTTAGGGTTGGCCGACGAGCGTTTTCGTTGGAGGCTGTGATTGCCATCAAGCTTGGGAGTCGAAGGCTTGCGTTGGCACTTGATGGATCGAACCACAACTAGCAAGAAACCATGCCTTCTTGGCTGCTCCAATACTTTCTGAATCCGACCTTCGTGCTCGCCGGCACGGCGTTGGTCGCGTCGCCGATCATCATTCACTTGATCAATCGGTTGCGGTATCGGCGAGTCCGATTTGCGGCGATGGAATTCTTGCTCGCCAGTCAGCAGCGGAACCGGAAGCGAGTGTTGTTGGAACAGCTCCTTCTATTGCTGCTGCGGATTCTGTTGGTGTTGGGGTTGATGCTGCTGATCGCTCGTTTGATTCTTGATCCGAGCCAATTGTCGGTGTTTCGCGGAGCACGTTCGCATCACATGGTGCTGCTCGACGACAGCGGCTCGATGCGTGACCGCGCGGGTGAGACAACCGGATTCGGTGAAGCGGTCTCCGTCGTAAAAAAATTGGTCGCGGAAGGCTCGCGGCGGCCGGGGACGCAGGTGCTCTCGCTGGTGCTGTTGTCGAAACCCGAACAGCCGGTCTTCTCGCAACGGGATGTCGACGACTCGCTGCTGGCAGAGTTGGATACGAAGACGGAAAACCTGCGTTGCTCGCATCGCACGCTGTCGCTCGTCGCCGGATTGAACGCGGCGAAGACGCTGTTTGGCGACAAAGAAGAACGGGGCTCGATGAAGCACCTGCATGTGCTCTCCGATTTCCGGCAGCGAGACTGGCAGGACCAGAAGGCGCTCTCCGGGGCGGCGGAGGCGCTCGAAGCGGCTGGCGTGACGCTCAATTTTGTGAAGACGGTCGAGCAGCGTCATCCGAACCTCGCGGTGACGGATCTCTCCGGCGATCTGCAAGTCGCGGCGGCGGGAGTTCCGGTGCGGTTGCGAGTCACCGTGAAGAACTTCGGGGAGCAAGCCGCGACGGACGTGCGGCTGTCGGTGCATCAAGACCAACAAAAGCTGCCGCTGACGCTGACGTTCGACAAGGTTGAGGCGGGCGAAGCGGGCGAGCGTGAATTCGATTTGGTCTTCGACACGCCGAAGAAGCACGACGTCCGAGTGAGCCTCGAAGGGGATTCGCTGTCGGAGGACAACTCGCGAATCCTGGCTCTGGAGGCGTCGGCCATTCACAAGGTGCTGATCGTGGACGGCGATCCGGCGGCGGACGAAGGCTCGTATGTCGTCGATGCGCTGGCGGCCGATCCGCGGATCACCGGCTTCGCACCGCAGATCGAATCGGTCGATTACTTGCGTCGCCGTCCGATCGACGAGTTTCAAGCGGTCTACATGCTCAACGTTGCCGACCTTCCCGCCGATGCGCTCGACCCGCTGGAAAAATATGTCGCGGCCGGTGGAGGACTCGCATGGTTCGTCGGCGGGAGCGTCAAGCCGACGTTCTACAACGAGTCGTTGTTCAAAGAAGGGAACGGCCTGTTTCCCGTCCCGCTCGATGCCGCTCCGCGCGATCTGCCGATCGTCGAAGACTCCGGTCCGGATCTGATCCTTTCGCCGCATCCGATCTTTCGCGTCTTCGAGGGGCAAGAGAATCCGTATCTCGACGTTACTCGCGTCGCGAAATTCTTCCCGGTCGCCGCGAGCTGGAACCGCGACGATCAAGCCCGCGGTGACGACGTGCAAACGATCGCCACACTCCGCAACCGGCAGCCGCTGATGTTTCATCATCGCTTCGGCAAAGGGCACATCGTCACCTGCCTGACGACTTGCGGACCCGCGTGGAACAACTGGGCCAAGTACGCCAGCTATGTCGTGCTGCAATTGGAACTGCAAAAGCACATCGCCCGCAGCGACCGCCAACTCGAACGCCGCGTTTCCGGTGAGCCGATTGAGCTGTCGCTCGACCCCAGTGAGTTCACCGACCAAGTCGACATCATCGCCCCCGACCCCGCGGGCGAACGAGTGATTCGGTTGCAAGCTGCTCCCGATGCTGGAAACGCGAAAGCTGAAACACAAGGTTCGACAGACGCCGCGGAGTCCAAATCGGAAACCTCAAATTCCAAACCGCTCAGCGAAAATCAAAAAACGACCTCTCTCCGTCTGGCTGCAACATTTCGAGACACCGACCTTCCCGGCATCTATCGAGTCCGTCTGCTCGATCTGAGTCAAGTCCCGTTCGAGCGTTGGATCACCTACAACTTTCCCGTTGAAGAAAGCGATCTCGCGTTAGCCAGCAACGAACTGGTCCGCAAACAGCTCGGCGACAAAGTCCGCGTCTCGATTCAAGCCCCCGGCCAATTTTCCTGGATTGCCGGCCGAGACATCGGCCATGAGATTCGCGACTGGTTGTTGATACTTCTCGCGGTAATCCTCGTCTCCGAACAATTCCTTGCTTACCGCTTGAGCTACCACCGCCGGTAGGGAGCGGGATACCGTAACCTTTTGATGCGTGAACCTCCAAATCAGCTGGATCGCGTTTTGTCCGGCTCCTGACGATCCCTTGCTGCAATTCATGAAAAAACTTGCCCCGCGTGGCAGGCTCCCGCCATCCTTCGCTTATGCCTCAAGCCAGTGTGGAACATGCCTCACGTTTGCGGATACGATGCCACCGCAATTTAACTTCGCTCTCTGTTGAGGTTCACTCGCCAAAATGATTTGTGTCAGCATTGGTCGTACACGCCACAAAATGATGGTTCTGGAACATCAAAATCTCGCTCAACGTGGCGCTGAGTTAGTGGAACTCCGATTGGACTATTTGAGTCACGTACCTGATTTGGCACGGCTCATCAAAGATCGTCCGACACCGGTCATCGTCACGATTCGCCGTGGTGAGGACAAAGGGCGTTGGCGTGGCGATGAGCAACAACGTCAGACGTTACTCCGCCAAGCGATCGTACAAGGGGTCGAGTACGTTGACCTAGAAATGGACATCGCCACGCAGATCCGCCGGTACGGCCCGACGAAGCGGATTATCAGCTACCACAACTTCAGCGAAACACCGTTGAACTTGGCCGACATTCACTCGCAGATGGCGAAACTCGATCCGGACATCATCAAAATAGTGACGATGGCGAACACGCCCAGCGATATGGTTCGCATGCTGCAAATCGTCAAGCAGAGCGGTACTCCGACTACTGGTTTTTGCATGGGCGAACTGGGGATGGCCAGCCGAGTCCTTTGCGGCAAATACGGCAGCCCCTTGACCTATTCGACTTTCAGTAAGGACCGCGAGTTGGCTCCCGGTCAGTTGTCGTTCGATGAGATGAAAGAACTCTATCGTTACAACAAGATCAACGCCGACACACAGGTTTTCGGAGTGCTAGGCGATCCGTTGGCACATAGCCTCAGTCCATTGATTCATAACTCGGCGTTTGAGCACTTGGGTTTGAACGCGGTCTATGTCCCGTTTCGAGTTCCGAAGGACAAGTTGCAAACAACGCTGAGCGATTTTGATTCGCTCGACATTCGTGGCTTCAGCGTGACAATTCCACACAAAGAAGAAGTACTGGAGACCGGCCCAATCGTGGATGAGTCGGTACAGTCGATCGGCGCGGCAAACACGTTGTGGCGTGACGCTGGCGGCGAGTGGCGGGCGACGAACACAGATTATCTTGCGGCGTTGGAGTCGATGTCGCTGGGTTTGGGCGAAGACCCTGATCACCACTTTGTACTCGCAGGCCGGAAGGTATTGATGCTCGGTGCCGGTGGCGTCGCAAAGGCAATCGGTGCCGGGATCGTCAAGAACGGTGGTATCTTGGTGATCGCCAGCCGTAGTCATTCTCGCGCGAAAGAACTCGCCGAACGGCTCGGATGTCAGCACGTCTTATGGGAGAACCGAGGTGCTCAATACGCCGACGTGCTTGTGAATTGCACGCCGGTCGGAATGCACCCGAATGTCGAAGACACTCCGTTCGCCGACAACTGGATGCGCGAAGGAATGCTCGTGTTCGACACGATCTACAATCCGGAAAACACGATGCTGCTCAAGCAAGCAAAACAACGTGATTGTCGCACGGTGTCTGGCATGGAAATGTTCATTCGACAGGCCGCAGCGCAGTTCGTCTTGTTTACAGGACAGGAAGCTCCGATCGATCACATGCGGGATGTACTGCGTCGTGAATTGTCGCCGGTGAAACTGAATCCATGACGAATGATGGGCTCTCTTGCCCGTCATCCGGCTCTGGAATGTAACGGAGATAAGTGCCCTGCAACTTGTTTTGAAAAGCGACGGGCAAGAGTGCCCATCCTCCGTGAGAATATTGAATGGTGATCACGTTGATTGGCTACCGAGGGACCGGCAAGAGCACGCTCGCAGCTCCGTTGGCTCTGCGGCTTGGCTGGGATTGGATCGACGCCGACGTCGAACTCGAGCGCCGAGCCGGTCGTTCGATCAAGCAGATTTTCGACACCGATGGTGAGCCGGAGTTTCGGCGCCTCGAACGTGATTTGCTGGCCGAGTTGTTGCAACAAGATCGGTTGGTCATTGCAGCAGGCGGTGGCGCAATCCTCAACGTAGCAACGCGCCATGACCTCAAAGCCTCCGGCCCGGTGATCTGGTTACAAGCGTCCGCAGAAGTTATCGAACGGCGTCTAGCAACAGACCCCACGACCGGACAACGACGACCGAATCTCACGACAGCCGGTGGTCGAGAAGAAATTGAGCGATTGCTGACGATTCGCGAACCGCTGTACCGCGAGTGCGCGACGATCATCGTCGAGGCGGACTCTGCTGCGCTGGAGCAGTTGGTAGATGAGATTTTCATACAACTTCGGAATCATCTACCGTCAGAACAATGCAACGGGAGTTCGAAATGATTTTGACTTCTGCAAATGATGTGGCGCATGCGGCTCGCGTGCCGACCTAACCGCAATCTCTCATGCACGCGAGCCGCTCACACCACAACGACAACACGAATGGCTGAATGCCGTGATCCCATACGATCTTCCGCCGCTGATTATGGCGGTCTGGCTGTTTATTTACGGAGCGGTGCTCGGCAGCTTCTTGACTGTATGCGTCCATCGCCTGCCGCAGCATGAAAGTGTTTGGGCGGCGTGGCGAGCGTTGGGCAACAGCCCGTCGCATTGCGATCGATGTCGCCAACGCTTACTGATGCGTGACAACGTGCCGATCTTTGGCTGGCTGAAATTGCGCGGTCGCTGCCGCTTCTGCAAACGAGGTATTCCTGGAAAATATCCGTTGATCGAACTGGCAAACGGCCTGCTGTTTGTTTTGGTCTATATGTTGGAAGTCCCGATCAATCGCTTTGCCCCGTTCACCGAGAGTTGTCTGGCCTGCTCGATCGGGCCAGCTGATCTGGCGAATAGTCTCGGCGTATCGCCGATCGCGTTCGTCAATTGGCGGTTCGTGTATCACTTGGTGTTGTTCGAGGCGCTCTTTGTCGCATCGCTCATCGACTGGGATTTGATGATCATCCCCGACTCCGTGACGCTGCCGCCGATGCTGATCGGTATCACCGGAGCCGCGTTGTTCGGGAAGTTCTGGTTGGTGCCGGTTTGGTTTCAAGACCCCAGCATCGCACGACGCTTCTTCATGCTGTTGCCGAAGAGTTGGAACGCCGACTGGCTGACAACTCGAACTCCCGGCTGGATTGAACTGCATCCGCATTGGCATGGGCTGGCGGTGAGTCTCGCGGGATTCATCGTGGGTGGCGGCATCGTGTGGGTCGTTCGCATCGTCGGCCAGTTCGCGATGCAGCGCGAGGCAATGGGCTTCGGCGACGTGGTCCTGATGGCGATGGTCGGGAGCTTTACCGGTTGGCAGCCCGTTGTCGTCGCATTCTTCATCGCACCGTTGTTGGCGTTGGCATCGGTTGTCGTGGCACGCATCTTTCAACCCGATCGTGAGATTCCTTATGGTCCGTACCTCAGCTTGGGAACGATCATCACGCTGCTCGGTTGGCGTTGGATTTGGCCACGTGTCGAGCTCTATTTTTCGATTGGCTTAGGGCTGATCCTCTTGGCAATCGTGATGGCCACACTGCTGGTCCCAATGCTGTCTCTATTCCGCCTCATCAAACGAGCGCTCGGCATTCCCAACTACACCGACGAGGATTTTCTTGGCGACGAATGGTCCTCCGCCGATCAGCTTTCACACTTTGCGGGCGAGACGGTCGATCCTCAACAGGGCCAATGGCGCAAAGAATTATGGCCCGGGAACGCAACCGGACGCGGACAAGCACAGCATGATCAATGGCAACGACCGGAGACCAACGGCATGAGACAGCATTGGAATCGTCGAGGTCTGATGTTGGTTCCCGGCTGGTGGCGTTCGTTGCTCAACCAACGAGGCGAGAAGAAGTGAATTGGACACGGACAGCACAGAAGGCACGGAATAGATCGGTCTTCTCCGCGTTGTCAGAGTCTTCCGTGCCCAAATAAGTTGTCAGCAGAATCGCAATCATATCACACATACAACGCTGCGATCGGTTGGCCGGCGCTGATTGGATACGGGCGGTTGGAACTGTCGTAAAAGTGACTGGCCGGGTCGATCCCCAGTGCGTGGAAGAGCGTGGCGGTGACATCCCACGGAGCGTACTTCGTGCTGATCGGATACGCCGCCTGTCGGTCGGTCGCTCCGACGATTGATCCGCCGCGAACACCCGCTCCGGCGAAGACGATCGAGTACGCAGCAGCCCAATGCTTGCGACCTGGAGTTGCTCCCGCGAAGCGAGACTCCAGTGCGACGAGCGGCGCACGCCCAAATTCACCCAGGCAGACAACAAGTGTATTTTCCAGTAGACCGCGTTGATCGAGGTCTTCCAGCAACGCCGAAAAACTCTGATCGAAACGAGGGAGCAGCGAGCGGCCCATGACGTCGAAGATGTCGTTGTGAGTGTCCCAGCCGAACTGTTCTTGATCATCCGGATAACGATCTTGGCCGCGGTTCGAGTGATTCCACATCACGGTGACCAACGGCACTTCCGCTTCGATCAATCGTCGCGCGAGCAAGCAGGCTTGGCCTGGACGATGTCGTCCGTAGCGATCACGAAGCGTGGCAGGCTCGTCGTCGAGATCGAGTGCTCGGCGCGCGGCCGGTCGATCGAGCATCCCGTAGGCTTGTTGATACAACGTCTGCATGTCGATCGCCGGTTGAGTCGCCCGTGCTTGAATGTGATCGAGTTCACTCAGCAACCTTCGACGACGAGCGTGTCGTTGCGAATCAAGCTCATCGACCCGCTCCAATCCTGGAATAGCCGGCTCATCGGTCGTGACATCGCCGATGATAAGCGAATCAAAACGACGTCCCAGCAAACCAGCGAACTGGCCTGGTCCTGCCTCAAACGGGACCAAAGCCGGTCCGTTGATGAGCACCGAAGTTCGCAAAAATTTCGATGTCGGTCGCAATTGCTCGAGCACCGAACCGTAGAAAGGATGATCGGTCTCACGCGGTGGTGGGTTCGAGGAGAGTCGCTGATGATACTGCCCCGTCAGCGTCAGATAGAGCGCAGAACCGTGATCGAGATCCTCATGCGACATCGACTTCACGATCGCATAGCGATGCGCGAGTTTCGACAATCGCGGCAGGTGCTCGCACAAGAACGTGCCGGGGACGGAGGTCTTGATCGCACCAAATTGGCCTCGCACTTCCACCGGCGCATCGGGTCGGGGATCCCACGTTTCCAATTGGCTTTGCCCACCGCTGGCGATGACAACGAGCACGGACTTCGCTCGACCGAAGCCGGGAGTTGCTGCAGTCGCCGCGTCACGTGCCAGAACAGGCCGCTGCCTCAAGACCTCACCCAAGAAGGCGAGTCCGGCTCCGCTGGTCATTCCGAGCAAGTCGCGCCGACGCATCCGCAATCACTCCGTCCCTCAACTCAAGCCAAACCAAAAGTTCACACCACGTCGACCACCCGCAGGCACACCATAAGCGGAACTCAGTACGCGTCAACCGGAGCAACGAGAATTGTCGGCAACAATGAATGTCTGGTAACTGGAAATCAACACGACGGGCAAACGTGCCCATCCTCCTGGCGGATTAAAAATCCATTTGGGCACGCAGGCCGTAGATGTCGGTGTGGTTGCTGGCTTTGCCGGCAACTCCGTCGAGGAACGCGCGGATGTAGTTGAACTGAATCTTGCTGTAGGAGTTGAGATACCAGTTCGCTCCGAGCGTCATGTCTTGGAGGCGGCCTCCTTGAATGCTGCTGGAGTCGAGGTTGATGGTGCTGTAACGCGCGGCCAATTCCAACGCACCCCAACCGGTGCCGCACTCGTCATGCTTGCCGAGGTTGCGGAGCACTTTGATGCGGTCAATCGCTCCCGCCTTGCGCAAGTACGGGCGATGCTCGCCAGTCAAGAAGTAACCTGCCGAGGCATAAAACCCTGGAAACTTCACGGAGTCACCCTTCGTGCGAGCGACTTGGTTGTACATGAATTCGGACTGCAACGAGAACGGGCCTTCGACGAAGAGGAGTTCCGCTCCGAGCAAGTTGTAGTGATTCACGCCGAAGGCTTTGGTGTCCACAAAGAACGGGACGCCGTTGATGTTGCCGGGCAGCGGAATGCCTGCGGTCCCTGTCGTGCCGTTGGCCTGAGCACCGATGAAGTATTCGGGGATCGATCGGAATTGTGCGGTCTGATTGCCAGGTGCAACGTAGTTGTAACCCGCTCCCAAATGGAGATAGCGACTGCCGCCACACTCTTCGTCATACCACGGTAACGCGGTGATGCGACCGACCGCTCCGTAGCCACCGTTGTCAGCGATCGTGCCGCCGTATTGATCTTGGCCAGTTCGATAGACCGACGCGGCCCACGTCATCCGCTCATTCTCTGCCCAGTCATAAAAGCCGATCGCGATGTGCCGAAACGGCGTGAATGACTGAAACAGTAGCGAGCGTTCTGCAAAGGTCGTGTAACGAAAACTAGAAACGACTTCCAAAGAAAACGGCTGCTTCCACTGACCGATGCGAACATTCCCCACGACGGGAACCTTCGTGACTTCAAACCACAAGTCGGTGAATGTCGGTCGGCCCTGGAAAGCAAAGTCCATTTGCAGGAAGTAGTTCATGTTCTCCGCGATCGCACCGTTGGCCGACAAACGCGCTCGGCGAAAGTCCGCTCCGTCCTGAATATCACCGACCGCTTTGCGACTCGCGACGTTTTGACCGAACCAACCAGCGTCCGCTTGGAACACGCCGTGAACTTCGACTGAAGGAATCTTCGGTGTGGAGATCTTCGCTTGCAGCTCATCGAAGCGATGTGACAACGCCTGAAAGCGTTGCTCAAAGACGGAAGATGTTTCTTCAGGAACCGCGCCGCTCGCTGGAGCGACGAAGACATTTTCTGGCGTCGTCAGGCGTTGCTTGAGTGCTTGAATCTCCGCTTCGGCTTGAGCGAGCCGAGCGGCCAATTCGGATTCGTCGTCGCTGAGCGGCTGATCGAAAACCGCGTCGGCTGCGGGAGCTTTGGAGATCGGCGAGGCAACTTTGCTTCGCAGCGGATTCGGAGTCGTCTGACTCTGTGCCGTGGCCGACCACTCACCGAGAAGTAGAAGCAGCAATCCCAGCACGACGACGCTTCCTCGAATTGCGAGAGGCAGTGCGGATCGGCAAATGCCGATCGAACGGCGTGCAGAACGCTTCGATAACCAGAGCATGACTGGTCTCCTGTGAGAAAGGCTTGATCGCGAATGCGATGTGAGGAAGGGATGACAACCGGATCAGAATTCCGGATTGCAAATTGATCCATGTCACAGAAATTAGCCGCGCGGCGCTAGCCCCGGTTAGACGGCTTGAACCGCGACTAATTTTCAGAATGCGGATGAGAGGTGGGAGTTCGACGAGAGAGCAGGCAGGAGTAACTGCGGAGTGTTATGCCGCGAAGCGCCTCAAGGTCAATTAGAGTCTTCGACTCTCTAACGCATTAGCAATCAACCTTTAAGCAAACGCCGCAGTGAGTTTGCGAGGCAGGGTTGGCGAACATCGCATGTCCTCTCCTGCGAGTAATCTCGTTCGCGGAGATGCTCAGACGCCGCCGCGAACCTCCGGATTGACCGAGTGCTTGCCACGTTTCTCGTGATAGCGATGTAGCGCCCTTTCTCGTTCAGCTTGCGTCTGCTTGAAGACGTATCGCAGCAGGCGTTCTTGTGCAGGCGAGAATTCTTGATTGCGTCGCTCGGTGACGGCGCGAGCGGTTCTCAATCCAGTTTCGAGATCGATTTGATCATCGAGCGTGCCATGCCAGATGCGGCAGAACGAAGGGACGTGCTTCGGCATCAACTCACCACCGGGGAGCAACATGCACATCACGCCGATTGACGAACCGGTGTTGAACAATGTCGAGAGCGCAGCCTTCGTATGATCACCGATGAAGCTGCCGACTTTCGTACTGCCCGTGTTAATCGAGTAGCCTTCCAGCGGCACGCTGACATTTGAGTAGTCGTTTTTCAGGTCGCTATTGGTGGTGAGTGCTCCGAGATTGACCCACGGACAAACATAGCTGTGGCCAAGAAACCCGTCGTGATATTTGTTGGCGAAACCGTGCATGATCGACGCTTCGACTTCCCCGCCGACGCGGCAGACCGGCCCAATCGTGGTCCCTTCGCGAACGTTCGCTCGAAACAGTTGCGAGCCGTACCCAATATGGCACGGGCCTTCCAGCCGCGTGAATGGTTGAATGACCACATTCGCTTCAATCGTGATCGGCCCCAAGCGAGCATCCAGCACCACGAACGGATCAAGCCGCGCAGTCGGATCAACTTCGATTTGATCCATCTCGCCAACAACGGCGATGTTCGCGCCCCAAGAATGCTGACCTCGAGGCCGAATTTTCCGCACGTTCCCCAATCGTTGAAGCTGAAAGTCGATCCGTAATTGATCAGCGTTATGCAACACAAAATCCCAAGGCCGAGCCGCCATACGACCGGTGGTATTAATCAGTTTTCGCGTGCGAGCAATCGTGACAAGCCCCTCTTCGATGCGCTCATCCGATAACAACGCAACCTCGTCAGGATGCAATCGCAGCCACGCCAACGATTGATCAATGACACCCGCTTCATCCAGCCCAACGTGTTCGAGTCGTCGCACGGATTCGACATCCGGTAGCCATCTTGCATTAACCAACAGCGTCGGCTCAGCAGCTAGCCAGGTAAAATCATTGAGATGAGCTTCGGGCTGAGCCTCGGAATATGACTCAACAAGAAACGGACGAATGAATGCCCCCCAATCGGGGACCGACAAACTCCGGAGCAACCGCTCTCGCAACGAAAACTGTCCACACAGCAACTCGCACACCGGACGCATCCACGCAATGGGAGCAAATCCGGTCGCCGCTTGATCCTCAAAAAACGCGAGGCGCATACAGTCGCTCTAAACGGTTGGTAGAAGTCACAAAAAGAGACACACTTTGGAAGAGGCGGACTTGTAGCCATCAACACAAAACGCGCAAAGACCGATTGAGAGTGGCGAAAACCCGGAAGAGAAAACGCTCACCGTCGCCAAGGACGCTCGCATCGTGCTCGACGGCAACGAGAGCAAGCTCGCGGACATCAAAGTCTCCGACAACGGCCCGTTCGCAATGCTGCGACTCTCGCTGGATCAAAAGTCGGTGCAAAGCATTCAAACCGGACAGGGCCGATAGCGTGAAGATCACTTCGCAGGTCGTCGAATACGAGTCCGACGTTCGTCGGCGAGGCAGCCGGCCAATGTGGGCAGCGGGACTTCGCTGAGCACTCGAGTCAGCACGGCCAACGCCGCGTCACGGCTCTGGCTGGTAGGACGCAGCAAGAGAATTCCTGGATGACTGCCAGGGACGAAGTGCCGCACATCGGAGAAGTCCAGATCAAGCGTGATGAAGAAGCGGCCTTCGCGGCAGACGACCGGCCATAGGTCGGCGTCTGCCGTGCCGGAGAGTCCTTCGTCCGTCACACGATCCACGTCGTAGCCTGCTCCGCGCAACAAGGCCGCATGACTTTGTCCCAGGTTCTCGTCGAGCTTGATGCGAAACGCTGTCATCGCAGCGGCACCAATTCTTCTTCGCGAGTCAGTGCGGCGGCGTAGGCAATCGCCGCCCGAACGTCATCGAGCGTCAGTGGTGGATACTCGACGACGATCTCGTCGGGTGACAGTCCCTCGGCCAGATTGTCCAAGATCACCGACGCCATGATCCGCGTGCCTCGGACGCACGGCTTGCCGTGACAAACCTGCGGATCGCTGTCGATACGCTGCTCCCAATTCGACATTGCTAATGCTCCTAAAGCCGAACCGCCGCTTCAATGCTGTCTAATCGTTTCCGATGACCCACGTTGTCAATGACCCTGTAATCGTTATTCGTCGTTCTTGGGTTTCGGAGGGTGGTCAGGAGGAAGCGGCGGAATTCGCGGTGGCATCACATACTTTTGCCAATACCAATAGGAGGCAGCCGTGATAGCCGACAGTACGACCGCTTGGCCGATAGTATCGATCAGCTTGTCATCCATCTCATCATCTCACACTTCGTTTTCGATTCGATACGAGCCACAGTCTAACGCTTGAACTACGTCCGCGGAGCCTATCAGAATCACTCTGTCACCGCTTCCTTGAGTCGAGCCTCGTAGATTCTTGCGGCTTCGTCGTAGGCGGCTTTGGCGGTGGCGCGTTCGGGTTCGCGGATTTGGTTTTTCTTGGCGTTCCAGCAGACTTCGACGGCTTGTTTGCACCAGTCGATGCTCTTCTTGCTGGCTCGGACCGGTTGGCCGCCGACTTCGACCCAGATTGGGTTCGTGTGGACGCTCGGCAGGATGCGCACGGCGACCCAACTGGATTGCTTGATCGGGATGTCGAAGCTCAGCGGTTGAGTCTTGCCATCGGCAACGATGTTCCTCGTGGCGGCGACTTGGCCGTTGACGATGATCTCGACCGGGACTTCGCGCGTGTCGCCAACTCGGCAGCGTTCGATGTGCCAGTACGGCTTCGCATCGAGACGGCGTTTGCGGATCGACTCGGTTTGCTCGTTCGGCTTTTCAGCGAGCAGTGCGCAGACGTCGAATGAGACCCTCACGTTGCCGGGCTTGGCGAGTTCGAGCGTTGAGAGTTTGCCCGATCGGTCGCGTACGCCGAGTTCGCCCTTGTTGGATTTACCGAGAAGCAGTTCCCCGGCAGCGCCCAACGCGATGGCGTCGTCCTTACCGCGAACCGGTTGCACAACATCACCCAAGGTCGCGAACGAAGTCTGACCCTGGGCGGTGTTGTTTGACCCATTCGGGGTGACGGCACTCACGGTCGCGGTTGATTGACCGACGGCGGCGGCTTTTTGCGGTGCAGCTTCCTCGAACTTCAAGTCGAGGATGTGGCTCAGTCCGTCTCCGCAGTAACTTCGGCCATCGCGGACTCCGAGAATCCAGTTGTCGAAATCGAGCGGCTGGTCCTTGTTCAGCTTCACGTAGATGCGGCCGAGGCCGACTTTGTCGCCGTAGATGCACGGAAAATCGGTCTCGCCGGAGATCCTCGTTTGGAAGCCGGCGTTGAGCGTGTGATACCAGACGTTGAGTTCCCAGATCGACGGCGTATCGACGGCGCTGATGAAGTGGCAGACGTCGTGAGCGACCGTGACGATGTACTCGTTCGCGCCGATGCCGTCGAAGCGGGGCATCGCGTAGTCGGGGAGCTTGTCTGCGGCTTTGCCTTTCCAGCCATCGGATGCGGTGCCGTAGCCTTTCAACATTTCACGCGAACCATCCGGCATGATGTCCGGCAGTTGCAGGCCCCAGCCGCTGTGGCTGTAGCCGACGACGCCACCTTGGTCCTTGCCCCACTTCAGCACCGGCAGCGTCCAGCTTGGCCAGTCTTCGAGCACCTTCGTGTTCGGGTAGTCGTCCTCGGTCAGCCGCAGCAGGCAGAGGTGCCCGGCGTGCGACGATGGGAAGCCGCTGACCTCGATGTCGTACCGCATCAGGTAATTCGGCCGCGAGAGGGCCGACGTCTTCCCCTCGAAGTATTGCTTCTGCGAGTACCAGCACGGCCCCCAGCTCAGCACGCAGCCGACGTTGAGGTCTTCGCCCAGAATGTGCCGCAGCATGTCGGCCGGAGTGACTCCCTCGGTCGGGCTGTCGTAGTGAGCACACCCCGCCGCGTGAACGTGATGATCGCCGGAGAACCAGCCGCGCGTCGCCGGATGCGTCCAGCGCGTGAGTTTGTAATCGGCCTTCTGACTGACTCCCGGCTTCACGGTCAGCGAGTGCGTTTGCACGATGTACTCCGGCCCGCGGCTGACCTCGACGGAGTACTCGCCGGGCGAGAGATTCACGGACTCGCCGTCCGCTCGGTAAATCTGATTGTGGAAGAAGAAGTCGGGCGAGAGCCGCCGCGCCGGATTCGGATAGACGTTGCCGCGCTTGTCGCGAATGACGAACGCCGCCGAGGTCGGCTCGCCATCAAAATCCTTCACGCCGAGCACCACCTCCACCGACGGAGCCGCGTTGAACAGAATCGGCACCGTGTTGCGAAAGCCGAGATCCTGCGTCCCCTGCCCGACATTGAATCCGAGCTTCGCCTCGCGCCGCCCGATCTCGCGCGAGTAAAGCTGGATGATGCGATACTCCAGCGCCAGCCCCGACAACTGCGGCTTCAGCGGCTGCTTGTCGAACATGGCGATGTCGAGAAACCGATGCGGCACATCCTCCGGCTTGACGAGTTTGTCCTTCTCATCGGTCAACGGCTTCTGCCGCTGGTTGACGGAGCCGCGCATATACAGCGGAGCCGAATTCGGACTCTCCGGCTTGAGCTGCGGCGTGATCCCCGCATCGTTCTGCACCTTGATCAAAAACGTCGCCCACCCCCCTTGAATGAGCCGCTTCGCCACCGGCCCCTCCACGACCGACACGCGACTCTCCGGATTGATCGTCACCCCCACGACGCAATGCGCATCGAGCACGCGTTGAATGGTCCGATTCGCGACCTTGGCATCGGTCTCCTTCAACGCCCCCTGCAACGCCTTCGTATCCTCCGCCGGCAACGGAGCACCCACAAACTCCAACGCTTCGAGCAACCGCTCCGTCGCCGCCACCAGCGGCTGATGCTCAACCTCCGTGACCAGCGGCAACTCCACCGAGAAACAAGTCGATGTCGCGAAGACGACAAACAGGGACGAGAAGATCGTTCGCATGGGGAGGCTCCTTCAAGATTTTTTCGTGGACTCTTTCAGTGAAGCGTTTTGAATCGTAATACTTTGACGAACTTATTCGTGCTTCCGCGTGAAAGTGAACTGGAACGAAATAATGGGCTTCGCGTTGGAATTCACGATGACCGCGGCTGATATGCGTGAAACGACGGCTCTGCATCGGTCACGTAAATTTTCGCTCGTGCATGCGATTGCCGCCGTCGTTCTGGTGCTGCTCGGTTTGCAGCATTGGCAAAATCAGAAGTTGGATTGGTTGGTCGGATTGTATGTGGCGATGGCAGTCTATTTGGTATTCAGCGAGGTTATCTTTCGATGGCTATTTCCGGTGATTTTTCTGCGTTCCATGAAGTACCCGCTGACGTTCCACATATCGCTTGACGATCAAGTGATCTTGATTCAGCAGAATGAACTTCGGCAAGAGATTCAATGGTCGGCATTGGTGACGACGGGTACTGCACGCGAAATCGAAAATCACTTTTGGCTTGAATGTGGTCATGTCGGTGTGTGGATTCCGAAGCGTGCTTTCCCAACAGCAGACGAAATGAAAACATTTCGTGCTTTCGTGAAGGGAATATATGGGCGAGAAATGTCAGTTTTGCGAGGAACGCATACCCAACGTATCGCTCGGACCATTTCACTGAGCAACAATTTCATCCCTTGCCGGTCGCGGTGGCAAGCAAGACGTTCTGTTCGTCGTTCCGCCTTCCAGCGGTTTTTGTTTTCGACGCCGATCCCTGGAGTGCTGTGGCTCGACACAGCCCTCCATTCAATTGGAATGACGACTTGAATCGCCAGAAGTCGATCATTGATCATCCGACTCTCGTGGTGGCGGTTCTTGGACTTTGAGAGTCGCTATTTCAATTGGATGGAGGGCTGCGTCAGGCCGCCGCACTCCAGGGAATTGCATCCCTTGCCGGTCGCGGTGGCAAGCAAGACGATCTGTTCGTAGTTCCGCCTTGAGGCGGTTTTTGTTTTCGACGCCGAACCCTGGAGTGCTGTGGCTCGACACAGCCCTCCATTCAATTGGCAACAGACGTTGTCGGCTTAGAACGCGCCCGTCGGTCAGTCAACTCTCGTGGCGACGGTTCTTGGACTTCGCGAGCAGCCATTTCAATTGGATGGAGGGCGGTGTCGGGCCACCGCACTCCAGGGCATTGCGTCCCTCGCAGTTCACGGTGGCAGGTAAGTCGATTTGTTCGTCATCCGCTTTTATGCAATTTTTGTTTCCGACGCATTCGCAAAATAAATTCGCCAACGATCGTCACTTCATCGCAGGCGACTGTTTCAAGCTCTCCAAGAAGGCGGTGATATCGGCGAAATCTTGCAAAGTCATACCGTCCTTTAGGCCGTTGGGCATCAGCGAAACGGGACTCTTGAGCTTCTCGTCGATGTCGTCGTTGGAAATGCGGATTTGTTTGCCTTCGACAGTCATCAACTCGACCGCTTCGGGGCTGTCGAGCTTCAAGATGCCGGTGAGTGACTTGCCGTCGTTGGTCACGACGGTCATCACGTCGTAGCCGTTGGCGATCCGGTTCGACGGTTCGAGGATCGAACGCATCAACTCGTCACGCGGGTATCGCGCTCCGATGCCGACGAGGTCCGGGCCGACCTTGCCGCCGGTGCCGCTGACGGCGTGACACTTCACGCAGGCGACTCCTTGTGGATTCGCGAAAATCTTCCCGCCCCGCTCGGCGTCCCCTTTGTTCTTGTTGGCGAAATCGCGAAACGCGGCGATGTCGAGCTTCGGCGCGACGTTCTCGAACAAGAACGCGAACTTCGGATCTTGCTGGCTGATCGCTGCCGACATGTCCCACGGGCCGCTGGTGTTGCCGCATTGCATCCACAGGTGATTCGTCCCCTTTTTGAAGTCGGCGGTGAACTGACCTTGAGCTTTGTCCCAACCGCGATTGCCCATGAACTCGTAAACCTTCTTACCGTTCACATGCACGATGAGCTGATCGTCGCTGCCGACAATGACCGTGCGCGGGCCATCGGATTCCGCTTCGATCGCTGCATACGCAATGTTCCACACCTCGTCCTTCGGGCCGTCGAGATACTCGCCCGGATTGACGCGCCCGTTCTTGTCTTTGACGTCAATCGCTTTCCACTTGAGGGCTCGTTCGCCGACATGTTGCAAAGCGGTGAGATCCGGAGCGGCCGACAGATCGAACCTAGGCAGCGGTTTGTCCTTCGGAATCGTCCCCAGCAAGTGCCACTTCATGATCGGTGCCGGAGCGGAGAAAACTCCCTGCAACGGACCACGCACGTTGTTCGGCAATTCGTTGAGTTCGTGCAGCCTCAAGATGTCGCCGCCGATCATTCCGCGCAGCGCGACGAGCGCGTTGAGGCTCGCGTTCCGCAGATCGGCGTTCGGACTCGTCAGCCCGTCGAGATACAGCGGCAACGCGCGGCGATCGATCAACGCGGCGACCGCGATTTGCGCGTCAAACTTCACCGCCGGATCAGCCGATGCCATGATGATCGCAGGAACGATGTCGCCCGATTTCAATTTGCCCAGCACACTCAACACCGTCTTGCGCACATTGACGTCGCTGTCCTTGAGCAACTCCGCGATGCGCGTCGCTCCGGCAGAACCTCGAATTTCGCCGAACGCTTCCGCCGCTCGCTGACGAACGGTCGAGCTGTTGTCCGCCAAACGTTTTTCAATCGCAGCGGCCGAATCGCCGTTCTTCAACTTGCCGAGCGCCTCGATCGACAGCGCGGCGAGTTCCGGCGATGTGCCGCTCTCCGCCACGATGTCGATCAATTGCTTCACCGCCTCCGGCGACCCGATTGCCGTGATCCCTTTGACCGCCTCTTGCCGCAGCGCGTCATCGGACTTCGCATCGCCGGCGATCTTCGCAAACAACGTCACCGAGTCTTTGTCTTTGGCCAACGCGAGCGACGTCACCGCCTCACGTCTCACGGCGTTGTCAGCGTCATTGACCGCAATGTCACGCAGCAATACCGCTGCGGCGGGATCGGCGATTTCTCGCCACGCTTTGATCGCAGCGATCCGCACCGGAGTCGGTCGCTTCGCCCCGGTCGCTTCGCGCAACGCCACGAGCACGGCCGACGAACCGGACCAGTCGTGCGTCTTCGATCGAGCGGGCTTGCTCTTCGACGGCTGCGTCCCCCACCAACCTTTGACATAGGGGTCGGCTCGGCGTGCTACCTCCGACAACGCCTCCACCGCCTGCGCTTGTTCGGCGGGCAGAGCGTCCGAACGAGCGGCGAATTCGGACAACGCGTTGATCGCCGCCTCGTCGTAGACGCCAGTCAGCGCGAGCAAGGCACCGGCTCGCACGCTGCTGTTCGGCGACTTCAGAGCATCGCCGATTTCGGACCAGTTGTTGACGACTCGCAGAGCTTGAATCACGACGTGCCGCACAGACGGGTCTTCATCGCCGAGCGCCTTCATCAAATCCGCCGCGCACGACGAGCAGCCCGGTTTGAGTTCGGTCAACTTCGCGTCGCTGTCGCGCGGCACGATCGCGCCCGGCTGACCGGAGTCGGTGCTCTTCCACTTCGCTTCCGGGTTCGGATCGCCAAGTCGTCCGATCGCGATCGCCGCTTGCAATCGCACGCTGGAATCGGGATCGGACGCGAGCGCTTCGATCAGCGCGACCTCCCCTTCGTGCCGCCGGTTCAGTCCCAGGATCCGCGCGGCCTGCGCCCGTGCGTCGGCCGGCTGCGTCCGATCGGCCAACGTTTTCGCCCAGAGCTTCGCCGGATCAAGCGGCGACGGACTCGCGTTGCCGGGGAACTGCTCGAAGAAATGATGCAGCGTCCAAAGCCCATGCACCTTCGCGGCGGAGGTTGTCTCTTTGCTGGTCAACGAGGTTGCGACGAAGTCGAACACGCGCTGTTGATTTTGTCCGTCAGCGGTCTTGAACGGAGCCGCTTTCGCAATCGTGTCGGCCAACGTGAATTGAGCCCGCATCCGTTCGGCGTGCGACGGATGACCGAGCGACTTGACGAGGTCGGCAATCGGCGCGTCTTTCTTGGTTCGCGGCGGTTCGTCCTTCACCGCCGGTTCGCTGCCGGTGTAGGTCACTCGAAACAACCGCCCCTTCACCGCCGGGTTCACCCAGCCGTTGAAATTCCAATCGGCCAAATACATGTGCTTGCCGTCCGGGCTGAAGCAGACATCGAGCGGACGGAACGGCTCGCCCGACCCATCAGGGACGAGAAAATCTTCCATCTCGGCCTCGAACGACGCCCCCTTCTTCTTCAGCTTGAACCGCTGGACCTTTTGCTTGCCCCATTCGCAGAAGAACGGGCTGTCGATGTACGTCGCAGGCCAAGCGGCTTCGCGATAACAGGCCGCACCGACGGGCGAGCCGCCGCCGTGTTCGCTGATCCGCGGCAGATGCCGATCCGGATGCGGGTGATAGTCGTAGGGATAACCGTAGTAGCCGGTCGGCACGTGATGCGTGAACCGAGTCCACCAACCGAGCCCGTCGTCGGTGTTGTCGTAACTGAAAATGTTGTCGAGCGAATCCATCGCCACATCGAGATGATTCCGCGTCCCCGACGACACGATCTCCAACTGCGAACCGTCCGGCCTCAAGCGAATGACG
>JAPLNX010000531.1 GCA_026400935.1 Planctomycetia bacterium | reverse complement strand
CTGTTGCAGCACCCGCACCGAAGAGATCGACCCAATTGAAAGGATTGTCATCGTTATTAAAGCTGATCGTTCCACTCTTGATCTTGTCTTTGCGGACGTCATCTTCTGCGAGATAAAGATACAATGACGTCTCTAATTCGCACGCATGTGAGCAACCGCCAGGAAATTTGCTTTCACGCCATGAGGGCATGAACTCCTTATCGACGGCGAGCAGGTTCCACCACGCGATGACAACGCATTCGGCGTCGGTTTCGAGGTTCGTGCGACGCGCGGCCAGATCGAGGTTCGGCATGTTTGAACCGTGGCCGTTGAGCAGAATGATTTTCTTGAAGCCGTGATACGCGAGCGACCGTGAAACGTCGAGCACCTGCTCCATGAACGTCGTGTAGTTCGTGTTGATGGTTCCGGGAAAATCCATCACGTGTCCGGTGTAACCGTATGACAAATGCGGCAACACAAGAATCTTGTCTCGCAGTTCCCGACCAGTCCCGTGAGCAATCCCGCCGGGACAAACGAGATCGACATCTAACGGCAAATGGTGCCCATGTTGCTCGACCGCGCCGCAAGGGATGATGCAAACTTTTTGCATCTCAACGGCATCGTTAATCTCAGGCCAAGTCAATTTTTCATAACGCCACTCTGTTGCCGCTCGACTTGTCATAAGGATGGATCCTTCTGCAATTCATGGAATCGTTTGAAGACCGTTCGTATCAGCATCAAAACGGTAATGGTTGTCCGAGATTCGCGTCTTTCGCAAGCTGCAGCAACTTAGCACCGAGAGCGACATCTTCAATCGCTAACCCAACAGACTTAAAAAGCGTGATGTCTTCCGGAAGTGCCCGGCCTGTTTGGTGGCCAGAGACGATCCCTGCGAGTTCGTGCATCAACGACCAATCAGTCACTCCCGCTTCGATTGCAGGAATAAAATCGCCCGCTTCAAGGCGGCATTGTTCAACGCTGTCGCAGATAATGCGAACCGATCGCTGAATCGTCGTGACATCAACCTCTGCTTTCGAGAGAAAGTTTGAGCCGACGACATTCAGATGCGTCCCTTCGTCGAGCACTCGGCCATCAAAGAGCGGAGTCTTGCTCGTGGTCGCGCAGATGACGATGTCTTTCTCGGCAGCAGCATCATCCGGTGTATGAGCTGGAACAACACGCGTTGCACAGTACTCGGACATCTCGGCTGCAAACGATTCGCGTCGAGCAGCATCTCGGCAGTAAACCTCGACTCGCTCGATGTGCCGTACAGAGCAAACGGCTTTCAGTTGTGTGCGTGCTTGTAAGCCTGCGCCAAACAAGCCCACTACTTTCGCATCTGGCCGTGCGAGAAACTCCGTGGCAACACCGCTTGCCGCACCAGTGCGAAGTTGGCCCAACGTATCGGCCTCAATGATCGCGAGCGTTTCACCGGTCGCCAGATCATAAAGCCCGACCAGAAATCGAGCCTTATCTCTCGTGGTCGTGTAAGCCTTCCAACCACCAATGTTAAGGTATTCGCAAACCCCCGACATCGTATGCAACATCATCTTGCCGCCGATGACGCGCGCTCGCGGAACGTTCTTTACGCGTCCGTCAGCTAGCTGACGGAACAAATTCTCGACGACCTCAATGGCCGCAGGCATATCGAGCAATTCGCGAACGTTATCTTCGGTGAGAAACAGAGCAGGCATCGTCATGGTTCCGCAAAGCGGCTGACGATGCGTCACTAGACCCCTGCTGGCTCAGCAAGCTCGATCAGCGACAGCGAACCATCCGCCGTTCCCCGATCATAGACTTCTTGCCGCAAGATCGGAACCTCCTTGGGGCAGCGAAAGCCAAGCCGCACTTTGCCGTTCTTGATTTCAACAACGGTCACTTCGATGTTCTCGGCAATCCTTACCGTTTCACCGACTTTTCGACTAAGAACTAACATCGCATCTCCTCCTTGAGGCGACCGAATGGCCAACCCCGATCCCTGATTGTTGTCTCTCTCGGTTCATCAAATCGCCGATCCCCAAACCGGCGCACGACTGCGAATCCCCGTTCGCTTAATACCTGAGATAACCGACGTTCCTATGACACAAACGCCAATCTTTCGAGAAATTGCACAAACAATCTTAAGTTTGCGGAGAAATTCTCACAAATTGTCAGGCCAATCATGTGAGGACTCACCCTATAGATGCTGATCAACTTGAATAAGTTTCACACTAATTCATAAAGACAAAGAGCTTGGTTCCGTGACAGAACCAAGCTCTTTGATTTTCAAAACCGTCCTGAGATGCGTGTTGCCGCAAGCCAACTAGCCTTTGGCAGCGGCGATTACAGCCTCGTAGTTCGGATGCTCCGCGATCTCTTTGACGTACTCAACGTGCTTGAGAGTCCCCTCGCCATCGACCACGAAGATTGCCCGACAGAAGCAGCGATCAAGACCGCCACCTTGAATGAGCACGCCGTAATCTTCACCAAACTTCGTGCAGCGGTGAGCACTCAACGTCTTGATGTTCTGCACGCCCTCAGCACCGCACCAACGCTTCTGACCAAACGGCAAGTCCATGCTCACGACGAGCACTTCCACGTTCGGCAGATTCTTGATCTCGTCGTTGAAACGTTTGGTTTCCAACGCACAGACCGGAGTGTCGAGCGACGGAATCGCGGCGATCACTCGCGTCTTTCCAGCGCTGGAAGCCAACGTGACCTCTTGCAGCCCGTTGTCCTGCAATTTGAAGTCCGGAGCGGCCTGTCCCGCCTTGAGTTCGCTTCCGGCTAACGTGACTGGATTTCCCTTGAGCGTCACTGAACCGGTACGGGGTTCTGCCATGCTGAAATTCTCCTAATTGTTAAGGTTTTCGACGAAAAGCCATCGAAGATTTATTCAAACGGGCGCGAGTATCGCGAGTCTCAGAATGGATTCAAGCCTGACAGTAAAGACCGCGACTCGCATCACAGTTTTTGCCCACGGTATCGCAGAAAGCCTTCCAAAGCGAAAAATTCTGGCAGGCCGAGTTCGTTGTAGGTTTTCGCGGTTTGCTTCGTCCGTTCTTCGGCACGCATCCAAAATTCACGGTCGTCAGAACCCATGAACATGGCACCGTCTTTTTGGCTTTCGTGACGAAGAATCGCCTGTTTCTTCTTAAGCATCACTTCGGGACTAAGCGGGACAGCTCGCTCGATTTCGTGGGGCTCATATTCTTGCCACGCGCCGCGGTACATCCACACTTCCGGGGAATAGCCTCCGCTGTCGAGTCGCTTCAAAACTTCAATGATGATCTGCGCGCAGACTCGATGTGTGCCGTGAGGGTCGGAAAGATCGCCAGCGAAGTAAATCTGATCCGGGCGAACAGTTCTTAATTTTTCGGCGATCACTTGGATGTCTGCTTCGCACATCGGGTTCTTTTTCACCTTGCCTGTGCGATAGAAGGGGAGATCAAAGAAGTGCTGTCGCTCTGGAGAAATGCCGACCAAGTCGCACGCGGCCGAAGCTTCCGTACGACGAATCAAACCCTTCAGTTCCAAAACTTCTGGCGAATCTTGGTCCCCCGGATTCTTCGCTCGAATGTCCTGACGACATTTCTCCAATCGAGACACGGCGTCCGGATGCAGGATGTTTAAGACACGCGAACTTTCTTCGACATAGTCGATGTGCCGACGACATGAGTCGTCTCGGACTGCGATGTTACCAGTCGTCATGTAACCGACATGCACTTCATGGCCTTGATTGACCAACGTGATGAATGTGCCGCCCATCGAGATCACATCGTCATCGGGATGCGGGCTAAAGATGAACGCCTTCGTCTTTTGATCGCCGCCAGGCTTCGTGCAGATCGTGCTCATCATTTGCTCGAAGACTCGCTCGCGAATTGCCGCCACACCACCATCTAGGTGCAGGATATCGTACAGATGATGCTGCAAAAAATCTTTGGCATCGAGCTTCAACAGTGGCTTCTGACATTGCTGAGACAACCATATGAGCGCTCGCTTTTGAAGCAATGGCGTCCATTCGACGGGGCGGGTTTGCCACGGAGTTCTCACATCAGTAAGCCATGCCGCTGAAGCCTCATCGATAATGACTTCGCTGGCAAAATGCCGTTGCAGAAAGCTGGCCGGGATGTCGGCTGTCGGTTCACCTTCGACCATTTTGCGAACAACCCAAGCTTTATGTTCGCCCAGCGCCATCAGGATGATTCGACGAGCGTTGAGAATTGTCCCAACACCCATCGTAATTGCGCGCGTCGGCACTTTTTCTTCGCCGCCAAATTCGGCGGAAGCATCTCGCCGAGTCATCGGGTCCAACGCCACAAGCCGAGTCTTGCTATTGCGATCGCTTCCCGGTTCGTTGAAGCCGATGTGTCCATCTCGACCGATTCCCAGTAGTTGCAGGTCAAGACCTCCGGCAGCTTCGATCTGTTGTTCGTACTTATCGCAATCTCGCTCGATACTATCGAGCGTCCATTGCCCACTCGGAATATGGACGTTTTGGCGTTGAATATTGATGTGACTAAAGAGGTGTCCCCACATGAAGCTGTAGTACGAGTGGACCGACTCCGGCGTCATCGGCCAATACTCGTCGAGGTTAAACGTGACGACTCGCGAGAAGTCGAGCCCCTCTTCGTTGTGCATCCGCACTAACTCGCGATACACACCGATCGGAGTTGAGCCGGTCGCCAATCCCAGCACCGTTGATTGATTCGCGGCGTTCTTTTCCCGAATGGTGTTAGCAATGATCGTCGCCACATACTTGGCCGCATCGCTCGAATCGCGAAACATTTTCGTCGGCACTTTCGCGCAGCGCATGACTTGAGCCGGTTGGAGAGCTGTGGTCGTCGAGGGGCTGGGCATCGAATGTCTCGTGACTTGGCAGGATTGTGAGAGGTGGTTTATACCGCAGTGGATGCAGTTGATATTGTTTAACCACCCGCCACTGGCACGCGCATTTCAAAAGTTCGTGCCTGTGGCGGGTGGTTAAACAAGTCAAATCCAAATCCAATCCGCCGCATGAAAGCCACCGAAAGGATCGTTTGCAATGCAACGCTCAGTTCCAACTCCGCGAGTGCTCGCCATCCACGCTCATCCAGACGATGTCGAGTTTCAATGTGCCGGGACACTGGCGTTGCTGAAACAAAAGGGATGCTCGATCACGGTCGCAACAATGACTCCCGGAGACTGCGGCTCCGCCGAAATGGGATGCGATGAGATTTCCGCCGTCCGTCGAGCAGAAGCAAAAGCGGCCGCTGATCTGCTCGGTGCTGACTATGTCTGTTTGGAGTTTCGAGATCTAAGTATCACGCATGACAACGATGCTCGCCGTCGTGTGACTGAGGTGCTCCGCCGAGTTCGCCCCGACATCGTCATGACCGCACCGCCGGTCGATTACATGTCCGATCACGAAGTGACCTGCAAACTCCTTCGAGACGCCTGTTTCAACGCCAGTGTGCCGAACTATGCAACCCGCCAATGGGAACCGGCTCCCGCGATCGGCCACATTCCGCACCTCTACTTCGTCGATGCGATCGAAGCTTCCGACTGGTTCGGTCGTCCGATCGAGCCCGAATTCATTCTCGACATCTCGTCCAGCTTCGACCTCAAACTGAAAATGCTCGCCTGCCACGCCAGTCAGCGCAATTGGCTCCTGAAGCAACACGGCATCGACGAATATCTCGAAAGTTGCCGCCGCTGGAGTGCCTCCCGCGGCTCGCAAATTGGTGCCACCTTCGGCGAAGCCTTCACGCAATACAAAGGGCACCCGTACCCAACCAACAACCTATTGCGTGAAACGCTGATTGGAAACTAATTCCTCGTGAACTGAGTGGAGTATTTTTGATGCGTCTTTTTAGCTGTTTCGTTCTTTCCTTGTTTGCGTTGTTGAACATCGGCGTCGTTGAAATTTCATCGGCAAATGATCGATCGCCGAATGTCGTGCTGATTTATGCAGACGATCTTGGCTATGGGGATCTCGGCTGTTATGGAGCGAAGGGCTGGACGACGCCGAATCTGGATCGGCTCGCCGCGAAAGGGATGCGGTTCACTGATTTTTATGTCGCTCAAGCGGTTTGTTCGGCATCGCGCACCGCGTTGCTGACAGGCTGCTATCCGAATCGGCTCGGCATTCTCGGCGCACTCGGACCGAAGAGTCAGAACGGCATTCACGCTGATGAAACGACGCTGGCCGAAGTACTGAAGTCGCGTGAATACGCGACAGCAATTTTTGGTAAATGGCACCTCGGACATCATCCACAGTTTCTTCCGACAAGACACGGCTTCGACGAATACTTCGGGCTCCCGTACTCAAACGATATGTGGCCCTATCATCCGGGAGTTGCCCACCTGCCACTCGAAGACCGTCTGAAGAACTGGCCCTACCTGCCACTCATCGAAGGGGACAAAATCGTCAATGCGAATGTCACCGGAGACGAACAAGCCAAGCTGACAACATGGTACACCGAGCGATCCGTGGAGTTCATCGAAAGGAATCGTGAGCGTCCCTTCTTCTTGTATCTCCCACACGCGATGCCGCACGTTCCTTTGTTTGTGTCCGACAAACAAAAAGGAAAGTCATCTCATGGTCTATACGGCGATGTGATCCAAGAAATCGACTGGTCCGTCGGCGAAATCACAGCGACATTGGAGCGGCTTGGCCTGACGCAGAACACACTTGTCATCTTCACTTCAGACAACGGGCCGTGGCTGACCTACGGCAATCACGCGGGTGGATCGGACGGGCTGCGGGAAGGGAAAGGAACTGCATGGGAAGGTGGCGTTCGAGTCCCTTGCGTCATGAGCTGGCCTGGCAAAATCCCGGCCGGTCAAACTTGTGCTGAGCCTGTCATGACGATCGACATTTTGCCAACGATCACAAAACTCGTCGGAGCCGAGTTGCCGAAGAAACCAATCGACGGCCTCGATATCTGGCCGTTGATCAATGGGACGCAGAACGCGAAAAGTCCTCACGAGGCGTTGTATTTTTACTGGGGACAACATCTGCAAGCCGTTCGTAGCGGTCAGTGGAAGTTGCACTTCCCGCATCCGTTTGTCTCTGTCAGTTCTACGAACGCTGGAGCCGACGGCAAGCCTGGTAAAGCAGCACAGAAAGAAATCGGTCTCGCGCTGTTCGATCTCAATGCCGATCGCGCCGAGACAACTGACGTCGCCGAAAAGCACTCAGATGTCGTCGCTCGTTTAACAGTACTCGCTGACAAAGCGAGAGCGGACCTCGGTGACTCGGCCACCAAACAAAAAGGATCGGGCGTTCGTGAAGTTGGAATCATCAAACCGTAGGCACTGAAATGGTGCGATTACTGCGTTGCGAGCTATTCAACAACAAGACAGTCTCTACTTCAGCCGGATATCAACACTTGCGCTGTGAGCCGTCAGCCCCTCGACGTGAGCCATGCGGCGGATATCGTCGGCAACGGCCGCGAGCGCCGCTGCGTTGTAGCTGATGACGGACGATCTTTTCAGAAAATCGTTCGCGCAGAGTCCATTTGCAAAGCGGGCAGTTCCACCCGTTGGGAGGACATGTGATGGGCCAGCCACGTAGTCTCCAACGGCAACGGGTGTGTGATGCCCCATAAAAACCGCACCCGCGTTTTGTAGCTTGGCTAGGATTGCGTCGGGATTGTCTGTCGAAATATGGAGGTGTTCCGGAGCCAATTGATCCGAAAATCGACAGGCTTCGCCTTCGTCGCGAGCCAGAATCAACGCTCCGTAATCCTCAAGGCTTTGGCGAGCGAGATCGCCCCGTTGAAGCTGGCTCAGTTGCTTCGTGAGTTCTTGGCGTACGTCCTCGATCAACGGTGCGTGCCAAGTGATAAGCACGCCGGAACCGGGACTGTGTTCCGCTTGTGAAATGAGATCGCTGGCGATGAAGTCTGCTCTTGCAGATGAATCGGCAAGGACGACAACCTCGCTCGGTCCGGCGATGCTGTCGATGTCGACTTCGCCGTAAACAAAACGTTTCGCGAGGGCGACGAACAAATTCCCCGGGCCGACGATCTTGTCGACTCGTGGAATTCCTTCGACTCCGTAAGCCAACGCTGCGACCGCTTGTGCTCCGCCAACTCGATAAACCTCTGTGATGCCAAGCAATTTGCAGGCAGCCAGCAGTTCGCGGTTGTAGCCACCAAAGTCAGTCGGCGGGACAACAACAGCGATCTCTTTGACACCTGCTACTTGAGCTGGAACGGCCGTCATCAACAATGTCGATGGATACGCCGCGGCTCCGCCGGGAACACAGATACCAACTCGCTTCAGTGGCAAATACCGCTGTCGCAATTCGACACGTCCACCCTGCCCTTCTCTGATCAAAGAGACCGATTGATTAAGCAGCTTGGTCTGAAACTCAACGATGTTGTCTCGAATGCGGCCGATAGTCGCGAGGAATTCTTTGTCCACAGACACGAACGCTTGCTCGAATTCTGCCGGAGTCACTCGCATTGTTTCAAGAGTTAGCTCCTTGCGATCGAGCTTGCGTGAGTATTCCAGCATCGTCGCCACGCCGCCGCGTCGAACATCTCCGCAAATGCGTTCGACAACTTGTTGCGGAGTGAGAGGTTCGCCAAATAGCGAAATCGTCCGCTGCCGTCCGGCTTCAGAAGTAATATCCCCACGCGGCGAAAGTTTTTGACGCAACGTTTCAAACAGCCGCTCGGCACTTTCCTTTGTGCAATCGATCGTCGTGATGTTGAGAGAACTCGAACTCATTTGAAAACAGTCCTTCGGATGAAAAAAACTTCAGGCGAGCGGGGCGGCATCAGCCCCCCGATCATTCGCCAGTAGCCGGAATCATTCACATAAACCGAGGGGCTGACGCCGCCCCGCTCGCCTGGTTACTCGATGTCATTTGCCGCCAAGCCACGGAAGAATCCGCGTCGCATTGGGTTGTCTCGTGACGTGAACTCTTCACCGGGCGATGGCGGAGTCGTCAAGCACATCGCGACTTCATGGAACTTCGCATCGAGATCGTCGGCCATGAAGACCAGCAATGCTTCCGGTGTATGAGGCGCAATTGGCGAGCCCCATTCCGGCAGATTTTGATGGGCGACGATGACGTGCTCCAACCGCAGCAGCGTTTCCGGATTGAAGTCAGGAATCTCGCGAGCCTTGTCTCGCACGATATCGCGGCCCATCAAAATGTGTCCGATGAGCTTTCCTTCGGCCGTATATGTCGAGCCTTGTGGCTGATACTTCAATTCGCGGAGCTTGCCGATGTCATGCAAGATCGCACCGGCAATCACGAGCGACTTGCTAAGCGGCGGCTGCATGTCTGGGTAATAGTCGGCGTACTTATCAGCAAAAAAAACAGCGGTTCGAGTGACCGACAACACGTGCTCCAAAAAGCCGCCGGTAAAGGCGTGATGATTCCTCGAAGCGGCTGCAATCTGGCAAATCGACTCTTGGTTTTCCATCAGCAGTTCGATGACCAGCCGACGCAAAGGGACTTCAGTGATTTGTTGAGTTGCGATGCTGAGCAATTCCGAGAACATGTCGCTGACATCGAACCGAGTCGCCGGGACGAGATCACCAGCACGAAACCCTTGACCCTCATCGCCAGGTTCGACCGGACGAATTTTTTCGAGTTCGAATTGCGGCCCGTAATCAGATTCCGTGAAGCGACCACGCACCTTGTAGAACTCGCCCGATTGCCATTTTGCCTCGCACTCCAGAAACAACGCTGCATCGTGCCAGATCATCGTCGTGACCGATCGCTTCGCGTCTCGAAACGACACGCGAAAGTACGGTCGCCCGTCACGTGTCTTGCTCCTCTCCTTATTCGAGAGCAACACGAAGCAGTCTCCCGATTGCCCCGGCTGAAATTCACAAAGGCGAGCAACGCGATGTTCGAGCGGAAGCGATGGCTGATCGGCAGGCATTGATTGACCTTAAGGATGTAGCGAGACAAAGCCAGTCTTTACGTAGCGGTCACGCTTCACATTCCACGCGACGACCAGATCGTTTCTCATTGCGTTGAAGCAGTCGGCTCGTCACGCGGAGCGTGACGGCTACGTAAGGAGCGGCCAATGTACCAATTTGCCGCGAGATGTCAGGGGATCACGTGCGGTGCATCAAAGAAATCAGCCCGACTGCTGCGAAGGCGGTCGGGCTGATTTTCAGGAAGACTCACAGACGAGTCAGCCGTGTTACGTCTTGTCGTCTCAATTAGGGAACCTTGATCTCCGGTACCGCGGGCGTGTTTGCCGCTTCCGGCTTATCAGCTGGCGTCCTTACCACTGGTGTTGGCTTTGGCATCGGAATTTTCGGATTGAGAATGTCTTGAATCCGTTCTTGCAGCTTTTGTGCAAGCTCGTCTTTCGGTGCCAACTCGCAGCACTTGTCGAGCTGCTTCAAGCCATCTTTCGGATAGCCCAAGAAGCCGTAGTGATAGCCCAACAAAAATCGGAGTGCCGGATCATCCGGATGCTCATTGCGAGATTTTTCCAAGGCTCGCAACTGAGTCGTGTAGTCGCCGATCTTGGCGTAAAGTTCTTTGTAGTGTTCGACGACCACGCCCCATTTTTCGACCGGGAGCATCTGCATTCCGAGCTGGACCGCTCCGGCAGCCTCGTCGTACTGCCCCGTGGCGAACAACGCCTGAGCCATCAACATCATCACGCCACCGTTACCCGGTTCATCCACCAGCGAATGCCGCCAGCTTCGAACTGCGGCCTCGTACTTGCCCGCTCGAAATTCTTGCTCACCCTGAGTCGCAAAATCTTGCCCGAGCGCCGATGGATCTTTCTTGTCACCAGCCAAGTTGCTCTCAATATCATTCGGTTGCGGCTGAATTTCAGGCAACTGCTGAGTGGCATTCGGATCAATCGTCGTCGCGTTCGCCAAAGCGGCATCGGCGGAGTAGGTCGTCACGCCGGTAACGCCAGTCGTGTAGGTCACTGGTGAGTAATACGCGTTGTTGTAATTGCAAACCGACTGATAGCCAAACGCCGGATATCCACCACCGTAACCGTACCCCAAACCCAAGCCGCCATAGCCGAAGCTGCTGTAGCCCAGCCCACCATATCCGTAATAGCCGGTGCGATACCAAGGAGACCAATACCGCGAGTAATACGACGGCCAAGAGTTGTAACCGGGATATCCCCAGTAAGCTCCAAACGGCGAACCGACACCGAGGAACACCGACACATTTCGAGACGGATGGTTGTGCCAATTACTTCCCGACGAATGATGTGCAAAATTTGAGTTCCCGCCGAAGCCTTGTCCGTGATGGTGCTGACCTAATCCGTTGCTGTTGACGTTTCCATTGCCATTCGCGTTATGAAAACTGGAATGCAAATGATTCCCCTGATGTCTCGCTCCAGATGAATTGTTTGTTCCCAATGCACCCGCACCAGAATGACGCGCGACAGCGTGATTGATCACACTACCTGAATTTAATTGATGAGAGTTTGCTTGACCGGCGTTTGACTGGCCAGCTCCATGATGATGTTGCCCGCTGGTGGTCAGACCACTCGCGTTCGTTGACGTGCCCGAGAAGTGCCGCTGGCTAAATCCGGGATTCTGAGCCGCATTACTGCCGCTTCCGAACGAAGAAGCGGTTCCCTGATGATGCTGCGTCGAACCAGCATGATGCCGGTCTGAACCAGAGAGTCCGGCCCCTCCGCTCGTAGCACCGCTGTGCCCGGCTCCTGGTTGATGAAACGACGGAGCCAAACCCCTCGAAGCTTGCCCGTCACTAGCACTTTGCTGTCCGCCACCAAACGTCTGATGGCCGCTCGCCGGTGCGTGATGAAAGGAGGGAGCTTGCGGAACTGATCTCGCAGCACCTCCGCCACTAATTCCATGCGAGACCGAAGGCGCGGCACTTCCGCTGCGGATGCTTCCCGAATGTCCGCCACTAAAGCCGCTTGTGTGGCCGCCACTGAATCCACTGGTATGACCGCCGCTAAAACCTCCGGTGTGGCCACCACTGATTCCGCCAACGTGACCTCCGCCACCACCAATATGTCCGCCACCTCCCATGTGACCGCCACCGCTATGGCCACCGCCACCACTATGACCGCCACCGCCACCGTGTCCCGCGCCATACGTCAGCAGCGGAGTCACCGCGACTCCGGTCATTGTCACACAAACTAAAAACTTCCCAACTGATGTCCGAAACACGGCCTGCCCTCCCTAGGGGTGAGCGTCCTCCTTGACATTGCAGGCATCAGTCCTTTGATGCGGGTGAATTCATTCATCGAATGCCATCAGAGCCTCTGCGAGGCAGCGATCGTCGTCAGCCAATCGTTAACCAGATTTATTCCTGATCTACAGTTGGAGGCGGCCGGCCGGGCTCGTGCCTTGTCAGTAGCATGATGCGCGATTCGTGCCGGGTGTGATCCCAAGTGGCGTGACAAAGCCGAAAGGTTGCCGGTAAATGCGATCTGCTGCCGTAACAGACTCCGCAGAGGGTTGCCTTTGCACGCCTCAACCTGTCGAACGCTTGCGGAGCCGTCGCGGAGTTGCTGTTGTACCCACTCAACTGACTCTCACAATTCATTGAGGAACCCACCATGAAAATCATTCGCTACCGCGATACAGCAGGACAAACTCACTACGGTCGGCAGCACGCAGACGGTTCGGCCACTCGACTGAGCGGCGACGTTTTCAATTCACCAAGCGACACAGGTGACAAAGCCGACATCGCCAAGTTGCTGGCTCCGATCGTTCCTGCCGACATCATGTGCATTGGTTTGAACTATCGAAAGCACGCGGAAGAAGGGGACAAACCGATTCCGGATTATCCGGTCCTGTTCATGAAGAACAGCGGAACTTTGAACAATCCCGGCGACCCAATTGTGTTGCCTCGGCATCTCCGAAGCGATCAAGTTGACTACGAATGTGAGTTGGCGGTCGTGATTGGAAAGCCTTGTTTGAACGTCTCGAAGGCCGACGCACTGAAGTATGTCCTCGGCTACACGTGTGCGAATGACGTCAGCGCTCGCGATTGGCAAATCAAAAAAGGAGGCGGTCAGTGGTGCCGAGGCAAAACGTTCGCGACGTTTTGTCCGCTCGGGCCGAGCATCGTCACGACTGATGAGATACCGAACCCGAACGCATTGCAGATCAAGACCGTGCTCAACGGCCAAACGATGCAGGACTGGAACACCGACGACATGATCTTCGATGTCCCCACCCTCATCGAATTCCTCAGCGGCAGCACACTGTTGCTCCCAGGAACCGTAATCCTCACCGGCACCCCACACGGTGTCGGCGGAGCCCGCAAGCCTCCCGTCTTCTTGAAGAACGGTGACACTGTCACGATCGAAATCGAAAAGATCGGTGCGCTGACCAATCCAGTGAAGGACGAGGCTGCTTAAAGGACGAGGCTGCTTAGTCGGAGCGATGTTGAAACCCATCGAGCACGACTCCAACGTGCTCAACCCCATTTATTCTGATTTCGGACACCAATGTAGTCCCAACACAAATTGGCAAAGCCGTTTTCTAAACATCTGGCACGCCCAAAATATCAAACAAACAACTGGCAAACACGATGACCAAGCCTCGACTCGTCGTTCTATTTGCACTAGCCAACATCGTCTTCATTGGAAGCGTGACGATGTTGGCTGCAGTTTCTGGCGGCAACGTCAGTGGCTGCATTCCCCTCATTGTTTTGATGCTTTTTTACGATGTTCGATATGTTCAGTTTGTCAGGCAATTCGGGAAACCTGCTCCAGTTGATCTGATGACGAAATAGTTGTTTCCGATTGAAGATGAGGAAGACGAGTCCGCGTAGATTGAGATTACTATGGCCGGTTCATTGAGGAACACTCTCCATGCGCCAAGCTTGATGTCACTGGGGCGGCGCAAAGTCTTTTGGCTTTTTTTCTCCATTGGAATTGCAACTTGCAATCACTCGGGTTCTGCAGCCGACCCACCGCGCGGTTATTCGATTCCGTTGATTGACCTTGCCAGCGACACTTCGCGGCAAGTCATCGTCGATCGCGAACCGGGGCAATATCTCGGGCACCCGACGACTGTGTTGCTTGAAGATCAGAAGACGATGATCTGCGTTTATCCGAAAGGGCATGGGCGCGGCGCGATTGTGATGAAGCGAAGTACCGACGGAGGGAAGTCGTGGTCAGAACGACTGCCGACTCCGGAATCGTGGGCCTCATCGAAAGAGACGCCGACGATTCATCGCGTCATCGACGCCAGCGGTAAGAAGCGGCTGATTATTTTCTCCGGCCTGTTTCCGATTCGCATGACGGTCTCAGAAGACGATGGTGCTTCGTGGTCAGAGTTGAAACCGATCGGTGACTTCGGCGGTATCGTGGCGATGGGAAGCGTCGAGCGATTGCAGAACGGTGATTACATCGCTCTGTTTCATGACGATGGACGTTACATCCGTAGCAATGCGACCGCACACAAGCCGCCGCTGTTTCATGTCTACAAAACGACGTCTAAAGACGGTGGGCTGACATGGTCGCAGCCAGAAGTCATTGCTCATCTGCCGAAAGTTCATTTGTGCGAGCCAGGTTTGATTCGTTCGCCGGACGGAAAGCAAATTGCCGTGTTGCTCCGAGAAAACAGCCGCACGCGGAATTCATTCGTGATCTTCTCGAACGACGAAGCGCAAACTTGGACCGAACCACGTGAGCTTCCTGGTTCGCTGACGGGTGACCGACATGTTGGCAAGTATGGTTCTGACGGGCGGCTCTTCATCAGCTTTCGCGACATGACTCACGATAGCCCGACTCGCGGTGACTGGGTCGCGTGGGTTGGCGCATACGAGGACATCGTTCAAGGTCGCGAAGGACAATACCGTGTTCGGATGATGGACAATCACAAGGGGAGCGATTGCGCATATCCCGGAGTTGAACTCCTTCCCGACGGCATATTCGTCTGCACGACTTACGGACATTGGACGCCGAACGAACCCGCCTACATCGTCAGTGTGCGTCTGAAATTGTCCGAGTTAGATCAGCAGGCAAAACAGAAATGACTCTCCTCGGTATCGACATCGGCTCGTCGTTCATTAAAGGGGGAGTGCTTGAACTCGACGACCTCCGCATTCGCGACATCATTCGTGAACCGTTTCCTGATCCGATCGTCGGGTTACCAACCGGCTACTTCGAGATTGATCCGATTGCGATTACGCGAGCCGTCGAACAGGTCGCCACGCGATTGCTGACGCTCGCTCCGAACTGCTCAGGCATCTTGTTCTGTGGGCAAATGGGCGGAGTCATATTGGCCGATTCACACGGTGAACCGCTGACAAATTATTTGTCGTGGCGTGATCAACGGACGACACACCAGACGACTGACGATCAGACCGCCCTGCCCCGCGCAACCACACGGACATTTTACGATCGTGCTCTCGAAAGCCTTGGCAATCATGAGCTGCAAGCGATCGGCAACGAACTGAAGCCCGGGTCCGTGACAACGCTGCTAAGTTGGCTTGCCGATCAAAACAAACTTCCCGCTGAAGGAACGCCGCTCAACATCGGAGACTTCGTCGTCAGTTGTTTGTGCCGATCGACACCGCAGTTCGAGATCACTCAAGCGATCGGACTGATTGACCTCGCGACACTCAACTGGCGAAGAGAAACCTTTGAGAAACTCGGCATCGCGCACCTGAATTGGCCAAATGTCACGGAATTCCGATCACCAGTAGGAACAATGAGTTGGCAGGGACGTGAGATTCCGTGTTACCCGGTCATCGGTGACCAGCAAGCGGCGCTCGCTGGCGTATTATTGGCCGAGGGGGAGTTGTCCCTCAACGTCTCTACTGGTTCGCAAGTCAGCATGTTGACTCGCGAAGTCCGAGCCGGTGAATTTCAAACGCGACCGTTTTTCGATGGGTGGCTGCTCAACACGATCACACATCTTCCGGCCGGTCGATCGCTGGAAGTGCTTGTTGATCTACTCAGCGAACTGCCGCGAACTGCCGGACAACCAATCGCTGATCCGTGGCCATTCATTTCGCGAGCTGCTGAGCAAGCAACGGACTCCGAGCTCCGTATGGCACTGACGTTCTTCGCCGGCCCGCTCGGAGAGCGTGGACGAGTCGATGGCATCAGCGTCGATAACCTGACGGTCGGCGGTTTGTTTCGCGCGGCATTTCGGAACATGGCGGAGAACTACGAAACCTGTTCGCACCGAGTCGCACCTCAAAGAGATTGGTCACGCATCGTCTTCTCTGGCGGACTGGTCCAGAAGCTGCCGTTACTGCGTGAATTTATCATCAACCGTTTGGCGTCACCCTATCGCTTATGCTCATCGTCAGAAGACGCACTCTTCGGTTTGATGGTCCTCGGACATGTCGTCAGTGGCCAAGCGAAGACGGTGGCCGAGGCGACGACATTGATGCGTTGATCCAACGACTGATCGCGCTTGCTCGAAGTCCTAGCATTTTCCGACATTCGGCCACAGTGGTCTCGCGAGCAAATACAGTGCAAATTGGCCAGCCAACAAAGAGTGGGCTTTCTGGTGCGGGAATGTCAGCCAGGAACGAATCTTCGTTGTTCATTCGCCAAATTGAGTTCGGGTGGCAAGAGTCAGCGGCGACCCGTTTTTCTAATTCAATTGCCACAGAATCATTCGCCGAGAAAACAATTCGTTTTCCAACAATAGGCTTTCGCGAATTCGGAGCCATTGATTCAAGAACGCTACCTGTGAGCGGCAACTCACCATCAAGTTGTGCCATGTTGTTGAGGCAGGCCAGCGCATGCCATTTTAGCAACGGCCAGCTTGTCGCACGCTCAAGAACCTCAACCGATGCGGTGTATCGCGGATTGATCTCCGTTAGCCACGGGACATCGTCTGCGAGGATGAAATCGCAACCGAATAGACCTCGCAAACCGGATTCGCTTGCCAGCAGCGTGCCAATCTGTTGAATCCAATGCGAGGTGCTGCGATTGAGTTCAATTGGGCCGATTGAGCCAGCGTAACCGAATTCGGTTGGTGCTCCGGCTTCAAGGCCGATCAATTGTTCGCTTGTGCCGATGAAACGTGCGCCGTGCGATGTGGCTATAAATATCGCTGAGATCGAACGCCCCGCCCGTCGTTCCTGGAAATAGGCTTGTTGGTCGTCATCTTGACGTACTCCGCTCCAGAGCCGAATGCCAATGCCGCCGCCGCTGCGGAGAGGCTTCATCAACCACTGTTCGCCCGACGGCGGAATGGCGTCTTCTGCGATATTTTGCAATGTCGGCAGTTCGCTGTCGCGCAGCGTTCGCTCGATCCAAAAAGGGTCACGAACACGTTGCAGTACTTCCGGAGAGTTTCCGAGCAGCGGATGCTGGTGACTGATTGCGGCGATCAACTCTGGTTCATTTTCGAGTGCACCGACATAAATCCAAGGAGTCGGAGACAAAGACTGCACCGTTTCGATCAAGCCGTGTGGGTAATCGTGAACCGGAAGTACGGTCGCCAGCCGTAGTAAATCGTCGTCGCCAAAGCGGTCGGCACAGACGGGACGAAATCCCGCTCGTACTGCGCTGCCTGCTGCCGCGCGTGTACTCCCACCAAGAATGAGTAGTGACGGAGGTAACACGGTCATGAATTTGGTCCGAAGAAGCAATCCGGCTCGCTGGCGAAGCACTCTGCGAGTTGATACACCATCGCACGTTTCATGGCAAAGTCTGAGGAGAAAACTTCAGACAATCAGTAACGGAATCCTGGGGATCGGTGCCTGACTCGTTCGTCTAAGCACACGCTGACCCCACATCTTGTCTCAGTTAGGAGTTGCAACTATGTCGATGTACGTCGGCGAAGCTTTGTGCGGCGAAGGTAATGAAGTGGCTCACATCGATCTGTTGATCGGTGACAAAGACGGCCCAGTGGGCAGTGCGTTTGCGAATGCTCTGTCATCGCAAACTCAAGGTCACAGCAACCTGTTGGCCGTGCTTACCCCGAACCTCGCTGTCAAGCCGGCCACGGTCATGATCACCAAAGTCACGATCAAGGGCGCGAAGCAAGCGGTCCACATGTTCGGCCCGGCTCAAGTCGCCGTCGCTCGCGCGGTTGCCGACAGCGTCGAGAAAGGAATCATCCCGAAGGACCAAGCCGAGAATTTGGTCATCGTGTGCGGCGTCTTCATTCACTGGCTCGCTGCCGATGATCAGAAGATTTTCCAATACAACTACGAAGCCGTAATGTTGTCGATTGCTCGCGCCATGAAGAATGAGCCGTCGGTTGATGAAATGCTCGCCAAGAAGGCTGCCTCCAAGCACCCGTTCTTCGCTGGCTAATTTCGGCTGATTGTTGTCGTTCATTGAGACCCGGCTTCGCATTGAGGCCGGGTTTCTGCTTTTAGATTCTTCGTTTAACCGTCATTCACAACAGACCGTCATGCGCAAAATTTTGATTCAACTCGACACTGACCCGTATCCGTCCGTCTTCGACCGAGTCGTTGCCATTGATGCCGGTGTTGATGAACTCTTTTCGTACGGTGGCGTGACGCCAGAAAACGTCGTCGGACTCGTTCATGGAGCAATCTTCACTCGCGGCGTCCCGGACTTGAAGAACACGGCGATCTTCATCGGCGGGAGCAACGTCGCGGCGGGCGAATTGCTGTTCAAAAAGGTGCAGAAGACGTTCTTTGGTCCGATGCGAGTCTCAGTAATGATGGACTCGAACGGCTCGAATACGACCGCGGCGGCGGCGGTGCTGGCCGCTCGCAAACAGTTGCCGCTGGCGGGAGCGACTGCGTTGGTCCTCGGCGGGACCGGGCCGGTGGGGCATCGAGCGGCTCAGATCCTGGCCGCTGAAGGAGCGGAGATCCGCGTCGCGTCGCGAACGCGAGACAAGGCCGAGCAAACCTGTTTCGCAATCGCCGAAACGGTCTCCGCCGCACGAGTCACTCCTTACGCGACAGGGACTTCGGCAGAACTCGATGCGGCTTGTGACGGGGTGTCGCTGATCATCGCGGCGGGAGCGGCCGGGGTTGAACTCATCTCGACGGAAAGACGCCTCAGTTTGTCTGCGTTGAAAGTGGCGGTCGATTTGAACGCCGTGCCGCCGCTGGGAATCGGCGGTGTGGAAGTCATGGACAAAGCGAAGGACCTCAACGGCGTGATCTGCTACGGTGCGATCGGCGTCGGCGGAACGAAAATGAAAATTCACCGAGCGGCCGTTGCTCGGCTGTTCGAGTCCAACGATCAAGTCCTCGACACTGCCGCGATTTACGCGATCGGTCAGTCGGTTTGACTCTTATTTGGAGTGCGGTGTGTCAGCACCGCTTTGGATTTCTTTGAACTCATTATCAGACACTAAAGATCGCTTTAACGACTCGCCCGGCCCGCTGGCCAAAAGCGGTGCTGACACACCGCACTCCAAAGTACGTCGGCCTGAGTTGCTCGCTCCGGCGGGTGATTTGGAGTGTGCTCGCGCGGCGGTGGAGAATGGGGCGGATGCGGTTTACTTCGGGCTCGATTGCGGCTTCAACGCGCGGGCTCGGGCGGCGAACATCGCGGATGAGCAACTTCCCGAACTGATGCGGTTGCTGCATCAGCGCGGCGTGAAGGGATACCTCACGCTCAACACGCTCGTCTTCACGGATGAGTTGCCGGAGGTTGAGCGGGTGATCCGGCGAGTGGCCGAGGTCGGCGTTGATGCGGTGCTCGTGCAAGACATCGGGGTCGCGCGGCTGATTCGAGCGATCTGTCCCGACTTGTCGATTCACGCTTCGACGCAGATGACTTTGACGAGCGCCGAGGGGATTCGCATCGCGAAAGAGTTGGGCGTTGAGCGAGTCGTGTTGGCTCGCGAGTTGTCGATCAAGGAGATCTCGAAGATTGCTCGCAAGATCGACATGCCGCTGGAAACTTTCGTGCATGGAGCCCTCTGCGTGGCGTACTCCGGACAATGCCTCACGAGCGAATCGTTCGGCGGACGGAGCGCGAACCGCGGGCAGTGTGCTCAAGCCTGTCGGCTTCCTTACGAGCTGATCTGCGACGGCAAGGATGTCGAATGCGGCGATCAACAATACTTGCTCAGCCCGCAGGATTTGGCCGCGTATGCACTCGCGCCGGAGTTGATCGACGCCGGCGTGATCTCCTTCAAGATCGAAGGGCGGCTGAAGACGCCGGAGTACGTGGCGAACATCACTCGGCATTATCGACAGGCGATCGACATGGCAATCGCCGGCGGTCCGGTCGAGCTGTCGGCTCAGCATGTCGAAGAAATGCAGCTTTCATTTTCGCGCGGGTTCTCGCCCGGTTGGCTGAAGGGAGACGACCATAAGATGCTGGTGCCCGCCGTCTCGTCGTCGAAGCGAGGCGTCTTCTTGGGAACCGTCCGTTCGGTGAATCGCGGCGGCGTGGCCGTTGAGTTGGCGTGCGGCATCGCGGCGGGTGACGGCATCGTCTTCGAGGGGGATCGAAGCAAGAACGAAGAACAAGGAGGCCGCGTCTACGAAGTCTGGCATCGCGGACGGCAGTTGGATCAGTCGATTTCGGTCGGTGTCGTCGAACTTACGTTTCAGCACGGGGCGATCGACACAAACGCTCTCTGGCCCGGTCAACAAGTTTGGAAGACTGACGATCCGAAACTGACCGCTCGCTTGCGAAAGACTTTTGCCGGCGCTGACCCGCTGCGTCGCGTGCCGCTCGATCTGCGTGTGGAAGCGATTGTCGGTCAGCAGTTGCGGATCGTCGGCCGCACTGAATCGGGGGCCGAGTGCTCGGTGACGTCAGTCGCGCCTCTGGAGATTGCGCGGAAGCATCCGATGACGGAGGACTTCTTGCGATCGCAATTGGGCCGAGTGGGGAACACGGTCTTTGAACTGCGGAGCCTCGAAGCGGTGATCGAAGGCTCGCCGATGCTGCCGCTGAGCGTGCTTTCCGAGCTGCGTCATGAAATGGTGCGGCAGTTGAATGGGTCCTCCGCGCGGGTGCCGGTGCGTCGCATCGCCGCCGAATCGCCGCTTGATGCGCTTCGCAGAGCGAAGCCCTCCTTGGGAGTGCGGTATGTCAGCACCGCTTTGGATTTGCCTGCATCGGATTTGTCTTTGAGAAATGAACGTTTGGCTGGCCGCCAAAGAATCCAAAGCGGTGCTGACACACCGCACTCCAAAGAGTTGCACATTCTCTGTCGAACTCTCGATCAACTGCGCACGGTGCTTGCCCACGGTGAGCGAAACATTGACTGCGATTTCCAGGACATCCGCGAGTATCGCGAGGCGGTGAAACTCGCTCACGCAGCGGGAGCGGAGATCCTGATCGCGACTCCGCGGATTCAAAAGCCCGATGAAGTCGGGCTGTTTCGTTCGCTACTGAAGCACGGAGCAGATGGGATTCTCGTGCGGAATCTTGGCGGGTTGTGGTTCTATGCGGAAGAGAAAATTCCCTTCGTTGCGGACTTCTCACTCAACGTGACGAACGAACTCACGGCCCAATTCTTGATGGATCGAGGCGCGATGAGGATCACCGCGTCGTATGACCTGAACCGCGAGCAGTTGCTGGATCTCGTCGGGGCTTGTCCGCCGGAATGGTTGGAAGTCGTGATTCACCAGCACATGCCGATGTTTCACATGGAGCACTGCGTCTTCTGTGCGATGCTCTCGCCGGGGACGAACAAGACGAACTGCGGTCGGCCGTGCGACACTCACAAGGTCGAACTGCGCGACCGCATCGGCATGGAACATCGCCTGTTGGCGGACGTCGGCTGTCGCAACACGTTGTTCAACGCGGTGCCGCAAAGTTCCGCCGAGGTTGTGCCGGAGTTGCTGGCTCGTGGCGTGCGACACTTCCGCATCGAACTGCTCGACGAATCGCCGCAGGAGATTCGACTGACGCTCGACGCGTATCGCCAGCTGCTCGCCGGCAAGGTGGCGGGGCGCGATGTCTGGCAACAACTCAACGCGGCGAACCGAGTCGGGGTCACTCGCGGGACGCTTGAAGAGCGACGGAATCCGCTGGCGATTCTGTGAATGAAGTGCGGTTTCAAACCGTAGCACAGGCGGCTCGCCTGTTTGTCGTCTCGGATGAAATCACAGGCGAGCCGCCTGTGCTACGGAACGAGCGACCGCACCTACGAACTTTTCTTGCGCCGTTAAGTGCTGCGTTTGGCTGGCTTTGCAGTCGCCTCACGTTTTGCCTTCACCGACTTCGCCTAGCGAACATGCTTGCGAAAGAACACGATCGCTTCGTCTTTGGAAATCGAACCGTCTGCCACGCCGAGCGTGAGCTGTTCGGCATCGGGTTTTGCGCAGGTCAATTCGTAGTCATTGACCAACAGAAATGTGATCGCCGTGGCAAGAGCAACCTGCTTATTTCCATCTACGAACGGACGGTTCTTGCAAAAAGGAAACAAGTACGCGCCGGTCATCGCGGGCAGATCGTCGTGCAGAAACTGCCCGCCGAAAGCGGCCGAGGGCATCACAACTGCGGATTCCAGCAGTCCTGGATCGCGTAGCCCGATGCCACCGCCGAACTCCTGGATCATTCGCTCGTGAATGGTCAACACGACCGCCACCTCGAGAAAGGTGATCGCCTTCAGTTCGCCAGATTCTCCAAGACATCGCCCCACTCGGACACAACACGATCCAAACAAGCCGCCAACTTTTTCGGATCGAGCGGCTTCGCGGCGACCGGCTTCACCACCAGTGAGCCGTTGTTGACGGCCAGCTTCACTTGCCCCCCTTCGCGCAGACCAATCATTTCGAGAATCGCTTTGTCGAGCAAGAGGGCGCTGCTGTTCCCCACTTTGCGAATCGTCTTGACCATGAGAGTTATGTCGGACGATTGGAAGTGACAACGCTACGGCTTGACCTTCAATCGACTCAGCGAACTCTCGCGGTTGTCTGGCTGATGGCCGCTCGTTGATATTCTGGCAGTGTTAACGGTTGGGTCTTGATGTCTTTCATCAAAGATTCCCAATGTTGAATCTTGCTGCGGTCGTTCGCATCCAGGTTCCAAGAAAGCTCGTGCTTGGCTTTCAACTGTAGCGGCTTATCGAATTTCGCTCGGAGCTGTACTTCCACTGGGAACAGCTTCAGCTTGCGAATTTGCTGATTGAGTTCCAATCGCGCGGTCGGAAAAACAGGCTGCGGATGCAAGACAAAGTTGAGCCGGCAGGCCCAGTCGGCGTAGTTGAGGTAGGCTTCGACCGCTTCAGGTTGGACTCCCTCTTCTCCACGAACTTCGTATGTCAGCGGCTTGCTGTCTAAGAAAAGTCGATGCTGTTGAGCGTCATATTGTTTCGTGAATTGCGGATGGAGCTGGAACCGCAGGTGGTTGACAAAATCTTTTGAAGAGTTGGGCTTTGATTCGAGCATTTGAATCTGCTGCGAGAGACGCTCTTCCGCGACTTCCAACAAATGCTTGAGTTCATCGAAATCAACGCTGGTACGGACTCCCTTGTCAGAATTAATGATCGAACAACGGCGCTGCGACGGTTCCAGAATCGTAACCTCACCATGAGACAGAATGAGGTCATAAATTTTCCCAGCATGCCAGAGAGTCAGGCTGCGTGAGACCGGTTGGTTACCAGCATTCACGTCGTAAACGGTGGTGTAGACACGAAACTCTTGGGCCACGCAAGTTGTGGTCAATGTGCAAAGGCCCGCAACAACAACGCCGAGAAAAACTCGGAGCATGCGCGTCTCCATGCAGTTCAACTGCTCTGAATTGTGGTGGGAATTGAAAGACCGGTGGGAATCGGGAGGATGTTGCCCAGAGGCGATAGGACCGGCGGAGCCAGAACGGCCCAACCGGCGTGGTCAGGAGAGAATTCCTGACGGAGGGGAGATCAGAAGCGATCGGACCATAGCAGTCTTGGCGGAATTGCAGCAACAGGACTTCAAACGTTTGAAAAACACCCATGAGTTTCTTTGCGAGACCGAGTTGAAGTGGCGAAGCAAAGTTCACGAAATCGGCACCTCCGGAACAATCCATAAAGTCTGCCACGTGAAAAAACCGATGAAGGTGCGGACTGCCGTTGTGAATTCAGCGGCATGGACCCCCATTCGGCTTGCGGCTCATGTTGGGCTGAAGAAGGCCGATGGTCACAGCCTGCCTCGATGAGGAACGTCATGAATACGGTCTTGCGACTGTCTCTGGGGCTGCTTTTGATGGCGAGCATGGTGGGATGTAACACCTGCGGCCAACAAAGCTGCATGCACAAAGCTTTTAACAATGGTGGTGGCTGCGGATGCCACGATGGTGGCGGATGCGATATGGACGCTGGCGCAACCTGCGACTGCGGACACAAGCGCGCTCCCCGAATCAAGCACCGTCATACGAAGAGTAAGATGCTGCCTGATGCCGTCGCACACGGCTACGACAACTCTGTTGTCTACACGGGCGAAGATTATCAAGGAATTCCACAGCAACCTGTCGCGATGATGAGCACACCGCACTCCAGCGGGTGCAGCGGTGGACCGAGCCTCTCAACAATGCCGTCTGTCGGAACAATGCCTTCACACAGTGGATGCTCCGGATGTAGCGGAGGATCAATCTCTGCACCTCCGGTCCAAAGCAGTGGTTGCTCGTCTTGTGGTGGAGGAGTCCCACAACAGATGACGTCCCCGATTCCTTCCAGCGGCGGCTGTGCAAGCTGCGGCGGTAACGCTGGTCACGAATCGTTCTACAGCCCGATGTCGTCGCCGAACAATAACGGCCCCGCTCCTGCACCGCCGGCGGAAGCGATCCCCGGCCATAACGAAAACTCACCGGGAGACAAAGCGGTCAACCAAGGTGAATCCATTCAGAAAATCAATTGGGTACCAAGACAACTTTAAGAACAGAAATCATCTCGAGTGATGAATGGCTCCCGGCGATAGATGTCGGGCAAAGAATGACTGATCATGAAGCGGCAGCGAGGAAACTCGCTGCCGCTTTTGTTGTTTGATATGGCAACAATTAGAGAGTAAATGAGCAACGATCATTCCTGGCAGGGCCATTTCGGCACCGCTATCATCCCGCCCCTCGTTCGCAGACCCACTGACATTCACAAGGTTGACCGATGAAGATTCACGAGTATCAAGGCAAAGCATTGTTCGCCAAAGCGGGCGTGAGTGTTCCCCCAGGAATCGTGGCTCGCACGCCCGATGAAGCGGCGACAGCATTCACTCAATTGGGTGGCCCGATCGCGGTTGTGAAGTCGCAAATTCATGCTGGTGGTCGTGGTAAAGGACGCTTCAAAGAACAACCGGAGCAACCTGGTGTGAAGCTTGTCCGCTCGGCGGAGGAAGCTCGTGAGAATGCACAGCGAATGCTCGGAAACACTCTGGTCACCATCCAAACGGGGCCGGAAGGGAAGCAGGTAAACACGCTTTACATTGAAGGGGGATTGAATATCGCTCGCGAGCTGTATCTCGCCGTGGTCGTGGACCGCGAGGCTGGTTCGCCGGTTGTCATGATGTCCTCTGAAGGGGGTGTCGAGATCGAGGAGGTCGCTCATCATTCGCCTGAGAAAATTCTGAAAGAGCCGTTTGATAGCGGTTATGGATTGCAGCCGTATCAAGCCCGCCGACTCGCGTACCAGTTGGGACTCACTGGTGCGGCGGTGACGAGTGCTCAAAGCTTTCTGCCGAAGTTCTGCCGCTTCTTTGTGGACAACGATTGCAGCATGGCTGAGGTCAATCCGCTGGTCATCACCGCTGACGGAGAACTGTTCGCGTTGGATGCGAAAGTGACCTTCGACGACAACGCGATGTTCCGACACAAAGACTTCGCCGAACTGCGAGACTTCAGTGAAGAAAACGAGTTTGAAGTACGCGCCGGCAAAGCGGGACTAAGCTACGTGAAACTTGATGGCAACATTGGCTGCCTCGTCAACGGAGCTGGCTTGGCGATGAGCACAATGGACCTCATCAAGCTGCACGGCGGAGAACCGGCCAACTTCTTGGATGTCGGCGGAGGAGCCAACGTCCAACAAGTGACCGAAGCCTTCAGCATCATCCTGGCCGACAAAAATGTCCAAGCGGTGCTGGTTAACATTTTCGGCGGCATCATGAAGTGCGACACGATCGTGACCGCGCTACTCTCCGCTTACGACACAGTCGGCTTCACCGTCCCGCTCGTTGTGCGACTGGAAGGAACGAACGTCGAAATCGCTCGTAAAATGCTGGCCGAAAGTGGTCGTAAGATTATTGCGGCGACTGATCTCACCGATGCGGCTCAGAAAGTGGTCGCGACGCTTAAGGCATAGCCTAAAGACTCCCGTTTCATCCGAGACGCTCGATTTTCCGATTTCACCCATTCACTATCCCGTAATTTAGATACAGACACAACATGGCCATTCTCGTTGACAAAAACACGCGTGTGATCTGCCAAGGCATTACCGGTAAGACAGGCCTTTTCCATTCGCAACAGTGCCGAGCCTACGGCACTCCGTTTTTCGGTGGCATCACTCCTGGAAAGGGCGGAACTGAAGTAGACGGTTTCCCAGTTTTCGATTCCGTCGATGAGGCTGTTCGCAAGACGGGGGCTAATTGCTCGCTGGTCTTCGTCCCTCCGGGAGGTTGCGGCGACGCGATCCTCGAAGCGGCGGCGGCGGGGATCACACTAATTGTCGCGATCACCGAAGGTGTGCCAGTACTCGATATGGTTCGCACGGCGAAAATCTTGCAAACAAAGTTTCCCAACAGCCGCCTCATCGGGCCGAACTGCCCGGGGATCATCACTCCAGGAATCGCCAAGATCGGCATCATGCCAGGCTACATTCATAAGCCGGGTTCGGTGGGTCTCGTTAGCAAGAGCGGCACTCTGACTTACGAGGCATCTTGGCAATTGGGCAACGTCGGCATGGGGCAAACGACGGCTATCGGTATCGGCGGTGACCCGATCATTGGGACAACCTTCATCGACACGCTGACGATGTTTGAAGCTGATCCGGAAACCGAGTCAATCCTTATGATCGGTGAGATCGGCGGCAACGCGGAAATCAAAGCGGCGGAGTTCATCAAGTCGCATGTGACAAAACCAGTTGCCGCATTCATCGCCGGCCAAACGGCTCCTCCTGGCAAGCGCATGGGACACGCCGGTGCAATCATTTCCGGCGGCAGCGGCACTGCCGAAGAGAAGATTCAAGCACTCGAAGCAGCCGGAGTCATCGTCGCACGTAGCCCCGCCGATATGGGCAAGGCTATCGTGGAAGCAATCGCTCGAAAAAACGGCTAATCGTAGTGAGGACAAGTCACTTCGATAGGGGTAGGAACGACCGATTGAGTTCGGTCGCTCCTCCCTCCAAACCGGACGGGCGGGTTTCCCGCATCCGGCTTTCCAGTTGATGGTTTACCTGAGACAGGATTGACAGGCCAATTGATGGGCGTGGCTCAGG
>JAPLNX010000373.1 GCA_026400935.1 Planctomycetia bacterium | reverse complement strand
TTTCGAGGCAACCTGCTGACGCTGATGCACGGCTGGCTGACCGGCACACGTCCCGCCGGTGAGAAGCTCAAGGGAGACGAGTTTCACCGCATGAAAAACATCCTCGCCAGCGATGCGACGACAGCCACGAAAACAGACACCGTTGTGGCCGGTCTCCCGAAAGTTGTGGCCGGTATCGGGAAAGTTGTGGCCGGTCTCCCGACCGAGCCACCCGCCCCAACATCAAACGCCGAGTCCCCTTCTCCGATACCGGATCGCAACATTCCGCTCCTCGAATCCGACGACGCCAAAGTTCGCGATCTGGCCACGCTCGACGAGAAGTTCCTCGTCGATGTCGCGGCCATGCCACCCGCCACCGCGAGCTACGTTCGCCACCACCCCTGTCTTTCTCCCGAGTCGCTGAAGAAGTGGCGCAGCGGCATCCTGCCGCTGCACGGCGGCAATGACAAGCGCGGCTTCAGTTTGCGAGGCAATGTCATCTATCCGGTTCTCTCCGAAGACGGACAGGTACTCGCATGGATCGGCCGCGATCCAACTTACGAGCAGAAAGAACGCGACTTCGCCCGCCTCACGCCAGCCGAGCGAACCGAAGTCACCGCACCGATCAAGCATCGGTTCCCAAAAGGCTTCCATCGCGGCCTCGAACTCTTCGGCCAACAGGCGAGCCGCCTCAAGGAACCCGGCTACCGTGAGTCGATCGCCCGCCACGGCATCATCGTCGTGGAAGGCTTCAACGACGTGATCGGTCTCGACAACCTCGGTGTTCCAGCAGTCGCAATCATGTCGAACCGCATCACCGAGCATCAAATCGAAAAGATCGCTCGCTGGTCCAAGCAACTCGCCAACGGCAAGGTGTCGCTCCTTTTCGATTGCGAACAAACTGGCGACGACGGAGCGAAGGAAGCTCTTTGGCTCTTTTCCGAGCACGGCCTTGATGTCCGCCTCGGTTGGTCGCAAGCGATGCACGGCGGCAAGTTCAAAGGACGCCAACCGGAGCACCTGAGTCGAGAAGAATGGGATGTTGTCATCAGTCCTACGTTAGTGCAGTGAAGACCAGCGAAGGGGCCGATCCCGAAGATCCGGATGAGTACCGCTAGGGCGAGTCGATCGACGTGATCGCGGTCTACGGGCAGAAGTCCAACTCAAGGACGCTGCGATTGGCTATGACGAGCCTTGCCATTCGTCGTTGTCTTTGCTCACAACCGTAACAACGGCAACCCTCAATCCAGTGAGCATGACAACTTTTCTCACGCGAGCCTTGGTTCTTGCTCTGCAAACGATTCAGGTAAGAGTCTTGGACCATGTGATTGTCTTCAAAACAGCGTCGTCAGCTTTCGGAAGGTGGCTCGTTCGTGACCATCGCCGCGCCAATCCTCAGCAACTTCGGGGCGATGAATAAGTCGCAACGGGCCATCGTTGCGAATACCGATGGTCCGCTGCTGGTCATTGCTGGTCCGGGTTCGGGCAAGACCTTTAGCTTGGTTCTGCGGACGTTGAATCTTCTGTTGCTCAAGAAGGCCGAACCGCGAGACCTCGTGATTTGCACCTTCACCGAGAAAGCCGCCTTCGAGTTGCGTGATCGTATCTCAGCGGCGGCACGCAAGGTCGGTTATTCGGGAGACCTGACCGAACTTCGAGTCTCGACGATTCACTCGCTGTGTCACGGTTTGCTTGCGGTCCATCGCCACCGCACCGTCTTGGGGAACAACTTCGAGACGCTGGACGAACTGACTCAACTGCTTTTCATTCTCGACAACTTCGATGAGATCATCGGGCCTGACAATGGCGGCACCTACTTGACTCAGTGGACGACGAAGTGGAAAGCCATCAAGGGTGCTCAAAGCTACTTTGACAAAATCACGGAAGAGTTGATCGACCCCGACAAGCTGGTGTCGTCGGACAGCCCATTCGTCTCGGTGATCGGCAGTGCCTACAAGCGGTATGCCGCGACCTTGCTCGGCAACAACCGGCTCGATTTCGCGCATCAGCAAAAGCTCGTTTTCGAGTTGCTGTCCGATCCGGCTATCGGTGACTCCGTCTCAAGCGGAGTGAAATACCTGATGGTCGATGAGTACCAGGACACGAACTACATCCAGGAGCAGCTACTTCTGCGCCTCGCATCGAAATCCCAAAACATCTGCGTTGTCGGCGATGAGGATCAAAGTCTGTATCGCTTTCGGGGTGCGACAGTCCGAAACATCCTGGAGTTTCCGGATCGGGTTCCGGGATGCCAGACCATCAAGTTAATCACGAACTACCGTTCTCACCGGCAGATCGTCGCGGCTTACGACCGCTGGATGGCGTCGGCGACATGGACGGAAAATGGGCGTCGATTCCGATTCAACAAGACGATCAAGCCGGACCCAAAAACCGAGCATCCCGAATATCCGTCGATCTTTTGCATATCGGGGCAAGACGCTGGCGACGAAGCGGAACGGTTCGCTGATCTCGTGCAGTTTCTGAAACGAGAGAACGTCATTCGGGACTACTCACAGGTGGCGCTGCTGTTGCACAGCGTTCGTCTGGCTCACAGCGGCCCGTTCATTGACGCCTTGGACAAGAAAGGCATCCCCGCGTTCTGTCCCCGAGCGCGGGCTTACTTTGAGAACGAAGAAGTCCGCTTGATGGTCGCGTGTCTGGCCTTGATCTTCGGCTATCACGGCAACGGACGCGGCCAAGTCGCCGGCTCGCTCGCTGAATTGGCACAATATATTGATGACGGCATTCTCGACTTGGGGCGTCGATTCGGGGGCAAGCAACCGCTCGCCAAGTTGCTGCAACAGTTCGTGCGACAGATTCAAAGGCTTCAAAAGGGCGAGGCGCTCGACATGCGGCCGGCGGACTATTTCTTCCGCTTGCTGGCCGTTCCCCCATTCGATGCGTTTCTGGCCAACGAGACCCGTACACGCAACCTGGCGATCTTGTCCCAGTTGATCAACACGTTCCAGAACTACTACCACTACACCGTCGTCACCTTCAAGAATCGCGAGCACCTGCGATTCCATCTCTTCGCCAGCTTCATCCGTCTGCTCTACGACGGCGGCATCAACGAGTACGAAGACCCGGACCAGCCCTTCCCCAAGAGCCATGTCCAGATCATGACGATTCACCAGTCGAAGGGATTGGAGTTCCCCGTCGTGGTGGTCGGCTCATTGGACAAGCGGCTGTCCACGCCAAAGAAAGTTGACGGCGACCTGCAACAGTTCTATCACCGTCCGCTCTTTGAGCCAGAGGATCGCATCACCGAGTTCGACCGGATGCGTCTGCATTATGTGGCCTTCTCTCGGCCCGAAAAGATTCTCGTGCTGACGGCCCACGCGAAGCCGAAGGAGCACTTCACATCAATCTGGCAGGGCCTGCCGCAATGGCCCGACGTGAAATCCGACTTACTGGCGGCGCAGTCGTTCGCCTTGCGAGACCGGATACCCGTCAAGCAAGCCTACAGCTTCACCGGCGATTTGAAGCTGTATGAGACCTGTCCGCGCCAGTACCAATTCTTCCGCGAGTACGACTTCACGCCGTCCCGCTCCGCCGTGATCTTCTTCAGCTTGCTGGTTCACCAAACGATCGAAGAAATCCATCGTCTCGTTTTGGATGGCGAACTCAAAAAGTTGAAGGAGCCTCGCATTCGGGATCTCTTCGAGCGGACCTTCACGTTCCTGACGATGGCCGACGTTCACCCGATCGGCGAGGACGCCAAGGAATCCGCCTTCCGACAGGCGGTGGAATCTCATTCGAATTGGCTCGCTTCTTGGCCATGATTACTCTTGGCCCCCGGCTGGTCGTCTGACGGTGACGCAAAACTTGTTTCCGTCGCGGTCATCCACAAAGTCGATTTCCGGGTACTCCTTCAGCGCCCGCAAGACACCCGTTCCGAGTCCACGATACGGCAAGATCCAAGTCGCATAGGAGGCGAGGATCGGATTCCTCATGTTCGAGTTACCGCTCTTGATGTTTTCAATCGTCAGGTTGTTTGGCAGATGCCCCGGACTGACGATCTCCACGCGGTCGTTAAACACAAAAATCCGAATTGGAGCCGACACGAAAAAGTCTCGGTGAATCAGGGCATTCGCCAACAGTTCTTCAAAGACAAGCTGCGGGACTTCCAACTGCCCTTGAGCATTCACTCCCTGATCCTGCTGGCTTCGATGAAGGTTTCGAGTAATAAACGCCAACCCGTCCTGAAACTGGCTCTCCAAGTTTCCAACGAAGTCCTGACTGTCGAGATACTTGTCGGCATGAATGTCGTTGCCGGGAAATGCGATGGCCTTCACATGGAATGCGGGCACAAGCGGTTGCGGCTGTTTGGCGAACAGCAACGCTCCCGCCACAGTGAGCGAATCGTCTCGCACCAAACGCATGCTCGTCAGGATATGCGCCAGCGAGACTTCCTGCTCATCCAGTTTCGAGCCAAACCTTTTCTCAAAGAACGCCTCAAAATAGTCGCGGTCGATATCGGCGACAGTCGCGCCTGGGATGGGAAGGTCGTCACCATGAACCAACTGCGCGGACTGAAACATCCGCTGCATTTCTTCGCGTGACGTGACTCGCCGCTTGTCGCTGCCGTTTTTGAACCAGATCGAGCCGATGTTGTCCATGTACGGCTTGCTGAGACCGTCTGGAACAGAGATGACGACAACCACGCCATTGTTGACAGAGATGTTTTCGGTGAGCGGGTTGATCGGGGGACGCACCGAGTTGCTTGCGGCGTTGGCAATCAGTTGATTCAGCCGCGACACACTGGCTGCATCGTGAGCTTGAATCGTCCCATCATCCGTGACACCGACGAAGATTTTCCCGCCACCCGAATTGGCAAATGCCACCATCTCCGCAGCAAGGGAGGTTGGATTCGTTGCGTCGGCCTTGAACTGGTGACGACTGTCTTCGCCACGAGCGACGATTTCTAGTAGTTCCGATGCTTCCATACCTGATAAATCTCCTTCCTAAGTCGAAATGCTTCGCTGCCCCCCTCCATGATTCTGACGATAGCCTCTTGCAGTTGCGGACAATCAATGCTGCCCACGTCGGTCAGAATGTGCTCGTCATCAAAGGCGCACGCAATCACTTGTTCGGAGTCTCCCAACACCGGAATGTTGGGATTGTGAGTCGCGAAAATGAACTGCGTATTGGGTTTTAGCTTGCGAACCAGCTTGATGACATCCTCGTAAATGGTCTGGTTGTCGAGATCGTCTTCCGGTTGGTCGATGATCACGATGTCATTGTCTCTCTGGCTCAGCACGAACAGGATCAACGCTGACGCCCGCTGTCCGAGCGAATGATTCTTGAGTTGCTTCCCGTGATACTTGATGGTGAATTTGTTGGGGACTTGCCAAGTCAGCAACGCCACGAGGTTGTCACGGAAATACAGCTCGAAAGTGTCTGCGGAATTCCCAACAAGCTTCTTGGCTTTGTCGAGTTCCCGATAAATCGCCGCTCCGTCCGCAAACTCGTTGGTCAACGACTCAAGCGTGGTTTCACGCAGTTTGCTCCCCTTGAACAAGTCTTTCACGAACTTCAGAAACGCCGCTTTGTCGTCCTTGTAGCCGATGTCAATCTGCAACGCAGTTTCTTGTTCGTTGATCTGGTCCAGCCGTTCCTTGATGAGTCGAAACTCCTCATGCCACTGCGAATTGAGGTTGGCTAAATCCGATGAGAGTTGGGATTGAAGCGTTGACTGCTGATCCTTCTCTTTGGCAATGGCGGCGAGAATCTGCTTGGCATTCTCAATCGTTTTGCGGAGCTTCAGGAATTCATCGGGTTCGATTGCAGTGGCACCGCTCGACTTCAATTCTTCGGACAACTTTCTGGCCACCTCGGCGAATTCTTCCTTCAACGCGCTCTTCAGTCCGTCGAACTCCTTGGCTTTTGATTTCAACTGAAGTGAGGAATTCTTGGCCACTTCGGCGAGCTTCTGAATCTCTGCGAATCCCTTCGCAATCTGACCGAATATCGGCAGGAACTCGGCAAAGAACTTTGGATTGCGTTTGGACTCGTACTTGCCGCGAGTCGCAAACTCGTCCGCGTACTGAGCGATGAAGTCGTCGAGCGACTGGAGATATTCATCGACGAACTCGTTCAGACTGGTCGTGATACGGCTGTCCTGATCGAAGTCCACCTGCTTCTGCAATTTCTCTTCGACACCGTGCTCTTTGAAGACTTTGAGTCGATGTTCGGCGTCCAGTTTCTTCGCCTGAAATTCCTTCTCGCGTTCGGCGACATCGTTCAGCTTCTGGAGTCGCCTGACTGTTTCGATGACCGCCTGTTTGCGGAGCGTGATTGCTTGCCGCACATCCACGAGGCTTTCGCCGACTAACTTTTCAACCAAGTCGTTCTCGAATCCCTGCCCCGTGCTCGACAGGTCTTTTTGTCCGAAATACATCGGCTTGTGGATCACCGTTTCGCGAATGCTGATACCCGGCTGAATCGTACCGCCGACATACACGTCGGGCTGTTCGCCCAAGATTCGGCGAACTTCATACTCAGCCCCGTGTCGGTCTCTCGCAAACAGTGTGACCTTTCCCCCGCTTCCGAGGGCATGTTTGACGGAGCCTTCCTTGTACCCGTCCCTGTCGGCATTCGCGGGGAGTTCGATTCCAAGGGCGTAGCGAATGGACTCGATGATGGAGGACTTGCCGCTGCCGCGAATTCCGATGAACGAGTTCAACTCCGGCGAGAATTGGAGTGTCGTGTCATCCAGCTTCGCCCCTTCAAACTTGACGGCGGTAATGAACGAGTGTGGCTGCACGACCGGTTGCGGTTTCACGCGATGGGCATGGTCGATGAGTGCGAACTTCACGGCTTCAAAGTTGAAAGCTCCGATCTTGATGTAAGTCTTCTGCTCGCCCTTGCCGATTTCGCCGATCGCCTTGCAATCGCAGCCTTCCACTTCGACGGGATACGAATCCTTCATCTGCTCTTGGACGATCTTACGGTCATCGTGCGTCCGAACCTTTTGAAAACCGAGGCAGCGTTCTTTGAACGGCTCGAACTTAGCAAGCTCGGTTCGGCGGCCACCGTCAAGTTCTTTCCACAAGCCGCTTCGATCCTCGACATGAGCAAAGATTAAGAAGTAGTCCTTCTCGAACTTGTTCAACTCCCGAATTGTTTCGTTGAGATCGTGATTCGACCTTCCGTTCTCGTTGTCATAGTTGGCCTTACCGGCGAACGTCACATCCAGAAAGTTTTGGATGTAGTTCTTGTTCTCTTGGTTCGTGATCCATTCGGGAGCGAAGACGACCAGCGTGTGAATGCCGTTGGCCCCGTCCTTCACCGACAGCTCGACGCCGGGAAGCAGAAAGATTTCCTCCTTCTTGGCGGCTTTGCTGAGCGACTTGAATTCGTCGCGGTCGAACTTGTTGTGGTTCGTAATGACACCGACGTGAATCGCCGCCTGCTTCAGTGCGGCCACATAGGCTTGCACGAAGTCGTTGGCCTGACCGTCATAGCGGAATTCCTTGTCCGCTTTGGTGTGCATGTGAAAGTCCGCTCGGACCCAGGTTGATCCGTGGGCAAAGACGGCGGGAGTTGGTTGTGGTTCGTTGCTCATGTTGGGCGACTTCTGTGTTGAACGCCGGGTTCTTACTGTCGTGTCAGTTCGTGGGCGAAGTATCGAGCATGGTCGGAAGTTGTCACGGAACTCCCCCCGCAGGTCGCTCTACCTGCTGGTTCTGCTCAAGCCAACGATCAATCGACACCTTTCGGAATCGCCAGTGCTTGCCGACCTTTTGGCCTGGAACTCGTCCTGTTTGCGCCAGCTTGTACAAAGTCGATTTCGCCACCTTCAGATAGGCCGCGAGTTCGTCAATTGTCAGCACATCAGGTTGTTCGTCGGCCATTTCCAGACTCTCTGTCTCGTGAATCTCCGTCAGCTCATCTCTTACTCATTGCTGACAGTTGTTGTCAAATATGGCCGGTTCCTGCGGATTTTGTTTGGGTTGCGCAAGTCGGTCGGTGAAAGGCTGAAGGATTCGGCGACGGAGCGCCAGGACTTCTTGAGGAATCGCGGCGATGCCGCGTTGGGAAGCCGTGGCACTTGGTGACGGATTGCAGCGTATTCAACGAGCGAATCAGGAAGCCACCAACTCGATCCGCGAGTTGGGTAAGCGGCTGGCGGTGACGGATTGGCAGGTTGCTCCTGAATTCAAGATCGTTCCGTATATCGACAATGAATGTGCTGGTGAGCCGCCAATGGAATCCCCACAAAGAACGGCTGGCGATCGAACGCAGCGAGCATCCCACCGCGATTCGCTTTCATCGAGCGTGCAGTTGGATGAGCGAAGTCGAACAGCTTGAACCGGTTCGCCACGCCGATCAAATCCTGCTCCACCAGTGGATCGCCTTCAATGCGCTCTACGGCAAATGGGATCAAACCGCTCTGGAACCCGCCGCCGATCGCCGAAGTTGGCAAGCGTTCCTGGGACAAGTCCACGCGCCGGATCGCTCCAGCCATCTGGTGTCCGTGCTCCAGGACAACAAGCCGCTGGTGCTCTGCATTTTGGAAGACGAATACCTCAACCAATACTTCTGGCAAGACCACTCCGCGAAGTCCGCCAGCAGAGCACGAAACGGCCGGCACAAAGCACTGAGTTGGTATGTCGAGGGCCGCTGGCTCAACATCCTGGAGCACCTCGTCACCAGAATCTATTTGCTCCGCTGCCAGCTCACCCACGGTGCCGCCACCTGCGGCAGCCGCCTGAACCGCACCTCCTTAAAGCACTGCGTCACCATGATGGGCTGGCTGCTCCCCGCCATCCTTCAAGTCTGGATCGACCACGGCTCCGACGAAGACTGGGGAACGATGTGCTACCCGCCGGTGACGTCCTCCCTAAAAACGCAAAGGGCACGTTGACGGCTGGCCGTAACGCGAACGTTTCGCACGGACGTGCCTTCCAGGCACATGCTGATTTGAGTCGCGTCCCGTCGTGGCTCGGCCACGAACACACCGGGTCGCGTCCTGAGTGGAACTTTCGAGTCGCCTGCGCTGGCACTCGTGATCGCCGATCGTCTCGTCGGCGAGTCGATGACGCTCGGCGTCGCTCACGCCGTCGGGCGTGAGTTGTGCGGGCACCACGTCGCATGCCGCGTAGGCGGCCGCGACAGGACGGAATGCAGCCGCGTCGGTCACGAAGGTGCCAGCGTGTCGAAAGTCCGTCCTGTCGCGGCCGCTGCCTGCGACGTGGTGCCCCTCCTCGTGTGGCACGTTCTCGGCTTTCTCAAGCCGAATCGTTGGTCGAACTCCGTTCGCCGGAATTCCGCCGGAGCCGGCGACATTGAGGCGACGAATTGGCGATCTCGCGGCGGCGTGTGAGCGGCTCGCTGCCGCTCCTCGTTTTCTCCCGAGTGGCATGTCTTTCGGCCCGCTCCGCCGGCGAGTCGTGACGCTTCGCGTCGATCATGCGGACGAACGCGGGGATGATCCGGCTTAGGGCGTCGCAGGCGCAGTGCCGATTCGCCAATCGTCGATGGTCAGGTTCGGAATCCACGCGAAATGGGGCCTGTTGCCCGTGGCGAGCACTCGCCCGGATTCCAGTGCTGTGGCGGCGATAATGAGATCAGCGTCCCGGCCTGGATGTCCGCCCTGCCTCGCCAACACCCACAAGTCCGCCGCGCGGTCGAGGATTGCATCCGTCACCGGCAGAATCTGTGAATGCTGGCAAAACGTGGCGAACCGCGCGAGTTGCTGAATGGCGTTCTTGTCCTTCAATCCCCGCGTGACTTCATAGCGCGTGAAGGCAGACAACGAGAAAGCTCCGAACTGCTGCAAGTAAACAGCGGCGCGAACTGACACCGTCGCATTTTTCTGCTTCAGCACTTCCGAGAGAATGTCGGTATCCAACAGAGTGAGCGGCATGGATTACTCGGAAGGACGAGTGAGGTCAGCACGATCCAGAATGACTTGATCCAACTCCGCCAGCTCTCGGTCAGATAAGCCCTCGAAGACATGGCACCACTCCGGCAGTGTGGCCGTGGTCACGGACGACTCGGCGTGCATTGGCTCCGCCGTATCCACGCTCGCGAGATGAATGATGACCTGCTGCTGTTCGCGGAGCTTGCGTCCCAGCATGTGCTCCAGGGCACTGCGGTCTTTCAACTCGATGTCATGCACGTTGCGAATGATGGTGTCCATGTCGCCAGAATACCGGGTTGAGAGTGTGTTGGACAACCAATTTCTCGCACCGTCATTGCGGGAAGATTCCGCAGTGCGTCCCGTCGTGGCTCGGCCACGAACACACCGGGCCGCGTCCTGAGTGGAACTTTCGAGTCGTTTGCGCTGGCAGTCGTGATCGCCGATCGTCTCATCGGCGAGTCGATGACGCTCGGCGTCGCTCACGCCGTTGGGCGTGAGTCGTGCGTGTACCACGTCGCCTGCCGCGTAGGCGGCCGCGACAGGACGGAATGCAGCCGCGTCGGTCACGAAGGTGCCAGCGTGTCGAAAGTCCGTCCTGTCGCGGCCGCTGCCTGCGACGTGGTGCCCCTCCTCGTGTGGCATGTTCTCGGCTATCCCAAGCCGAATCGTCGGTCGAACTCCGTTCGCCGGTATTCCGCCGGAGCCGGCGACATTGAGGCGACGAATTGGCGATCTCGTGGCGGCGTGTGAGCGGCTCTTTGCCGCTCCTCGTTTTCTCCTGAGTGGACTGTCTTCCGGCCCACTCCGCCGGGCCGGTCTGTTGTCGTTCAACATTTCTTAACTTCACCCATTCGCTGTTCATGCTGTGCTCCGAGAGCACCAGCGGCAGGCGGTCGCTGACCTGGATGGCCCGGTCGATTTGCTCGATGAGTTTCTGGCCCCCTTGCATGTCTTCCGGAGCGAACCAGACCCGCAGCTTTTCGCCACGCATCTTCTCGTGCAGCCGCCGAGCGAGCCTTAACTGCCTAAGTAGGCGATAAAGCGGACTAAGGCGTTGATGATGATGTAGGCGGCAATCAGCCATAAGGGAAAGGCAATAGCGTAAGAGAAATACGGAACCCTAACGAGGGGGCGAAACGGTTTTTGGGGGTCGAGCCTCGAAGCAACTCTGTCCTTCAAAGAGAGGCTTTGCCACTTTGACCATGCAGCGATTTCCTCCCTGTAGAGCCTGTTGCAGCGTGACTGCTCACGCAGACGAAGGACCATTGCGATTGGGAAAACTAGGGCATGCCCCAAAAAACAAAAAACCTCCCCCGCTGTCCACGACAAGTGCGCATGTCTGCGAGCAAAGCCTGATTCCGTAGCCCAATATTGGAGGGCGAGGTAAGCGTTCACGGGCACGGTAGCAGTGATGGAATTGGCTCGTGTTTGAAATGAGCCTGAACGGCGGTGACAAGGTAGTCGTAGATTGAACGGTTTTGGAGGCGGCAGGTTTCGGAGACGGTGAGGATGCGTTCGAGG
>JAPLNX010000281.1 GCA_026400935.1 Planctomycetia bacterium | reverse complement strand
CCGCCAACTCGAACTGCCGACCCCTGCCGAAACCCTGCGTCGCTTGCTCCCGCGACCGCCAGACTGACGACGAACAACTCGCCGCCGATGCCCGGTGGCTTGAAGCGTTCGACAGGGTGCGGAAAATGGGGTTAAACGACTGTGGTATTGGTTGACCAATTCCCGATTACAGCAAGCGACTCGCCTGTTGGCGACCACCGTACAGTGAATCTCAAGGCGTCGTTGGTATGTTGAGGCTGTAATGCAAAATACCCGACACACAATCGAGAAACCGCGGGCAACGCTTCTCTCTTGTATGTCGGGCACATTTAAGTCGTGTGTTCTTCAGACGAATGCAAATCTGTCTGAGCAAGCATGATTAGGGGTTCGTACCTGTTCCTGTACCAGCTCCGGTCGTTGCTGGTGGACAGACCACTTTTTTGAACTCCGTCAGGTCAAGCGAGCCGCTCTTATCGCCGTCGTACTTCGTAAAGACTTGTTCGGCTGTTTGCGTCGCACCGACCGGCGGCGGCTGAGCTTTGAATTCATCGAGGCTCAAGATGCCATCGTGATTGACGTCGAGCTTATCGAACATCTGCTCTGGCGTTGGGGGCGGAGCACCTTTCTTGAACTCAGTTAAGCTGAGTGAATTGCTCTTATCGGCGTCGAGTTTTGCGAAGGCTTGTTCTGGCGTGAGTTTCGAGTCGGCAGGTTTCGGCCCGGCTTTGAATTCGGCGAGACTCAAGGCTCCGTCTTTATTCGTGTCGAGCTTGGCAAAGAGTTGTTCTGGTGTCGGTGGTGGCAAACCCTTGGAGAACTCAGCCAAACTCAAAGCGTTGTTCTTATCAGCGTCTAATTTCGCGAAGGCTTGTTCGGCGGTAACCGTGGAATCGGCTGGCTTGGGTGCCGCTTTGAATTCGGTCAGATTGAGGGCGTTGTCGTGGTTAGCGTCGAGTTTGGCGAACGCTTGAGTTGGAGTGAGTGGTGTGAGTAGCGCTCGGATTTCGAGAAGCTCGCACGCAATAGGTGCCAAGAATGCTGAGGTGTTTCGTCGCTTCGCCTTTGTCATGACTTGATTCCTTCTAATGGGCCGAGAACTGATAAGGGAAATGTGTCACAATCGGGCAACGCAGTCGTTTGTGGTATCGAGCAGACGTTGCATCACGAAACCTAGAACGCGAAGTGGGTTGGCAATTCAACATCGAATTCTGAAAGTTTTTATGCCCCGATTTGCGGATGTCGAACGTTGGTCAAAAGTGAGAGGTTGGTAATCATGGCATTGAACCGGATCACTCGCGAAACTTTTCAGTGGGTTGGGGGTTGGATCGCCTTCCCACTTGTCAACGGAATGATCAGCCGCTTTGAGATACATTGAGAGTCACGATGTCTACGAATGTCACTGATTTGGAAGAGGCGCTGATTCGCCAAGCGACGTTGGGTGATGAGTCCGCGTTAACGGCGCTGTTCGACTTTTACCGGCCGAGGCTGTGGCGGCTGGTCAACTTTCGGTTGGATTCACGGCTGCAAGGTCGCGTTGATCCGGATGATGTGCTGCAAGAATCGTGGCTCAACGCACGGTCGCGTGCAGAGCACTTTGCTCGCGAGGGTAGCGGCTCGCGGTTCATTTGGTTCCGGATGATCGTCACGCAGACCCTGATCGACGTGCATCGTCGGCACATGGAATCCGACAAGCGGAGTGCGGCTCGCGAACAGAAATCGCTCGGCGGTTGGTCGGCTGCATCGACGTCGATCTCGTTGGCCGATCATCTGTTGGGAAACATGACGTCGCCCAGCCAGGCGTTATTGCGAGCCGAGTTGTCGTCGCAGTTAGGTACCGCATTAAAAACACTCAGTGATTTGGATCAAGAGGTTCTGGCGTTGCGACATTTTGAAGAGTTGTCGAATCATGAAACGGCGGAAGTGCTGAACCTCACCGAGCAGGCGGCGAGCATCCGTTATGTGCGAGCGCTGCAACGACTAAAGCACATTCTGGTGAAGCTCCCCGCCTTTGCGGAGTTGGCTGGGGCGGAGGCGTTGTGATGTCAGGCTCACGCGAACCAGCTAAGACAATGACGGAAACTCGTGATTCAATACCGGCGGATGTGAAATTGAAGTCCGCCGATGTTGCTTCAAACTCCGACGAAGAGTTCACCGACTTCGAGCGGCTTGCCAGTGAGTTCGCGGACCGCGTGCGGCAAGGGCTTCCCGTGACCGTTGAGCAATTCGTCACGGCACATCCTCCCTTTGCTAACGAGATTCGGGAATTGTTTCCTGTCATCTTGGCGATGGAACGTCACAAGCTAGATCAAGAGAGTGCAACTCAGCAGCGTGAATTCTCTGACGACTTACCACTTGAACGATTGGGCGATTGCCGCATCGTGCGTGAGATCGGTCGAGGTGGGATGGGGATCGTCTTTGAAGCATTGCGTGGCCCGAAGAATGAACGCGTTGCAGTAAAATTACTCCCCGGCCGAGCAATCGGGATGACGCATTGGAAGGAACGCTTTGAGCAAGAAGCGCGCACGGTCGAGTCGTTGCGTCATGCGAATATCGTATCGATGCTCGGTTTCGGTGAAGAGAATGGGCATTCGTATTTCATCATGCCGCACATCGACGGCGTCACTTTAGATTGGGTCATTCAACGACTAACCGAAAAAGAAACGTTGTTGTTTGAAGAAGAGATCGAACTCAGCCGCAAGAAACAGAAAAAGACATTGTTGAACGCCGTCGATTCCGCGGCCGCGATGCGAGCGATTTCGTCAGGGACATCGACGCGTGGTGTGCGACAGGATTCGTGGAAGCTGTTTGCTCGCATTGCGGGCCAAGTGGCGAAGGCGTTGAGCTACGCACATCGTCAGGGAGTTTTGCACAACGACATCAAGCCGGGAAATCTGTTGTTGGATGCGACGGGACGCGTGTGGGTGTCTGACTTCGGACTCGCCCAGCCGTTGGACCCTCCTGCGGATCGTGAATGGCGATCGGTTGCCGGGACGTTGCGTTACATGGCGCCGGAGCGATTCAGCGGCTGGTTCGATGAACTCAGCGATCTCTATTCGTTGGGGATCACGTTGTACGAACTAGTAACTCGTCGTCCGGCCTTTGAGGCACCGAACCGAAAGGGACTCATCGATAAGATCGCCAAGACCGAACCGCTCGCGCCACGCAAGATCAACAGTGACATCCCGCGTGATCTGGAAACGATCATCCTCACGGCGATCCGCCGCAATCCAGACGAGCGATACTACTCGGTTGAAGCGTTTGCCGATGACCTGCTGCGCTTCATCAACGGCGAGCGAATTCGTGCCAAACGCCTGAGTCCTTGGCGTTCTTGGTGGGGACGGCTCCGTCGTCGTTGGATCGGATAAAGATCTCTGCGAAATGAAACACTGATGCGGTCTGCTGTTTAGCCATCTCGCTCCGCGTCGTGAGCCGAATGTCGCTGGACTTGAATTGCCGTTTCACGTGTCTGGTAGAGCCAGCAGACATTCGGCTCGCTACGCGGAGCGTGACGCTTACGTAGCGGAGCCTGTTTGCGGCTCGCCGTGCTTGCGTGTTTTTCTTTCAAAAGCGTTGTTGAACCTCTTGCGTGGCCAGCGTTCATGCACTTGAGGATGTCGATTTGTTCGCCTCAAGCAACATGGCAGACGAGTCCCAAAACGCAGCAAAGAAAGGAACAACATGAAGCTCACGTTAGATTTCAAAACGTGGTGTCGGCGAACGATGGGTGTGAAGGCAGCGCGAGGAAAACAGCGAACCACATTGCTGTTGCCAGCGATCGTCGAATCGTTGGAACCTAGGTCGTTGCTGACGGCGACAATTGTGGTTGCATCGACCATCGAGTCGTTCGACGGGACCGGAAACAATCTGAAGCATCCCAATTGGGGGAGCGATGGCGTTGATTTGTTACGAAAGAGTGTCGCAGCTTATGCCGATGGCATTTCGACTCCGGGGGGGGCGACGCGGCCGAGTGCGCGAGAGATTAGTAACGCGATATCCGATCAACCGGCTCAAACGGCGAGCGATCGTGATCTCTCGAACTTCATTTACGCCTGGGGTCAGTTCATTGATCACGACCTCGATCTGACGACCTCCGCTTCACCGCGAGAATCGTTCAACATCGCGGTGCCAACGGGCGATCCGCAGTTTGATCCGCTCTCGACTGGCACTCAGATCATTCCGTTGAGTCGCTCGAAGTACGATCCAGTAACGGGAACATCGACGACGAATCCGCGGCAGCAGGTCAACATAATCACGGCGTGGGTTGATGGCTCGATGGTCTACGGTTCGGACGCCACGCGAGCGGCGGCGTTGCGAACGTTCTCTGGCGGTATGTTGAAGACGAGCGATGGCAACTTGCTGCCTTCGAACACAGCGGGATTGGCGAACGCGAACGACACGCATCAGACGCCGGACGATCAGCTCTTCCTCGCGGGTGACGTCCGAGCGAACGAGAACATTGAGCTGACTTCTCTGCACGTGCTCTTCGTTCGTGAGCACAATCGCATCGCAGAGGACATTGCGTCTCACAATCCGAGTCTCAGTGATGAGGCCGTTTATCAACAAGCTCGGCGGCGAGTGATCGCCGAGATTCAGGCGATTACTTACAACGAGTTCCTTCCGGCACTGCTAGGCACAACCGCAATTCCGCAGTATCGAGGCTACAACCAGAACGTGAATCCGGGCATCGCGAACGAGTTCTCGACTGCCGCCTTCCGAGTCGGTCACACGATGGTCGGTGACGATGTCGAATTCCTTGATGACCAGGGGAACGAGGTTCGCGATGAACTACCGCTGAGCGAAGCATTCTTCAATCCAAACGTATTGCGAGAGACCGGAGTCGATCCGATCTTGAAGTACCTCGCGTCCGACCATGCTGAGGAGATTGATACACAAGTGGTCGAGAGCCTACGAAACTTTTTGTTTGGTTCTCCTGGTGCGGGCGGGTTCGACCTGCCGGCACTCAACATTCAGCGGGGGCGTGATCATGGGCTGGCTGACTATAACTCGGTCCGAGCCGCATATGGTTTGCCGCGAGTGCAGAGCTTTGCTCAAATCACATCGGACGTTGCTTTGCAGCAGTCATTAAAGTCGCTGTATGGCAACGTCAACAACATTGACTTGTGGGTCGGTGGCTTGGCGGAGAATCATCTTACCGGCTCAAGTGTCGGGCCAACATTCTCACGGATCATTGCCGACCAGTTCGCTCGGCTGCGGGATGGGGACCGGTTCTGGTATCAGAACCTCTTCCAAGGTCGAGAGCTGAACGAAATTCAGAACACGCACTTGTCGGAGGTCATCCGCCGTAACACGAACCTGACGAACATCCAAACGAACGTCTTCCTCTATCAAGCGACAATTAGCGGTCGAGTTTTCGGCGACGGCAACCGCGATGGCGTGGCAAACCCTCGTGAGGTCGGCATAGCGGGTCGGATGATTCAATTGCTCGATGCTGACAACAATATCGTGGCAACCACGGTAACTGACCGGAACGGGCAGTATCGCTTCGAGCATCTGTCGCTCGGAACGTACCAGGTGAATGAAGTCCTCCCTGCCGGAGCGATCAACACCACTCCTCCGCCACAACCGATCGCAATTACTCGTGGTATGAAAGTGGATCGCATCGACTTCGGCGAAGCCCCGGCACTGGGTAACAAGCTGCAATCACCTCGCCCCTCAATTCAAAGCCTGCTGGCGGGGTTCGGACTGTCTCGCTAACCAGTAGCCCCGCACCTCCACGACAGGAACGCAATCGCCATCACGGATAACCACGGCTGGCTAGTCCTCAAACAAGCAACTGCGATTGCGAATTTGTCGCTTTTGCGAGCGCACACTCCGAGCGTGTCCGACATCGTCGGCGATGAGTGTTGGGCGGTGGAGTTGTCAGTGAGCGAGGCTTTCGGTTCGCAGAACCAGTGAGGCGGTGATTGGGCGGGGCGCGGCGTT
>JAPLNX010000035.1 GCA_026400935.1 Planctomycetia bacterium | reverse complement strand
TGGTCTGGACTCCTGCGCTCCAGCCCATAGTCACACGACCAGAGAACTCACGCAGACATATTCCAGGAGACAGAGATACCATACAAACAGAAAGAGCGCAAGTCGCCCTAGATTACCCAGTTATGCGCGCTGGCCCTGGCAACGATCGAAGTATGTTGCTTTGTTCGAAACGCTAACAGCAATGTGTGATTGCGGTCGTACTTCGTAATCTCGGACGCAATAAGTTCAACGGAGGTGACCATTGGTTGTACTGCCGGCGCCGTGCGTGTTGTCTTACTTCTTCTTTTCGACAATCCACACATTGCGGAAGTGGACGGGGTTGCCGTGGTCTTGGAAGTAGAGTGCGCCCGGTTTCTCTTCGTTTTGGCCGCCGCCTGGAGTCGCCTTCAATGTGAGCTTGTCGTGAATCACGACACCGTTGTGCTTAATCGTCGTGACGGCATCTTCGGTCTTCTTGCCAGTCGCATCGAAACGAGCACAGCGGAATTCGACGTCGTAGGTTTGCCAGCTTAGCGGTGGGAAGCACATGTTGACGATCGGTTTGGCAACGGTGTAGATGCCGCCACATTCGTTGTTTTCGCCAGTGAGTCCGAATGAGTCGAGGATCTGGCATTCGTATTGATCGACGAGGTACATGCCGCTGTTGCCGCGGCCCTGTCCGCGAGCTTTCGGCATGAATGGCGTGCGAAATTCGAGGTGCAGCGTGAAGTCTTCAAACTTCTGCTTCGTGCGTGTGCCGATTCCGAGGAGTCCCCCTTCGACCAGCTTGCCGTTCTGCCAGGCGTCAACGTTCTTGCCGTCGAAGAGCACGATCGCTCCTTCAGGCGGCTTTGCACCGAGGGTTTCAGACTTTCGTTCGACCTTCTTGCCTATGTACTTGACGTTGTCTTCTGCCGTGCCGCTGATCACGTCGTCTTTGATCATCCCTTTGAAGTTCGTACCGATAAGTTCCACCGCGCCGTCTTTTGTTTCCCCTTTAAGCATGACTCGCGTCTTGCCGTCCCAGGCGGCATCTTTGGGACCGCCTGGCAAACCTTTTTGAAGCAACACAACATCGAACTTGCCTTCTCCGAGCGCGATAACCTGAGCGCCAAATTTCAACTTCTCGCCGATCGTCCCTTCGTACTCACCTTGCACTTTGAAGTCGGGACCAGCTTGTTCCGCATCAATGAATGCTTCGCCGGGTGCGGCAAATGCCAAAGCAGAAACGCTGAAAGCCAAAACGGCTGACGCGACAGAAATCATCAGTCTTCGCATGTGGGATTCTCCTGTGGGTACGAGTTCTTTGAGCTGCCGCAACTCTTCGACGGCATTTTCAGACAGGTAAGGTAGCGGCCTGTTTTCAGAATGACGAACGAGCCAAAGTAGACCGGTCACTCCGTGAGCGGAAACTTCGAGTCACGGAATGACTCGCCTACTTTGTTGGTCGATCAATCGACGAACAAAAACTCGTTGCTGTTGAGCAACACTCGGCAGGCATTTGCCAAGCCGTGCTGGAGAGCGTATTCGGTCAGCATTATTCGTTCGCGATCGGTTGGCGTGCGGAGCAACGCGAAACGGAATGTGGCCTCGACTTGTTGGTTTAAATCGCCGCCGGAGGAAGCCAATCGTGAAGCGAGATGCTCGGACTGTCGAACAATGAATTTATTGTTGAGCATCGACAGGGCTTGCAGCGCGGTTAGCGAGGCATTGCGTACCGGTGTGAGCTGCGACGAGTCAGCACAGTCGAGTGAATCCATCAGCGGATCGGGGAGCGTGCGGAAGATGAAGCGGTACACGCTTCGTCGAAAGTTTTCCGGTCGATCAGGATCGAAATTCGCGTAATCGACATTCGGTGTGACGTGAATTCCGGGCGTCTGAATGAACTGCTTCACCGACGGTCCACCCATCATGCGATCCGCCATTCCTGTCATTGAGGCGACCGTGTCGCGGATCGACTCGGCATCCAGTCTCGTTCGATTCATTCGCCAAAGAAAGCGGTTGTCTCCGTCGATCGCCGCCCAGTGATCATTGTGAGCCGATGATTGGCGATATGTCGCGCTGGTTACAATCAGACGATGAAGGTGCTTGAGAGACGATCGCTCATCTTTGTCGCGAATTTCGCACGCGAGCCAATCAAGTAACTCCGGATGCGTCGGCCGCGCGCCCATCTGGCCGAGATCATTGGGAGTGTCGCACAGGCCGCGACCGAAGTGATGATGCCAGACTCGGTTCGCAATGCTGCGCCATGTCAACACGTTCCGTTTGTCGCTGATCCACCGCGCGAGAGCCGCACGCCGCGCGCCTTCGTCTTGTGAGTTCTGCAATTCAAAACGAGCGGGTAAACCGGGAACACATGCGAGCGTTCCAGCAACTGCCTCTGCACCGAGTTGCTTGACGTTACCACGCTCCAGCAAGTGAATCGGCAACGGCGCTCGTTTTGATGCTGCGTAGATCATGGGTAGTGCTGGCATCGCGAGCAATTCTCGCTCGACCAGTTTGATCCTCACGAAGCGTGCGAGCTCGGTTTGTTGCAGGTCACTGCGCTCGGCGACGGGCTTCGCCAAAATGGCCATAATCTCGGTCGGAAGAATTTCCGAATCGAGCGACATCGACTCGGTGGCATTCGTTACGGAAATTCTGGGCCGACCGATCAAGTGACCGCCACCGTGAAGCTGTTCGAGAATAACTGTCAGAACAGTCACTCCCTCGAAGTTGATCGGCTGAGCGAATTCGATGACCGCTCGATGATCCTCGCCAACCTTCGGGTAAATGCCCCACGCAGTCCCCGGATTGCCGTCGAGTGCATGCGCGATCGTCCAACCATCTTGGTTGAAGTCCGCTCGCGGATTCTTCACTGCAAGCGGTTTTACCTCACCTGTGGTTGAAGCATTCGATGTCGAATTCGCAGATGGTGACGAGAGCGGATTCGCAAAAACTTTGATCTCACTCAGATGCAGGTTGCCGTTGTCTTGTCGGCCCGGCCCGCGATGTGAGAGCGAATCGTGGGTGAGGAGTTCCAAACGAAACGCAGTGATGGCTCGCAAAGGCGTGTGAAAGATGAGAGTGTATGTATCTTTCTCTGGTCGCTTTTCGCTGGCGAGTACGGAGCCGTCCGACTGTTTGGTCAATGTCGAGCCATCGGACGATTTCGCTTCGACTGGTTCCAGTACCTGCCAGAGTAATGGAGTCGAGATCTGCTTCGCTTCCCACGCGGCGGCCAACTGCTGCATCTCCGGCGTGAGCAGTAGCGGATCGGCTTTTCCTTTGAGTCCGATCAACTGAGCCAGTTCGGTTTGCAAACTCTGACGTCGTCTTGCTGTCGGCTGGTCCGATTCATAGGGACGATCCGCTTTATCGACTCCGGCAAAGACCGCTTGCAGCGCGTAATAGTCCGCCTGCTTGATTGGATCGAAGAAGTGGTCATGACAACGTGCACAATGAACGGTCGCGCTGACGAACGAACTCATCACGGTCGTCACCATGTCATCGCGGTCGAGATACTGAGCGATCTTTCGGTCGTCGGTATCGTTCTGAATGCTTTGGAGCGAGCTCTCATCCCACGGGCCCGTCGCGAGGAATCCAGTCGCAACAGTCGCTTGAGGATCGCCTGGGAAGAGCACATCACCCGCGACTTGTTCTTCGATGAACCGAGCATATGGCGTGTCGTTGTTGAATGATTGAATCAAGTAATCGCGATACGGCCACGCATTTTGTCGGGGCCGATCTTGATCGTGCCCGTGAGTCTCCGCGTAATGTGCGACGTCCATCCAATGTCGCGCCCATCGCTCGCCGTATTGAGGACTCGTCAACAACCGATCGACCAATCGTTCGTAAGCGTCTTCACGCAGATCGGTGACAAACTCATCGACTTCGTCCGCCGTTGGGGGTAGACCGATGAGATCAAAATAAACTCGCCGAATTAGCGTTCGCCGATCAGCACTCGGCGACGGGGTAAGCCCTTTTTCAATGTGCTTACTCAGTACGAATCGATCAATCGTGTTGACTGGTTCAAAACCAACGAACGTCTTCTCAACAGGCGGTACCTGGGGCACGACGAGCGGTTTAAGCGACCAGAAAGTGTCGTCGGTTTTGGACGGTGTCTCATTCGTTTCAGTGGTTTCTTTAGGTGTTTCGTTCGCGAACACGAAGACGCCGCAAAGAAACAGGATGACTGGAACAAAGAATTTTGGCATGAGACCGCTCCTCAACTCGTCAATTGGCAGGCACGAGTATAAACAGCATTCGCGAGCAGCAACCATCGTCGTCCTTCGGAGTACGTCGCGATCGAAGTATCAACAAGGACGTTTACTTCACAGCGTTGTCATCAACAACGTCTATCGAACGCTCGCCCTCGCTGACGCTTCGAGTTTGTGAGTTTTTCACATTTCAACGAATTCGATACGACTTCACCAAAAAACGACCTCATAGGATTGCGCAGGATCGACGATTGACTGTCAGCTTGAAAGAATCGTCGTCCCCAAAAACCACTGAATCGAAAAAATCACAAGCTCTTCGGGTTACTTTCCGACTTTCAGAATCTGTGTCGATGTCGGTCAGCCAGTAAGAGGTCGGGAGTTTGTTCTATGCGTATTGTTCAAATTTGCTCGGAAGCGGTTCCATTTGCGAAAACCGGTGGCTTGGCTGATGTGACAGGTGCTTTGAGCAAAGCACTGGTTGAGTTGGGTCACGATGTGACGCTCATTCTTCCCAACTACGCTCGACTTCTCGCCAAGAACAAAATGGAGTCGATGCCGATTGCCAACTCCTTTGAAATTCCGTCCGGAGACCGGCGAGTTTTGATTTCACTTCGTCAGACTCACATGCCCGACTCCGAAGTCCGCGTGGTGCTCGTCGATCAACCGGAGTTCTTCGATCATGACGGCATCTATCAGGAGCCGCAATCCAAAGCGGATTACGCAGACAACGCTGCACGCTTCACGGCGTTTCCGCGAGCGGCACTCGAAGCGGTTGCGAGGCTAGATCTTCGGCCTGACATTGTCCAAGCCCACGATTGGCAGACGGGCCTCGTCCCCGCACTGCTCGAAGCACAGTATCGTCAGTGGGTTCCCGCGATGCAGCGTACGGCGGCGATCATGACTCTGCACAACATGGCCTTTCAGGGGGCATACCCCGCCGACACGATGCCGCTGACTGGGCTCGGATACGAATACTTCAACTGGAAGCAGATGGAGTTTTGGAAGCAGGTCAACCTGCTGAAGACCGGAATCGTCTTCGCGGACCTCATCAATACCGTCAGTCCGACTTATGCGAGAGAGATTCAAACGCCGGAATTTGGTCACGGCTTGGATGGCGTGCTGTGCGATCGAGCTGCTGACCTCACTGGCATTCTCAACGGAATCGACTCGCACGAGTGGAACCCTTCGGTCGATTCACATCTTCCGGCGAAGTACGACATCGAGTCATTGAATGTCGGAAAGGTCGAATGCAAACGCGCATTGCAGCAACGAGTGGGGCTTCCGCTGCGAGCAGACGTGCCTTTATTTGGACTCGTTTCTCGTATGTCATGGCAGAAAGGGTTCGACTTGATCGGCGCTTGTGCCGACCGACTTCTTGAGCGCGACGTGCAAGTGGTGATCTTGGGGAACGGTCAGCAGGAGTACGAAGAACTTTGTCGAAGCCTCGCGATAAAATACCCACAGAAGGCCCGTGCCGTGATTGGCTATGACGAATCGTTAGCACATCAGATTGAAGCGGGGTCAGACATGTTCCTGATGCCGAGCAAATTCGAACCGTGCGGACTCAACCAGATGTATTCGATGGCTTATGGAACTCTACCGATTGTAAGAGCGACCGGAGGCCTGGCCGATTCCGTCGTCGGTGCGACTTCTGAAACGCTCGCCAGCGGAACAGCGACGGGGTTCAGTTTCCGAGATCACGAACCGGAGCAACTCTGGCAGCAACTCGATTGGTCGCTCAAGCTGTTCGACGACAAACCAGCCTGGCGTCGCGTGCAACGAGCAGGGATGTCTCGCGACTGGTCATGGTCTCGAAGCGCTCGGGAATACGTGGCTCTTTACGAACGCGCGCTGGCTCGAAGAGCCAATCGTTAACCATGATTCCAGCAACCACACTGACTTTGCCTCAGTGGCTCGCGGGCTTTTGCACTACGCGGACTGAGAATTTCGAGCGAGCCGCTTGCGTAGTGCGAAAGCCTGAATCCACCGAGACAAGCTCATTGGTCTCTACACAATTCGGTGGCTGTGGTATGGATCATAGGATGGAATCAAGATACGTCTGAAGGATGCACGGTTGTCGAAGCGTTGTGTGGAGCTTGTACGGCGGCATTGTGATGCAGTGCC
>JAPLNX010000080.1 GCA_026400935.1 Planctomycetia bacterium | reverse complement strand
CCTCCGCCAACTCGAACTGCCGACCCCTGCCGAAACCCTGCGTCGCTTGCCCCCGCGACCGCCAGACTGACGCCAAACAACTCGCCGCCGATGCCCGGTGGCTTGAAGCGTTCGACAGGGTGCGGAAAATGGGGTTAAACAATCGTCTGAAACATCTCATCCAAAGCCGCGAACGGTATTGTTATTTGTCAGCGTTTCAGCGTCCGTTCTAAGAACTCATAAGCCCGCCGCCGAGCGTCATCGGGAAACGAATGCCCCGCTTCCGGATAGTGGCCAATTAACTCATCGGCCTTGCCGTGCAATGCATAGATCGGGCGAGCGGCATCGAGCACGTCTTTGACGCCGCTGACATCGAAGTCACTGTCCTTCGTTGCGGCGGAAGCGAAGAACGGTCGCGGGGCGAGGGCCGCGATGAGTTCGTGAAAGTCAAACGGCAGCAACTTCGGGTCGTTTTTGAATTCGTTCGCGATGAGCGGCATATATCGCGGGCCGTTCCAACTGGGAACATCATCTTTTTGCATCGAGCAGAAACCGCAACTGGAAACGATCGCTTTCAAACGCGGTTCAAACACCGCTGTGAAGATCGCGTTGTGACCACCCAGTGAATGGCCGATGCAGCCGATCCGTTTCGGATCGACCTCTGGCAGTGTTTCGAGCAGATCGACGGCACGGATGTTGTCCCACACAGCCTTCATCGTGCCGCTGACGTAACCATGCTTCGGATCGAAGTCGTAGGCGTGCTCACCGAAACTCGGATAGTCAGGAGCAAAAGTGATGAAACCTCGCTCAGCCAACTCAAGAGCATATTTCAATGTCGCATCGCCGCGCACTCCAGCCGGTTCGTCTTTGCCGACATTCGTCGTTTGTTGCAGACAGAGCACCGCTGCCCGTCGTGGCATACGCGGCTCGCGTGTGCTCCGTTCTTCAACAGGTGAGCTGCCTGTTGCTACGGGAAGAAACAGATACGCCGCAACCCGATCGGTCGCATCCGACTGATACGTCAGTTTGCGACGAACCAGTTTGCCGACCTTCACCTCTTCGATCATTTTCACATCGAGCGGAACTCGCTGCTGCGTATTGGGAAGCGGCCCGGTTACTCGCTGAAAATGACGGAGGATGTGTTCGCGGCGTTGCGCCCAATCGGCAAGTGTCTTGACCTCACGCTTTACGCCGTCGCGGTCGAGTACAAACGAAAAGTCTTGATGATTCGGATAGTCCGGCAGCAAGGGCTGATCGTTGGCGACCGTCACGTCAGCGCTATTCAGCACGGCACAAATCAACAGAATCTCAATCAGGACACGGCATATTGTGATCATGACCGGTCGGCTCCATTTCAATCGCGGTTCCATTTTCTATGAAGTCACTCGGGGAATCACCTGCCGCAATCGGTGTGATGAAGTCGAACCTGTCTCGCCCCGCCGTGCGAGACAGCGCCTGCATGATCTGATTCACTCGTGCGGCATTGTCATAAGGTCCTGGGATGAACAACGGCTGGCCATCTTTGCCATAGGTGAATTCGGTCGGGCATTTCGAGGCATCAATCTCACCAAAGATTCGTGCGGCATCAGTCCAATCGCGATGAGGTTCGATACCAAAGGACTTCGCGTAAGCCACGACTCCATCGACCAGCTTCCTCACGCACTCCGGCGACGCCTCTTCCCAGCTTTGCTCCCTTTTTTCAAAGCGGCCGAGTAGTTCATGCCAATGCCACTCAGTGTCCGCGAAGAGAACAACGTCCTTCACTCCGAGGCAGTAGGTATCTAGCAGAAAGACTACGCCGACAACCTGACCTTGAGGCCCACGGCGTCCGATCGCCGCGTAACCAATCCCTTGATTCCACAAACTTGAAGTCACACAAGCGGAGATCACTGGCCAGTTTTTGGGATTCGTCATTCGGCCGAACATTCCGGAAGATTCAAACCGAACGACACTCCGTTTCTGCTCTTTGCGCTTAGCACGATGAGCTTCCAATTTCTTTTTACGACGATTCTCGCTGATTGCCATATCCTGACCTCCGTGCTGATAGGAACGATGCCAACGTCCGCCGGGGCCGAGTATAACTTGCGAGATTTTGAACTGCGAGCTTCGCGTCACTCGGGCGAAAGTCGTTTGTGTTGAAACAATTGGCGGCAACTAAAACCGAACAGCGCGGTGGCGATGTAGAACTGAAATGAGACGAGCGTCAGCAGTCTTAACGGAGTACCGATGGTGGGTGTCATGCCGAACTTCGCGTAGCCGGGAACCAAAAACTTCCAAACGGTGTAAGGCGATAAAACGATCAGCAACAGCGTTGCGCAAACTAAGAATGCTTTCGGCGACGGAGCGGCGATCGTATCGTGTTTCCAAAGTGAGATCAGTGGGAGTACTGCCAACAGAAAGTAATGGTCCCACGTGATGGGAGAGATCAACAGCATTAAGCCGATCCAAATGGAGAAGGTCAGATCATGGTTTTGTGAGGATTGGTCACGAGCGGTCGCTCGCCAAGTGAATGCCACTCCAGCCAGACTCAGCGTGAGCCACGCGGTTCGTGCGAACCGCGGCCAGAACACGAGCGGTGTCGTTTGACCAAATGAGCCGTCGAAGAGCCGTGTCAGAAAGCCGAGCAGTGAGGCGTTCGGCCAGGTGTCGCAGAAGCGGTTTGCTTGCGGCATCACAACCAGCAAGTAATCGCGGATTGCGTCGGTGCCCAGGATGGCCGCAGCGAGTCCGTTCAACAGCAAGCAACTTGCTACCGCAGCGAACGCCGCTTTCCATTGTCGTCTAGCAAGGAAGAACAACACCAACAATCCGGGGAACAGCTTCAGGGCCGTCGCCGCGCCGACGCAGACTCCGGCAAGCAGCGTTCGCTCATGACGACTCGCGAGCCACGCCGAAGTCAGTAGCAACAACAACACGCCGTTGAGTTGGCCGTGCAGAACTTGTGTCTCCAAAACAGAACTCGACACGAGCAGCCCACTAACCAGCAGTTGCTCGGATCGATCCAATGAAAAACCGTGCCGACCAACAAGCATGAAGATCGAGATCGCCACGCAGGCGAGCGACGCGATGTTCCAGACTCGCAAACCCTGAAAGTAGCCGAATGATCCGAACGGCAGTGCGACTAACACTGCAACCGGCGGATGCGCGTTGAAATGCAGATCACAGGATCGAGCTTTCGGCAGGTGAAACGGAATCGACTCCCGCATGTCTTGATAGACCGGACGCCCGACCTGCCAGCTACGAGCCGACGTCCATTCCTGCACGAAGTCCCGCAACATCCGATCGGGTGTCGTCAGCAATCGAGTGATTTGCATGGTTCCGAAGAGACACCGCACGAGTTCGAGCACGCTCATCCAAGCTGTGGATAAGCGTGTCTCTTTCGCGGTGATGTTTTCGAGAGCCGTCGTGGTGGCAGACATACGAGCGTTTGCTTGCACCGCTCGTGCCAACGTCCTGAATCCACCGAGACAAGCTCGATAACATCCACACAGACTACGTAGCCATCACGCTCCGCGTGATGAGCCGAACGCTTCAAACCGTTTGAGTTTCGCGACAATCTCAGCCGGTTTGCAGTGACCGGCTCGTCACGCGGAGCGATGACGGCTAGTGCGCTTGTAAGTGTTTCAGGTTAGTGAGGTGCGAGTCCTCATCAAAGTTGGGTTTGAACTTTGTATCCGAACGAAACTGCGTCGTCGCGAGACGGGGTGGGGAGCAACGGGAGGAGAATGGTTAGTCCGTAGGCTG